>CABQCA010000109.1 GCA_902462525.1 uncultured Porphyromonadaceae bacterium | reverse complement strand
ACTGTTCCTGGTGCCGGGCTCGGGGTTTTCGGAGCGGCCCTTGGCACAGTGTGCGCCGAAATTATTTGTGCCGCAGCGATGATGTACTATCTTTGCCGCCGTCAGAAAGGTCTCAGACTTACGGGCACGGATAAACGGCGCGGTTACCGGCCTACGAAGCCCGTGCTTCGCAAAGCAGTGAAGATAGCTGTGCCGATGACAGCCGAGCATGTCATTTTCTGCGGTGCCCAGATCACGATCACTCTGATAGTTGCACCTCTCGGAGTTGTGGCGATTGCTGCGAATGCCTTTGCCGTTACGGCTGAGAGCCTCTGCTATATGCCCGGCTTCGGTATCGGAGAAGCGGCGACGACTCTTTGCGGGCAGAGCTACGGTGCGGGCCGCTACAGTCTTGTGCGGCGATTCTGCTACCTTACTACGCTTCTAGGGGTTGCTATAATGACGGTTATGGGTGCTGTGATGTATGTTTTTGCGCCTTGCATGATGGAAATAATGACTCCTGTGGCGGCTATAGCCGAAGCCGGCACCGATGTGCTTCGTATCGAGGCTTTCGCCGAGCCGATGTATGCAGCGTCTATTGTCGCATACGGGGCTTTTGTCGGTGTTGGCGACACTCTCATTCCGGCTGTAATGAATTTCGGCAGCATTTGGCTGGTGCGTATACCTCTGGCAGCTATTCTCGCTCCGACGATGGGGCTGCAGGGTGTATGGATAGCGATGGCTGCCGAACTCACTTTCCGTGGCATCATATTTCTGGTGCGCATGCGCGGACCATGGTGGCTCAAACCTGGCCGGACTCCATCGGAGTCCGATCCAGTGCTGGAAATGTGAGTAAAGAAGTGAATTTTTGTTTATCTTTGCAAGTATAAACCAAAGAACAATAAAGTGTCAAGAAAAAGAAAAGAACTCCCTGTAATAGAGGGACTTGAAATAACGGCTTTAGCGGCTGAAGGCAATGCTCTCGGGCGCCATGGCGATATGGTGGTATTTGTGCCTTTTGGTGCTCCCGGCGACATTGTGGATGTAAAGATTGAAAAGAAAAAGAAAAGTTATGCACAGGGACGGATTGTTGCCTTTCAGCGTAGAAGTGACCGGCGTGCGGAGCCGCGCTGCGGGCATTTTACGGTGTGCGGTGGGTGCCGCTGGCAGCATCTGCCATACGATGAACAGCTTAAGTGCAAGCGTCAGCAGGTGGTGGACGCACTCGAACGCATAGCCAAAGTTGAACTTCCGGAAATTGCTCCCACGCTTGGGAGCAACAATATCTGGGAGTACCGCAACAAGATGGAGTACACTTTCTCGAACCGGTGCTGGCTCACATTCGAGCAACTGGCGAGCGGGGAGGAGTTTCCCGACCGGGATGCCGCCGGTTTTCATATACCGGGAGCGTTCGACAAGGTCCTCGACATCGTGAAATGTCATCTTCAGGACGATCTCGGAAATCGCATCCGTTTGTTTGTTAAGGCCTATGGCAAGGAACACAATCTTCCGTTTTACGATCTCCGCGCTCAGCAGGGCTTCCTGCGAACTCTTATGATTCGTATAGCGTCGACCGGCGAAGTAATGGTGGTGATGGTTTTCGGAGAAGACCGTCCTGACGATATTAAGGCTCTCATGCAGGCTTTAGCTGATCAGTTCCCTGAAGTTACCGCTTTGATGTACGCCGTCAATACCAAAATGAACGACAGCATAGCCGACATCGACATAGTGTCATTCAGTGGGAAACCATACATCGAGGAAGAGATGGAAGGTCTGCTGTTCCGAGTGGGACCGAAATCGTTCTATCAGACAAATTCGCCTCAGGCCTATGAGCTTTATAAAGTGGCACGCGACTTCGCCCGATTGACAGGCGACGAACTTGTCTATGATCTCTACACAGGCACGGGCACGATAGCCAACTTCGTAAGCCGCCGCGCGCGCAAAGTGATCGGTATTGAATATGTGGAGGATGCTGTTGCCGATGCCCGCGTGAATGCCTCAGTTAACGGTATTGATAATGTCGAGTTTTTTGCCGGCGACATGAAAGATGTGCTGAACGACGAGTTTATAGCTACGCACGGTCATCCCGACGTGATGATTGTCGATCCTCCACGGGCAGGAATGCATACCGATGTTGTTGAAACTATTATGCGTGCCGAGCCTCGGGTTATCGTTTATGTGAGCTGCAATCCAGCCACACAGGCACGAGACATAGCTCTTCTCGACAGCAAATATGGTGTGGAAGCCGTGCAGCCGGTGGATATGTTCCCACACACACAGCATGTGGAGAATGTGGTTCGTCTCGTTCGTCGCGACAAGTCTCAGAGTGCTGCCAGCGAAGAATTGTAGTAGCGCACATCGCCCGTCACATCGTCGCCGATGAACGTCGGCCGTTCAAAAGGCGTGTCCTCGGTCGGCAATTCGATTTCAGCTATAGTAAGACCGTCGAGAGAGGCGTGGAACTCGTCGATTTCCCACTTCAGGCCATTGCCGGCGTCGACTATGTAACGGGTCTTTTCTATAAGGCGGCTGCGGCAGCATGAACGTAGCATCTCGCGGGCGTCTTCGACAGGAACGGCGTACTCCCATTCATTGCGGGTAGCGCCCTTATTGCGACTTTTGATTGTAATGAAGGCGTTGCCGTCGGAGATGCGCAGACGTACGGTGGCATCGGGATCGAGCGAAAGATAGCCTTGCATTATTTCATGACGGTGGTATGCCAGCGAACGATATGTTGAATTACAAACTAAAAATTTCCGTTCTATTTCTTTTGCCATATTGATAACTTCTTTTTGCAAAAATAGTCAAATCTTCCTTTTTTACCAAAGGATTGCCATGACGCTGATGTTTGCTGCCTGTGTGATGACAGTTTCGGGCGTGGAGCGTACTGTGATTCGCGGCATAGTTCGCGACTCAGTGAGCGCACAGGGGCTTCCTTATGCTTCTGTATCGGTCGATGGCAGCGGCAAGGGCAGTGTCGCTGACGAGAGCGGTATTTTCGAGCTTGTGATAGATTCGGAAGCAAAGGCTATAACGGCAGCCTACCAGGGCTATGCGAGTAAGAAGGTTCCGATTGTGCAAACAAGCCATAATCTTTACGACATTTACCTTGTTCCTCAGAGTACAGAACTCGCCGAACTTGTGGTGAGACGCGGTAAGTACAGCAAGCGCAATAATCCGGCTGTCGACTTTGCCAACAGACTACGACGTAATGCATTGCTTACCGATCCCCGGCGTAATCAGTACTACAGCTACGACACATACAGCCGTACGGCCATTGGTATGGCGGATTTCAACACCGACAGCACTTCGGCTCTGATGCGCCGCTATCCTTTTTTGGCCGAGCATACCGACACTTCGGAAATCAACGGACGCCCAGTCCTAAATCTGTCGGTAGAGGAAAAAGCGGCGAGTTCGATTTTTCGCCGGACACCCAGGAGCGAAAAGACCATAGTAAAAGGCCGGCGGAGCAGGGGAGTGGACGAGTTGGCCGACACTAAAAACTTGCAGGTGATGCTTGACGATGCATTTCGCGAAATCGATCTCTATCAGGACAATATCGGGCTCCTCAAAAATTCGTTTGTGAGTCCGCTGTCGCCGATTGCCCCGGATTTCTATCGTTTCTATCTTGTCGATACTACAAAAATCGACGGGAAGGACTACACTGTGCTTGCATTTTATCCGCGCAATAAAGCCACGAACGGTTTTTCGGGGCATGTCTATGTGGAAACAGGCGACACCGCCATGTTCATACGTCGTGTGGAAATGCATCTTGCTGAAGAAATCAACTTAAATTTTATCCGTTCGGCCAAAATGAGTCAGGAATTCGGGCGCGGACCCGATGGCAGCCGATGGAAAGAGAGCGATGAACTTGTACTTGATGCATCGGTGGTACCCGGTGTGGCACCAATGTACATATCGCGCAAAATACGCTACAGTAATCATAGTTATGATGTCCCGGCCGACAGCGCATGTTTTGATGCTCTTGGGGGTTTGATCGAAGAGGATGGTTCCACCGGGCGCGATGACGCTTTTTGGGCCAGGGCAACGACACTTCCGCAACGGGACGGAGAAAGCCGTGTATCGCTGCTTTCGGGCCGGTTACGGTCGGTGCCTCTGTTTTACTGGGGCGAAAAGGTAATGCGCATAATGTTTTCGGGATATATATCCACTGGGCGTAACAGCAAGTTTGATTTCGGGCCGGTCAACACTCTTGCGAGCTATAATTCGCTTGAAGGAGTGCGGTTTCGCGCGGGTGGCATGACAACGGCCAATCTCAGTGAACACTGGTTCGGACGCGGATATGTGGCATATGGTATTCGCGACCACCGCTGGAAATACTCGGCGGAAATAGAGTATTCGTTCAATAAGAAACAATATCATTCGCGAGAGTTCCCTATTCATTCACTGAAGTTTGTCCACAGCTACGATGTTGACCATCTGGGCTCGCATTATCTTTTTACGAACTCCGACAACTTTGTGCTGTCGTGGCAGCGTATACCCAATCATAACGATACTTACCGGCGCCTTAGTTCATTGCAGTACACTCTCGAGCTGGGAAATAATCTGTCGTTGGGGGTAAGCATGGAAAATATCAGACAGGAGAGCTCCCGCTTTGTGACTTTCGAGGAGTACTCGGGGAGGCGTCCCGGACATTACACCGAAACGGTTTTCGGGTTTAAGGTCCGCTATGCTCCCGGAGAAAAGTATATTCAGACGAAAAGCTACCGGATTCCTGTTAACGAAGACGCTCCTGTGCTGAGCATCGAGCACCGTCTGGCGCCAAAAGGTTTTCTCGGTTCAAGGTATGCTGTAAACAAAACGGAACTGAACTTCGGCAAACGCTTCTGGCTGTCGTTCTTAGGCTCGGTCGATGTTATGATCGGGGGGGGGCATGTATGGAGCAGCGTTCCGTACCCTGAGCTTCTTATACCCAATGCCAATATATCGTACACTATTCAGCCACAGAGCTTTGCGCTGATGAATCCCATGGAGTTCGTCAATTCAAGCTATGTGTCGTGGGATATGAGCTACCGAGCCCGGGGCGCTCTCTTCAACATGATTCCAGGCATAAAGAAACTGAAATTAAGGGAAGTTGTCGGTTTTCGCGGGCTGTATGGACATCTGGCAAGGAAAAATATACCCTCTGCTGAACACCCGGAGTTGCTCGTATTTCCGTCAGATGCAGGTGCCGGCATGAATGACGGTCTTTATATGGAAATTTCGGCCGGCATAGAGAATATACTGCAGTTTGTGCGTCTCGACTACGTGTGGCGCCTCAGCTACCGGCATGTGCCTTACAAAGCCGACAGCAGCGGTCTGCGCGTAGCTTTGGTTTTTACATTTTAAAGCACTACTTTTGCACACCAAATAAACGCAATGTTAGAACGTCTTATCGATATCCTCGCCTACGATCCGGCGAGTCCTCTTCTTTTCAACACCGGTCTTTTTCTGGTGCTGTTTGTGCTGTTTCTGACAGTCTATAACGGCCTCAGCAGCTATCCGCGGCTGAAGATGATTGCCGCCATTCTTTTTTCCGCCTATTTTTACTACAAATCGAGCGAATGGTGTGTCCTTATCTTGTTTGGCGTGTGCGTCTTCGATTATTTTCTTGGTATAAAACTCTCTCGTATGAGTGATGTACGAGGCCGAAAACTGGCTGTTGCCGTCAATGTGATTGTTAATGTGGGGATGCTTGTGTGGTTTAAGTATTTCAACATGCTTGCTGATGCATTCATGTCGATAATCTCGGCAGAATTCAGGCCTCTCGAAGTATTTTTGCCGGCAGGTATATCTTTTTTCACATTCCGATCAATCAGCTATATAGTCGACATCTATCGCCGTGAACTCGAGCCTTGTCGGAGTTTCCTGGACTATACATTCTATCTGACCTTTTTTCCTCCGCTACTTGCCGGCCCTGTTGTGCGCGCAAAAGATATGCTCCCGCAGATAGCCGAGCGCCCTCGGGCTACGCACGAAATGTGTTCTGAAGGTCTTTTTCTTATTATGACAGGCCTTATCAAAAAGGTAGTCATAGCCGACTACATCAGCGGTAATTTTGTCGACAGAATTTTCGATAATCCGATGCTTTACAGTGGTTTCGAGAATCTGTTGGGGTGTGTGGGCTTCACTGTTCAGCTTTATTGCGACTTCTCCGGTTATTCCGACATGGCCATAGGTATAGCACTGCTTTTAGGCTATCGGTTCAAGGACAACTTCGCTGCTCCGTTCAAAGCTCAGAGTCCTACCGAGTTCTGGCGCCGTTGGCACATATCGCTTTCTACGTGGCTGCGCGACTATATCTATATACCGCTTGGGGGCAACCGTTGCAGCAAAACGCGTGCCTATTTCAACCAGTTTATCACCATGGTGATAGGTGGCTTGTGGCACGGCGCGTCGTGGATGTATATCATCTGGGGCGCCTACCACGGAGCACTTCTGGTGCTTCATAAAAGTATTAAGAAAGTGTGGCGATTGCCTGATGCGATGCGGGAGCGTGCAGAGACAGTGTTTGCCAATCGTCTGATAACATTCGCACTGGTAGTAATCGGCTTCACATTTTTCAGGGCGTCGTCGCTTGAAGCCGTCGGTCAGATATTCACTCAGATATTTACCAATTTTCATGCCGGTGTGGCGATTAGTTTTATAGAAAGCTATTTCTTAATTGTCTTGGCGATGGCTGCAGGGCTTGCGGCACATCTTTCGCCACGCTCATGGAGCGCCGGCGCCGGACGTCTCTACGCCGATATGTCGGCTGTATGGCAGGCTGTATTCCTCGCTGCAATAATATTTCTCGTCGTCCAGACCCGTCAGAGCGACCTTGTTCCATTCATTTACCTCCAGTACTGACAAGAATCCGGCAGCAGTCGGAAATTATTGATATAGAAGAACCTCAGGGGTATTTTTTGTGTTATGCATTTATAGTCCGGCTTTCCCGTCCGGGGCTGTTCGCTGAAACTTAAGTAACATCTAAATTGCATGACAATGAAAAATCTGAAATTTATCTTTGCAGCGCTTATGTGCATGACATCGGCTGCAGTGGCCTTTGCGTGTTCCAGGGTTGTATATCTTGGCGATGATGGCACTGTGCTGATAGGCAGGACGCTCGACTGGCGTACGCCGATTCCTACGAATCTCTATGTATATCCTGCCGGTGTGGCAAAGGAAAGCATGCCTGAAGGCAACCGTCTGAAGTGGGTGTCGAAATATGGTTCGGTGCTTGCTGTGGGATACGACGGCGGAGTCACAGAAGGTATGAACGAGTGCGGTCTTGAGATGTCGGGTCTTTTCTGTAAAACGGCTGTCTACCGTGCGGCTGAGAACGACAGTGTGCCTGTAGTAAGTCTGGCTATGCTGGTAAGCTTTTTTCTCGATAATTTTGCCACTGTCAACGAAGTCGAAACATGGCTCAATGAGAATGATTTCGGTATAAGTGGCAAGACATTCGATGGCGGAACAGTATCGCTCCTTCACTGGGGCATAACCGATGCCGGGGGCGAGTCGCTGCTAATGGAGTTTGTTGACGGAAAATTGAACCTTTATAAAGGCCGTGACATTCAGGTGATGACCAATGATCCGGCTTATCCTTCGATGACGGCTATAAATAGTTTCTGGCAGGGTGTCGGTGGTGTGAATATGATGCCGGGGGGAGTCAAAAGTCCTGACCGTTTCGTACGTGCCGACTTTTTTATTCACCATGTTCCTACAAATGTGGGCTACGATGCCGCGTGGGCCGCTCTTTCGAGCATAATGGGTACTGTAAGCGTTCCATATGGCTATGAGATAGAGGGAGAACCCAATGTTTCATCAACACAATGGCGCAGCATTGCGGATGTTACCGGCAGCAAGTACTACTTTAAGTTCGCCGATTCGAGAGGCGATTTATGGATCGATCTCGGACGCCTCGTCCTGACACCAGGTGCACCGATTCTGAAACTTGATACGTCGAAGCATATTG
>CABQCA010000108.1 GCA_902462525.1 uncultured Porphyromonadaceae bacterium | reverse complement strand
CGTAAAGGCGCTGCACATAGTACTCGGGCGTGGGATATACATCGACGTTGTCGAAGTAAATCATGTCGGGGCGCCACTGCGTGTGCCCGTTCTTTGCCAGCAGCGGAGCATAGGAGGTCATCGCAACAATGTCGCCGTTGCGCTCTACGTCGGTGAGGTAGAGAGCGTCGGAGAGGGCCGTTTCGATGTTGTTGGCACGTCCGGGAATATGCGAGGCATATTCGCCGAGGTAAACCTTTGTACCGTGGCGCTCGTATTTGTCATAGAAATCGCGGTTATTGATAAGCCAGCCCGGCGACACATAATAATGTTCGTCGACAACCGGCACCTGGAGTTCCCGGGCGAGTTTCCATCCGGCATCGTAGTCAGAGCCTTCATAGAACGGACCTACCGTACCGACGACGGTGATTTCGGGGTGCGCCCGGCGGACGGCGTCGTAAATCATTCTGAAACGCGATTCAAACACTTCGCTGATAAGGTCCTCGTTGCCGATACCTACATATTTGAGATTGAAAGGCTCGGGGTGGCCGGCGGCGGCACGGAGAGCGCCCCATTCTGAATCGGCGGGACCGTTGGCGTACTCGATAAGGTCGAGTACATCCTGAATGTAGCTGAACATACTGTCCATCGGCACACCGTTCTGCTGTCCTAAACGCTCAAGGTCGCAGGTGGCGGCATGGTTGCCGCTGCCGGAATTCTGGCACGGCACACCGGCGGCGAGCACCGGCAGCGGTTCGGCACCTATGTCCTCACAGAAAAGGAAGTATTCGTGGTAGCCGAGACCGCGTGTCTGATGGTAGCCCCAGAGGTTGCGCAGCGGTTTGCGGGCCTCCAGAGGACCGACGGAGCCTTTCCAGTCGTAAATATTGTCGATACCGTCGCCGTGGGCCACGCAGCCGCCGGGAAAGCGGACAAAGCGAGGGTGGATGTCGGCGAGTTTCTGCGCCAGATCGGCGCGCAGACCGTTCTTGCGCCCGCGGAAAGTGTCGGACGGAAAGAGCGACACCATGTCGATGTCGGCCACGGCATATCCGCCGAAACTGAGAGCGAGGGCAGCATCGGTGCACGACTCCGACGGTCGGAGGGTGGCTGTGTAGGTTTTCCAGTCGAAGCCTTTCAGCGATATCAGCCTGGAAGCGAGCTTATGTCCGTTTTTGTCGACAATGCTCACACGCATTTTCACGGGCATGGGCACCGAGGCCATTACCGAGAAATTGTAGGTTTTACCCTTCACTACGGCAATAGAGTCGAAACCCTCGTTCGCGACAGTAAAATCACCCCGGGCCTCGATATGGGCGTAGTGGCGGTTATTGGGGTGCACGGGACGGTCATCGACGATATCGAAGCGGCCTTTACCTTCGGAGCTCCAGGCCTTGGTGGCATTCCAGTTGCTGTCGTTTCCGCGGTCGGAGGGAGCATATTCGAAATCCCGGTTCTGGATAAGCTCGGCATAAAGACCGCCGTCGGCTCCGTAGTTTATGTCCTCAAAAAAGATGCCCGTAAGCATATCGGAGATAGGATAGGCCTTCGAGAGCTCGGACGAAACGGTCATTTTCACGCCGGTAAGACCGGCGTAGCGTGTGGCATCGTCGGTGGCCCGCTCAGCATGGAGAGCGTCGGTGACTCTGCGGGCCGCTACATGTTCCCTGAGACTTTCGATGAGTTCGGACGGCACTTTCTGCACATAGCCGGCATAGTCGTTGCCGTCGACAGCGGCAACGGCGGCCGTCACCTCGGCGGCAGGATAGCTCGTGCGCGGCAGGTCGGCGCTGCTGGCATAGTAGGTCTGAGGCAGCCATCTGATGAGATCAGGACTGACTGCTCTCGCCGTCACGCTGCCGTCCTTGGTGGCCGACCATGTCGCCACCCAGTTGCCATCCGAAGCATCATGGAAAAGCCGGGGCGAGAACATCTTCTTGTGCGACCCCCATGGGCCGAAATCGTTCCTCACCCAGTCGCCGCCGAGCGGCTGCCATTGTTCTGTACTGTCGGCGCGCCACGCAAGCCGCAGGCCCGAATTACCGTCGGAGAGAGAATAGCTGAAAAGTTCTGCGCCGGCGACTGTGGCCGGCATCGCGCCGAGCACCATGGCCAGCGCAGCATATGTGAAGCGGTTTATCATAGGGGCAAATATAGCTCAATAAATCAACTTACGCAAAGCAAAAAAGGCGGATTAATAAAAAAAGCACTATCTTTGCACAAAAGTAACACATTCACGACAATGAACGAAGACGATATAAAAGCCTTGCGCCGCGACCCCGACGGCCTTCTGAGCTACGAATACCTCGCCAACCACATAGGCGAATGTGATCCGGAATCTATCGAAGCCATCATCGACAATATGGAACGTGTCGACCTCACCGGACAGTTCCTGGCCAGCGCCGCCCGCTACCTTCACGCCATCGATGCCGACGGCTATCGTCCTGCGGTGCGCCGCCTTGTGGCCGCGACTATCGACAAAGACCGCGAGCACGCCTTTCTGCCCGACCTGCTGCTCGCGCTCTACGGGCCCGAATATAAGGAAAACGCCACGGCACTATGCGCTACCGACGACAATTTCCGCCGTATCTACAAACGACTCTTCCCCACATCCACAATCTGATGAAAACGCATTTTTTCACGGCTCTCACGGCAGCTCTGGCCCTTTTCTGCTCATGCAAGGCGTCATCGCCCGCCGACACCGCCGCCATAACTAACGATTCCACAAACATGACCGTACAGACTCCCGACACCGCCTCCGCCAAAGTTCTGGTAGAGACCACAATGGGCAATTTCACCGTTCTCCTCTACGGCGACACTCCCAGACACCGCGACAACTTTCTAAAACTTGCTGAAGAAGGCTACTACGATTCGACTCTCTTCCACCGCGTCATCAAGGACTTCATGATTCAGGCCGGCGACCCCGACTC
The DNA here is from genome assembly GCA_902462525.1 of uncultured Porphyromonadaceae bacterium. Lineage (GTDB taxonomy): Bacteria > Bacteroidota > Bacteroidia > Bacteroidales > Muribaculaceae > CAG-873. Next base: position 5,096 of record CABQCA010000108.1, on the reverse strand, counting down.
CAGGACCGCCGCCCCGGGCCAACGCCTCGGTGCCGGAGGCCCCGACTATAAAATCGACGCCGAAATAGTGTATCCCAAGCACTTCCACAAGCGCGGCGCCCTTGCAGCCGCACGCCAGGGCGATCAGGTGAACCCCATGAAGCAGTCGAGCGGTTCGCAGTTCTACATTGTCACCGGCACAGTCACCGACAGCACAAACATCGGCGCAATCGAGCAGCGCCTGCAGCACCAGCACATGCAGGAGATTTTCAATAAACTCGCAATGGAGCACCGCGACTCCATCATCGCCATGCAGCAACGCGGCGACCGCGACGGCCTTTGCGCTCTTCAGGACACCCTGGTGGCACAGACCGAGAAAGAAGCCGCAGCACACCCCGCGCCAGGCATGACAGCAGAGATGAAAGAGGCCTACAGCACCGTCGGAGGCGCCCCTCACCTCGACGGAGCCTACACTGTGTTCGGCGAGGTAATCGACGGCATGGACACCATCGACAAAATCGAAAAAGCGCAGACCGACAGCGCCGACCGTCCCAAGGAGGACATCCGGATTCTTAAGATGAAGGTTCTCAGCGAATGAGCGCCGACAGCATACCCGTGAACCGCCACACGCTCGCCAACGGCCTGCGTGTGGTTCATTCTTACGACCCCGCCACGGCCATGGTGGCGGTCGACGTGCTGTACGATGTCGGGGCCCGCGACGAGAACCGCCGTCTCACCGGCATTGCCCACCTCTTCGAGCACCTTATGTTCGGAGGCTCGGCCAACGTGCCATCATTCGATCGCGAGATTGAAAACGCCGGCGGCAGCTGCAACGCCTGGACCAGCAACGACTTCACAAACTTCTACGACACCCTGCCGGCTCAGAACATCGCCACGGCCTTCCACCTCGAAAGCGACCGCATGCTCGCCCTCGACTTCAGCCCCCGGGCCCTCGAAGTGCAGCGCGGCGTGGTAATCGAGGAATTCAAACAAACGTGCCTCAACCGCCCCTACGGCGACCTCATGCACCATCTGCGGCGCATCGTATACTCCGAATGCCACCCCTACTCATGGCCGGTGATAGGTCTGAGGCCCGAGCACATCGCCGCCGTCACGCCCGACGACGTGCGCCAATGGTTCTACGCCCATTATGCGCCCGACAACGCCATCCTCGCCGTAAGCGGTGCTGTGAGTTTCGGGCAGACCGTCGAACTGGCCGAACGCTGGTTCGCCGACATTCCGGCCCGGCTCCCGGCTCCGCGTCGTCTGCCCGATCCCGGATTCCCTAAGGAAAACATCACGGAGACTGTCACTGCCGACGTTCCGCAGCCCATGGTAATAATGGCATTCCCGATGGACGGCTACGGAACTCCACGCTACCATGCAGCCGACACCATCACCGACATCCTGTCGGCAGGACGCGCCTCTCGGTTCACTCAGCGCCTGCTCCTGGGAGGTCCAAAAGGCCTCTTCGCCGGTGTCGACGCGTCGATTATCGGCAGCGAACACGAAGGCTTGCTCATGCTCTGCGCCCGTCTTGGCGAAAACACCGACTCCGCCATCGACTCCGCCCGAGCTCTCATGCTCGGCGAGGCCCGCAGGCTGGCTCTGACCGGTGACATCAGCGACCGTGAATTCGACCGCACGCTCAATAATTTCGAGGCAAACTTCCGTTTCTCAAATATCGGCTACCTCCACCGCGCCATCAACCTCGCCACCGCAGAACTACACGGCGAAGACATCAACGCCACCGTCGCCGACCGACGGTGCCTCACGCCGGCCGACATCGCCGCCGAAGCCGACCGTCTTTTCAACCGCACACCCTTCGCCTCGCTAATCTACAGGCCTATTTAGGCGGACGGGCGGACAAGCTGACGGGCTGACGGGCTTTCATCTTCGTTCCTCGCTCCTACTACTATTATCTTAACTTTTTAAACTTTATAGACTCCATAAACTTTATATAAACGTTACTCCCTAAAAACTCAAAGTATATGAAAAACATTGCATCTGCCGTCGTCATCGGTATTGCCATTGTCATTCTCGGCTTCGCTCTCAAAGCCGGAATCGACAATTTCTCGAACCGCGACCGCGTGGTAACAGTCCGCGGGCTCTGCGAAAAAGAAGTGCGCGCCAACAAAGTGACATGGCCCATAGTAACCAAAGAAATGGGCAACGATCTGTCGGCCATCTACAACAGGGTGCAGACCACCAACGCTGCAATTCTCAATTTCCTCAAGACCAACGGAATCACCGATGCCGAAATATCGGTCAATCCGCCCCAGGTCTACGACAACGCCGCCGACCGTTATGGCAATCAGGACGTGCGCTACCGCTACAACGTGACCAACGTTGTAGTTGTGACATCTGAAAAAATCGACGCCGTGCGCGCCCTCATGGAAAAACAGACCTCGCTTCTGCAGCAGGGAATTGCCATTGTTGCAGGCGACTACAACTACCAGACAAGCTATGAGTACACCGGTCTGAACAGCATCAAGCCCGAAATGATAGCCGAAGCTACCGCCAACGCCCGCGAAGCCGCCGACAAATTTGCAGCAGACAGCCACAGCAAGCTCGGTAAAATCAAGACAGCATCACAGGGCCAGTTCTCGATCAACGACCGCGACCAGTACACCCCCGACATCAAAACAGTACGCGTGGTAACCTATATCACCTACTATCTCCAGGACTGATTATCGTGTCCGAACCATACACGCCGCAACGCCGCCCGGGCGCTGCGGCGTTTTTTGTGACAGCGCCGGCAAAAAAACGCCGCCCGGAAATCTCACGATCTCCGGGCGACTACTAAACCTTAAAAATCTAATCCTATGAAAAAACTAATTCAATACTTTACTTCTTTCTGCTGTTGCTGATTGTTATACGTGAAAACAGGTGCAAATGTTGTGCCGCAAGACGCAGAACTTCGGTTTTTTATTACTCTTTTGCATTTGGACGGCGAATTTTGCTTATATTTGCACTATGTCGAATTTTTCTGTCACAATCCTCGGCTGCGGGTCGGCGACACCGACCACACGCCACTTTCCCAGCGCCCAGTACCTGCGCCACGGCCGCACCGGCATGCTCATCGACTGCGGCGAGGGCGCACAGCTGCAGATGCGCCGCTACGGATGCTCTTTCGCACGGGTGAGCCACATATTTCTGTCGCATCTACACGGCGATCATTTCCTCGGCCTGCCGGGGCTGCTGTCGACCATGGCACTGCACGATGTGGGCGGTACGGTGACGGTCCACACCTTTGCCGAAGGTGCCGAGCTTCTTGCCCGCGTGCTCGACCTGGTGTGTCACGACCGCTCCTACAAACTCGAATTCAACATCATCGACCCCGCCGCCGGAGGAATCGTCTACTCCGATTCGCAATTTGAGGTGGAGGCGTTTCCGCTCTATCACCGTGTGCCGTGCGTGGGATACATTTTCCGCGAGAAGCCCAAAAAACGGCATATCAACGGTGAGATGGCAAAATTCTACGGTGTGCCGCACTACGCCATGGAAAGCCTGCGCGAAGGCGCCGACCTGGTGCTCCCCGACGGAAGAGTAATCGACAACCGGATTCTGACCACCGACCCCGATCCTTCGATGAGCTACGCCTACTGCTCCGACACGGTATTCGACACACGTGTCGCCGAAGCCGTGCGCGGCGTCGATGTAGTGTACCATGAAGCCACCTACGGCGACGAGGGCGCCCACAAAGCCAGGCCTCGCGGGCACTCCACCGCACGCCAGGCAGCACGCATCGCAGCCATAGCAGGCGCATCCAGGCTCGTTATCGGGCACTACTCCCAGACAGTCGAAGACACTTCTGTCCTTGTCGCTGAAGCTACCGAAGAATTCCCGGACGTCATTGCAGCCGGCGAAGGCATGGTCATAGATCTGGATTAAAGTATAATGATCGACGACAACTACTACATGGGGCTGGCGCTGGGCGAAGCCCGCACCGCCGCCGCCGAAGGCGAGATACCTGTCGGCGCCGTTGTCGTGGCCGGAGGCCGCGTCATAGGCCGCGGACACAACCAGACAGAACTGCTGCGCGATGTCACCGCCCACGCCGAGATGATAGCGATTACGGCCGCGGCACGTTCGCTGGGCGGCAAATACCTCACCGACGCCACACTTTACGTCACCGTCGAGCCGTGCCCTATGTGCGCCGGAGCCATAGGCTGGAGTCAGCTCGGACGAATAGTCATCGGCGCGCCCGACACAAAACGAGGCTACACCGCCATCCTTCGCGAAGGCACCACTCCATTCCACCCCCGTGCCGATGTGACAGCGGGCGTGCGCGCCGATGAATGTGCGGCTCTGATGAAAGATTTCTTCCGTTCCCGCCGACGCTGAACATTCGTGGTCACGGCACCGTTAAACTCTCACAAGACACTGATATGCACTACTTCCTCATCGCCGGCGAGGCATCGGGCGACCTCCATGGCTCATTCCTTATAAAAGCCCTTCGCCACCGCGACCCCGAAGCCGTCGTCACATTCCTCGGCGGCGACCTTATGGCCGCGGCAGCCGGCATTGAACCGGTGATTCACATACGCCACATGGCCTTCATGGGATTCAGCGAAGTGCTGCGGAACCTTCGCACGATTTCCGACAATATGTCGGCTGCCAGACACGCCGTCGAGGCAGCCAGACCCGACTGCCTGATTCTCATCGACTATCCGTCGTTCAACCTCAAGATGGCTGCTTTCGCCCGGAAATTCGACATTCCCGTCTACTATTACATATCGCCCAAAATATGGGCATGGAAAAAATGGCGCGTGCGCGACATCAGGCGCGATGTACGCATGGTATTCTCCATTCTGCCTTTCGAGCCGGCTTTCTACAAAGAACACCGCGCGAGAGCCGTCTACGTGGGCAACCCGTCGGTGGCCGAAGTCGACTATGAGCTGACGCACACCGAGCCCCGGACCGAATTTCTCAAAAAACGTCATCTGCCCGACAAACCGCTCCTGGCACTTATGCCAGGCAGCCGCAGAAGCGAGATACGCAACAACCTGAGAATAATGACCGATGCCGCGCGTTGCTTCCCTTCCGTGCAACCGGTAATAATCGGCGCGCCCGACACTTCCGACAGCCTCTATGCCGCTGCCGGAGCAGGTCTG
>CABQCA010000107.1 GCA_902462525.1 uncultured Porphyromonadaceae bacterium | reverse complement strand
GAAGGCAGAACTGCGCATGCGCGGCGAGACTGCGGCCAGCTCTACTTTCAACAACGAGTGGAACGGCGTTTACGCCAACCTGATGAATATCTACCAGATTATCGGCAAGTGCGCTGACGGTGGTCTCAACGCCGGTCAGAAAGATGTTCTCGGCATCGCTCAGGTTCTGTGGGTGCTCAACTACGAGCTGCTCACCGACGTTCACGGCGACATTCCCTATTCCGAGGCCCTTGTCACCGACCAGCCCAAACTCGACAGTCAGAAGGACATTTATGCCGACCTTATCGGCCGCATCGGACAGGCCGAGACACTCCTCGGCGAAGCCGTGGCCGAAGGCATGAACAACACAGGCGCCCAGGACCTCCTCTACGGCGGAGACCCGGCAAAATGGCTTGCTCTGGCTCATGCCGTGAAGGGCCGCCTCTATCTCAACACCGCTTATGTCGACAACTCGGCCTATGCGAAGGCGGCCGAAGCTGCTCAGGCGGCTCTTGAGGCCGGCTTCGACGGAGCGCAGCTTTCGATTTTCAACGGTGTCGACTGCGACAACTCCTGGACCGCTTACTCCTGGAGCCGCTATTACACCGGAGCCAACGGTACGGTGGTCGGTCTGATGGAAGAGCGTAACGATCCGCGCCTCGATTATTATGCATGGGACGCTTTCGATACCGGTGTGGCCTATGCTGACGCCGGCAACGAGGAACTGGCCAAGTGCACAGAAACCGTCGGATTGCCTATGTGGCTCGAAAATGGTGCTGCGACACTGCATATCTTCAGTGTCGCCGAGGCTAACTTTATCGTCGCCGAAGCCAAAGCCCGCAGCGGAGCCGATGCCTCGCAGTGGTTCGAGGCAGGCATAGCGGCATCGTTCGCCGACTATGCGCTGGCTTCCGATGCGGCACCGGTCGATCCGGCTGATTATATTGCATCTCTCGGTGCTCCCACACTTTCCGAGATTATGGTGCAGAAATACCTTGCCCAGACACGCGACGAGCAGATTCAGACCTACAACGACCTGCGTCGCTGCAAGGCTGCGGGCACGGACTACATAGTGCTAAAGAATCCGCGCAACGTGCAGGGCGGTCAGAATCAGTGGCCGGTGCGTCTGCCTTACGGCAACAGCGATGTCATTTCCAACCCCAATGTCGCTGCCGCCTTCGGTTCGGGGAATAACGCAGGCAACTACATCTTCACCGATCCCGTATGGCTTTTCGGAGGAAAGTAAAATTGAGGTGAAAGGTGGAGAGTGAAAAGTAGGTTCCTGTTCCCTTGTATTTACCTTCACCTTTCACCCTTCACCGTTCACTATTAATCGGAGGCTCATGCTTTCAAGCGTGAGCCTCCGATTAATGTTAAATAATGTCAGAATGGCAGTTTTTATTTGTGGCATTGTTTTTGTATTTGTTATTCATAAATAGAAAAACATAAACACAGATATATATGCAAAAAGGAACAATCGGAGTAACTACCGAAAACATCTTTCCGGTAATCAAGAAATTTCTTTACAGCGACCACGAAATCTTTCTTCGCGAACTGGTGTCGAACGCCGTCGATGCCACGCAGAAACTGCGCGCACTCTCGTCGTTCGGTGAGTTCAAGGGCGAACTCGGCGACCTGAAGGTCCGTGTGAAAGTCGACAAGGACGCCGGTACTCTCACTGTGAGCGACAGCGGCATCGGCATGACAGCCGAAGATGTCGACAAATACATCAACCAGATAGCATTTTCAGGAGCAGAAGAATTTCTCAATAAATACAAGGATACCGCAGCAAGCATCATAGGTCATTTCGGTCTCGGATTCTACTCTGCGTTCATGGTGGCCAAAAAGGTTGTCATTGAATCGCTTTCCTACAAGGAGGGTGCCGAAGCCGTGCGCTGGGAATGCGACGGTTCGCCTGAGTACAGCATGGGTAAAGGCGAACGCGCCGAGCGCGGCACCGACATAATTCTCTACATCGACGACGAAAGCAAGGAATTCCTCGAACAGCAGCGTGTCGATCTTCTTTTGCGCAAATACTGCCGTTTTCTCCCGGTTCCCGTCATCAGCGGCAAAGAGCAGGAGTACAAGGACGGCAAATGGGTTGACACAGACCGCGATCTGGTGATAAACAACACCGAACCTCAGTGGATGAAGAAACCCGCCGATCTCACCGACGAGGACTATCTCAAATTCTATCAGGAACTGTATCCGGGTCAGGAGGATCCGTTGTTCTGGATTCATCTCAATGTCGACTATCCTTTCAATCTTACAGGTATTCTGTTCTTCCCGAAAATCAAGAACAACTTCGACATCAACCGTAACCGTATTCAGCTCTATTCCAATCAGGTGTTCGTCACCGATTCTGTGGAAGGTGTGGTGCCCGAGTTCATGCAGCTGCTGCAGGGTGTCATCGACTCGCCCGACATACCGCTGAATGTGTCGCGTTCTTATCTTCAGGCCGATACGGCAGTTAAGAAAATCTCCGGCTACATCACCAAGAAAGTCGCCCAGCGTCTCGACGACCTCTTCAAGGCTGACCGCGCCGATTTCGAGAAGAAATGGGACGATATACGCATCTTCATTGTCTACGGTATGCTCACCGACGAGAAGTTCTGTGATGCCGCTCTCAAGTTTATGCTCCTCAAGGACACCGAAGGCCGATATTACACTGCTGAGGAGTACAAGACGCTTGTAGAAGCTAACCAGACCGATGCCGAAGGCAAAATCATCTATCTCTATGCCACCGACGCTACAGCGCAGTATAATTATATAAAGGCCGCCAATGACAAGGGCTACAATGTGCTGCTGCTCGACGGTCAGCTCGACAGCCACTTTGTAGGATTGCTCGAACACAAACTCGAAAATGTGCAGCTTGTGCGTGTCGATTCCGACGTAGTCGACAACCTAATCCGCAAATCCGACCGCAAGGTTGCCGACCTTACGCCTGTGCAGCGTACCATTCTGTCGCGCCTCTTCGAGCAGGGCACACAGAAAGTGGAAAAGACCAGCTTCGTGGTTCAGTTCGAGGCTCTCGGCGAGACTGCCGACCCTGTGGTTCTCACTCAGAACGAATATATGCGCCGCATGAAGGAAATGGCCTCCATGCAGCCCGGGATGGCTTTCTATGGCGAACTCCCCGACAGCTACACCATCGTTGTCAATACCGAGCACCCCGTGGTAAAGGAAATTGCCGCCAATGCCGATGCCGCCCTCGATGCTACGGTGAAACCTCTCGCCGAAAAAATTGATTCCGACAACGAGGCTATCAGCGCCGTGCGCAGCGCCGCGGGCGACCAGCCCCTCGCGCCCGAAGCCAAAACTCGCATCGAAGATCTCGAAAAGGCTGTTGGCGGAGCCCGTGCCGAGCAGTACAAGGCTATCGACGCCTACGGTGCTACCGAGCCGCGCATCAGTCAGCTATGCGACCTTGCTCTCCTCGCCAACGGTCTGCTCAAAGGCCGTGCCCTGAGCGATTTCATAGCCCGCTCGGTCGCACTTCTGAAGTAAATTCAAGTTATCATATAAAAGTGGCGTCTTGCAGGAAAAAGCAGGACGCCACTTTTATTTATTGTCGAACAGGCTCTTAATAACGGATTTTGTTGTTGCGTCGGGCAGCGATCTTGCCGGCGATATAGGGATTGTCGGCGGACTCCTGTAAAAGCCCCTGACGATCATACGTCTTGTAGGCAAAAACCATAGTGATTATATTATTAATAGCTGCAGAGCCAATGGTGAAAAGAGCAAACCATGCCAGAGGCGTGCTGAGAATGAACATCAGCGATATAAGAAAAAACGATGATCGACCTCTGTCTACGGCTTTCTCTTGCAGGATTTCTGACATGGGATTGTCGCTTTGGAGTAATTTCTCTTCACTCAAGCTTGTGAAATTCATTCTTTCAATGGATTTGGAGAAAAGCTTGATGCCCGAATCTTCGGGGTTTAACGCCATTTTTTCCTCAATTATCTTAATCTGGATGTCGCGACGCAAAAATGTGCAGGGATATATTTCAGGATCATAAAGAGATATGAAAAAGAATACAAAAATCAGTAGCTTTAACCACCAGGCCGCTCCGGGGGCCGGCATCTGGAAGCAGTCGGCAATGCACTGCAGGTTTTCGGCCGAGAACTGGCCCGACTGTTGCACGGCGAAGAAAGAATCCATCGACGGTATAAGAAGAGTTATGCCTGTTGCGAGCGTTATAATTGCGATAACGGAAAGCAGTCCGCGGAAGAATATGAAAAGATACAAGGTTCCGACGTTGATACTTTTTATCGGTTTTGCTGTTTGACGGAAACCGTACAATCTTAGAAAAAAACAGGCAGCCACTATGATCAGGGCCAGAAAAGCGAAAGCGAGGACAGGGGAGCCGAGCAGAGACGTAAGCCACAGCATAAATTTGAACGGATATTTGTACAGCCAGCTGAGCCAGCGGTAACCGAATCCGTCGTTAGGAACAATGTTGTCGATGACAACAAGTTCGAAAAAACTGTCGACAAAATCAGAGCCGGAATAGAACCATCTTTTGTACCATGGCGTTTCTTCCGAGCCTTCGATACCGGCATTTACGGCTCTCATCAAGCCGATTAAGGCTTCTACTGGAGTTGTCGAGGCCAGCGATGCGTCGTACTGAGCATCGAACATCTCGCGGCTGTGCTTGTTTGCCAGATAGTTTGTCAGACGGTCCGGCATACGGGCATCGGCGAGCCGGATGTCGGCCACATAGCTTACCACGATTGTGTGGTCTTCGTCGGGAACTGTATCTGATATTACTTTATATAGTCTGTCAGCATAGCCGTAAATCTCCAAAGGGGCCACAGTATCGGCAGTAACTATCACATATTTCCACGGCTCGGGAACTTCCACTTCCAGCAGCGCCGCATAGTCTTCAGCACCGAAAATACCGGCGCTGTCTGCTACGGTGGTGTGCTCATTGAATTTAGGAATCGCCAGCTCCGGATGAAGGGCAATCTCTTCGGCCCATTTCAGCGGCGAATGAGGTCCGTATTCCCTGAATATGATATAGTCGGCGCTGACATAGACTGTTGTGGTATCGTAGTTGTTGTAGTAAACCTTTGCCCAGCCATTCTCTATGGCGTTGACTTTCACCGTGGTGCCGTTGTAGATGTCGCAAATCTTGCGGGCATTGCGCGAAGGACCTTCCCGCACAGCCAGCGATGAACTTACCCGAACCTCATAGATATCGTATTTCTGCTCTGGTCTATGACTTTTTGAATTCCGGCACGCCGACAATGCGAGTGCGCAGAAAACTAACAACAAAAGTTTGGTGACAATAAAATAAGGAATAGATTTTTGCATGGCAATAGGATTGGGAAGCTGTTATTTTTTACAAAGGTACGTATTTTTTTGCGCCGATGATAAATATGAAAAAATAATTTGTAACTTTGCAAAAAAAGCCGCTGAAACTTTCAGCGATAATCAGAAAAGATATAATGCCTTTTTAGTAATTCTGAAAAAATAATACTATGAAATTCAGACTGATAAAAGTTGTTGCGCTGTTTGTGACGCTCGTTGCTGCGGCATCGTGCTCCAAGGAGAGGGGCAATACATGGAACGAGGCCACGAAGACATTCGAAATGCCCGCCTATAATCTGGAGTGGAATCTGAGCGGTATCGATGGTCTGATAATACCTGAACAGGACCGGCAACCGTCTGATAAGCTTTTCATGGCCGGTGCCGGCGAAATGACCATCGGTCTCATCTCGTTCGAAGACGCCAATCATGTGTTTAATGTCGACAATGCAGAAAATTTTGTCAACACGATTCTTCCCGCGGAATTTCTGAAGGTTGGTTTATCGGTTGACAGCAAGAATCCTGTAGAGACGTGGAAATCTGAATATTTGTCGCGGGAAGCAATTAATTTTGCAGCGAAAGTGCACATGACAGTCGTAGGTGATGAATCAGCTCCGTTGTTCGGCGGAGGCTACATATTCTCTATGGATGGAAGGGTATTTATTTCGTTCGTCTTAGCGCCTCCTTATTTCCTTAAACAGCATGGCGATGCACCGCTTAATTCAATGCTCAATCGCCTGACCTACATCGAGGCCTCCCGTTGAGCCGGACCAATGTCGCTGCATCGGGGCGCTTTTTTGGTACTGCCGGTGTGAAGTTCCGTAGTTTTTCGCTAAATTTGCAGTCGTTATGAAGTTTGAACTGCAAAGCACGGCGCCGCACTGCGCAGCACGCGCCGGAGTGATATATACCGACCACGGGGCTATCGAAACCCCTATTTTCATGCCCGTAGGCACTGCGGGTACCGTGAAAGGCGTGCATATGCACGAACTGCGCGACGACATAAAGGCTCAGATAATCCTCGGCAATACCTACCATCTTTATCTCAGGCCCGGCATGGACACCATAAGCCGTGCCGGAGGTCTGCACCGTTTCAACGGCTGGGAGCGTCCTATCCTCACTGATAGCGGCGGTTTTCAGGTTTTTTCTCTCAGCGAAAACCGCAAGCTTACCGAGGAAGGCGCCCATTTCCGCAGCCACATCGACGGCTCGAAGCATCTCTTCACTCCTGAAAATGTGGTGGACATACAGCGCACCATCGGTTCCGACATCATGATGGCTCTCGACGAGTGTGCTCCCGGCACAGCCGACTGGGCCTACACCCGCAAGTCGCTCGACCTTACAAAGCGCTGGCTCGAACGTGGCTGGAAGCACTACACTGAAACCGAGCCCCTCTATGGCCACTATCAGTCGTATTTTCCTATTGTGCAGGGTTGCACATATCCCGATTTGCGCCGCGAGGCTGCCTCGCACGCCGTGCAGTGCGGTGCCGACGGCTATGCTATCGGCGGTCTTGCCGTGGGCGAACCTGCCGAGACAATGTACGACATGATAGAAGTGGTGAACGATGTTCTGCCAGCCGACCGTCCGCGCTATCTGATGGGCGTCGGCACACCGGTGAATATTCTCGAAGCTATCGACCGCGGCGTCGACATGATGGACTGTGTGATGCCGACGCGAAACGGACGCAACGGCATGCTCTTCACGCCCGAGGGAACCATGAATATGCGCAACGCAAAGTGGGCCAACGACTTCTCGCCTCTATGGTCCGACGGGCCGAGCTATGTCGACCGTGTGTACACGAAAGCGTATGTGCGCCATCTGTTCATTGCCAACGAGTTGCTGGCCATGCAGATAGCATCTATCCACAATCTTGCTTTCTATCTCTGGCTTGTCGGCGAGGCCCGCAGGCATATCCTCGCCGGTGATTTCCACGACTGGAAAACCGAAATGGTAGCCAAACTAAGCCGACGACTCTGATGTTCAAGATTCTCGACCGCTATATTATCCGCAAGTTCCTCGGAACGTACGTTTTCGCCATTGTGCTGCTGCTGGCCATAGTGGTGATGTTCGACATTAACGAAAAGCTTGATTCTTTCATCAAAGCCCCGCTCAAGGCCACTATATTCGATTATTTTCTCAATTTTCTGCCTTACTTCGCCAATCAGTTCTCGCCTCTGTTTACCTTTATAGCCGTGATATTCTTCACCTCTAAGCTTGCCGGCAACAGCGAGATAATAGCCATGATGTCGACCGGCATGAGCTTCAGGCGCCTCATGCGGCCCTACATGGTTTCAGCGGCAATAATAGCGGCTTTCTCATTCGTGCTCAGCGCCTACATCGTGCCGCCGGGCAATGTAAAGAAGAACAACTACACCAACACCTATGTAAAGAACAAGCGTGTGGACTACGGTTCCAACATCATGCTCATGGTAGCACCCGGCGAGATTGCATATATAAACCGCTACGACAATATAAGCAAGACCGGTTACCGCTTTCAGCTCGAAAGTTTCGACGAAAACAAGCGTCTGGTGTCGCGCCTCACCGCGCAGTCGATACGCTGGGACACACTCTACAGCTGGAAACTTAGCGACTATGTGGTGCGCGATTTTGTCGACAACCGCGAAATTATCCGCAAGGGCTACACCCTCGACACCATTATTCCGTTCGAGCCGCGCGACTTCCTGATTTCCGAACTCGACCACGAACAGATGACATCGCCAGAACTCAACG
>CABQCA010000106.1 GCA_902462525.1 uncultured Porphyromonadaceae bacterium | reverse complement strand
GGCCTATTTATATTGGCAAACAGCCGTTAAGTTTATTTAAGATGCGTCTGCCGTGATGTCGAACCTCACCGATCTGTTCGGCGACATCCCCTACGCCGAAGCCTTCCGTGGTTCCGAAGGTATAGACAAGCCACGTTTCGATACACAGGCCGACGTCTACCGCCAGATGTTTTCGGAACTCGAAGAAGCCAACGACATATATGCCGGCAAGCCGGAATTCGACTCGCCGACCATGGATATAATGTACGGCGGCGACATGACACTGTGGCGCAAGTTCAACAATTCGCTTTATCTCCGGCTTCTCTGTCGGGTAAGCGGACGCAGCGAAATGAACGTCGGCGAGAAGATGAATGAAATCATCGCTACGCCTGCAAAATATCCGGTCTTTACCTCGAACTCAGAGAGTGCCATTGTGCGCAATACCGGCGTCGATCCTTACTACAACCGGTTCCGTCCAATAGAAATCGACGTCAATTCATTCTCGAAAAACGCCTACCTCGTGACCGAGCAATTCCTTAAGATGACCATCTATACCGACGAGGCAAGTTCCGAGATAGACCCGCGCCTCACCACCTGGTGCATCAAGCGCAGCGAGGCTGACGGCTGGTCGGGCACGCAGGCCGGATGTACGCCCGAAGAATCGGGTATAGTGGGAGAAGGCGCCGCCTATCTCAACTACGACGTTCTCGTGCGCGACGATGCACCGCATTTCCTCATGGATTACTCCGAAATACTGTTCATTCTCGCCGAAGCCGCACACAAAGGAATTATCGACGGCGGCGAGACAACAGCACGCTCTTACTACGAAAGCGCTGTAAAGGCATCGTGCGAGAAGTGGGCACAGTACGAAATCTACTCCAAACGCAAAGCACCTCTTACCACAGAAAACATCAGCAAATTCATCGCCGGCAGGCTTGCCGGCTGGGACAACAATGAAGATAAAGAGCGTCTTATCGCGGAGCAGAAATTTCTGTCGCTTTTCTGGGTAGGAATGGAAGCATACCATGAACTGCGCCGGACCTCCTACCCTCGCCTGACCATAGGACCCGGTACGAGCTACAACAAATTCCAGCTTCCCCAGCGAATGGCCTATCCCTCTACAACTACCGGCCCCAACCCCGACCGGGTGGCCGAAGCCATAGCCCGACAGGGAGCCAACGACATGATAACGCCTGTATGGTGGAGCTACAAGGCAATAAACGGTATATTCCCCACCGCCAACGAACAATAAACAGTCCGACATGAAAACAAACATAAAAATAAAGACACTGGCAGCCGGCCTGATGATGTTCGCCGCAGGTGTATCGATGACCGGCTGCAGCGATGACGACAACGATAATAAAGTCAGAGAATCCTTCTTCAGAGTCGAAGGGCTTGAGAATTACCGCATACCGGAAAAGGGCCTGAGTGATGACAAATTCGCCAACGGGAAGAAAGCCGTTGTACGGTCCTCCGGCCGATGGTCGTTCACGGCAGCAGATGAAGAAACAGAATCGTGGGCACGGGTATTCCCGATGGAAGGCGAAGACGACGGAATAATCCATCTCTACGCCGATGGCAACGAAAGCCCCATTTCGCGTACGGCAACATACAGGGTGTTTCTCGACGGAGTGGAGCAAAGCGAACCATTCGCCTTCGTTCAGAAAGGCAGCGAGCCGTACCTCAGTGTCGACACCCGGCTTCTGACTTTCAAACGAGCCGGAGGAGAACTCAGCGTGACGGTGACAGCGAACTGCGACTGGGATTGTTCGGTTAGCGGAGAAGACGCAACGGTATTCACCGCAGTCCGGACGTCCGCTACAAAGGCGACAGTAAGAGCAGACCGGCTCAACAACAACGGACGCAATCTGAACGCTGTGCTGTCAATTACCGGAAAAGGCGAATTCAGCCATCTGCGCAACGACATCGACCTTGTGCAGCTTTATGCCACATTCTTCGACGATTTCAGCTGGCTCGAATCAGATGCCGGAATCTTCGGCTGGAAAATAGACACCAGCAGCAAAACCAAAGAAGTGCGCATCGACAAATGGAGCGACGCCGAAAAAGCACATGGCTGGACATCACAGTCGACGTGGCTGTATTCGCGAACCGGCTTCATTAAATTCGGCAAAGGCGGCTATGGCGGCGATGTTGCCTCCCCGGCAGTCGAATCGCTGGCCGACAACACAAATGCCACCATTTCATGGAAAGCATTAGGCTACGGCACTACCAAGAATGTCCGCGACGACTGCGATATTTTCTATGTGGGTATTCTGGGCAAAGGCACCATCACCTCATGCAGCGAATGTGGCGAAAACGGATATTCAATAGCCTATAAGGACGAAAACGGTCTTGATGTGACTCTCGACGCCGTACAGTTCACACTTCCTTCTCTCGCATGGCTGATTCCGGGCATCGACCCCACAGCCATAGAAGTATGGCAGTATCCGACCTCTTTGTTCTCCATAAACGTAACAGGCATTGATTCGAAATCGCGGATTGTATTCGTCACCGGCCCAGGCACACTATCAGAGAGCTATGCCAACCCCAACGGTCATAACTCACGTATATTCCTTGATGATTTCACAATTATAGAAAACTGAATCGCCGGCGGACCGGCAGTGACTGAAAAAACTGTCGGTCCGCCTATACAAAAACAGAAAAAAATAATCATTTAACCTCTAACAATTTAACTAATGAAAAGAACTCTACTTTCTATTGCAGCCGCAGCACTCTTCATGCTTCCGGCAACAGCACAGGAAACAGCCGAAGTAATAACCTTCAACTTCAGCGACTACGATGAGCTGGGCAATGATTTCACTTTCGCCCCTTATTCTCTGGAAGAACTTCAGGACAGCGACTCCGATGCAGGCAAATACCTCAATGAAAACGACGGCAAGACCAAATCGCGGTGGTACACGTCGGGCAACAACAAAGTTCTGGTCGTAATCGGCGAGATTATATCACAAAACGGCATATCGATGGTGATGACCAATCCAGGCACTTACAAAGACTATCCCCGTATTTTCTTCGCCAACCTCGGAAAAACGAATCCCACAAATGTCTACTGCGACGCCCGCTGGTACAGAACCCAGGAAATAACCTTCAGCGCTCCCGAAGGTAAGAAATTCGACAAAATAGTAATCAGCGCCACACATGAAGGCTGCACAGCCCGCGAATGCGGCTCGACAAAAGTAGTGACAGCAGGCGGCACACAGACCTTCGCCGATACCAACGACGATTCCAAAAACGATCTCAGCACCTGGATTGCCGACGAAAACTCATCGGTTAGCGAAATCGTCTACAAAGCCGATGCCGACGCACCCACACAAATGGCCTACACCATTGAATTCACATTATCATCAGCTGCAAATTCGGGAATAGAGAATGTCAGCACCGATGTCGCCACTGAAAGCGAATACTACGATCTTACAGGTTTACGCCACAACGAAAACGATCTCGTCCGCGGAGTATATATCGTTGTAAAAGGCGGAAAAGCTACAAAGAAACTTGTTAAATAAGCTCCAAAATTAACACTGCAATATCACAGAACCGAAATCAGCACGACAGATGTTCAAGCGACTTTTGGCATTCTATACTGTAAGCCCGGCCTCCGAACCACGGGAATTCTCAACGGAGGCCGAGCTACACAAATACTACAGAAAGCTCCGCATGCAGGCTTTCCTTGCAGCGACTTTGGGATACAGTCTGTACTACGTATGCCGCACGAGCCTCAACGTGATGAAAAAGCCTATCATCGACGGCGGTGTTCTCGAAGCCACAGAGCTGGGTATAGTAAGTTCGGCTCTTCTGTTCGCTTATGCCATAGGCAAATTCGTCAACGGCTTCCTCGCCGACCGCTGCAACATCAGGCGGTTTATGGCTACCGGCCTTGTTGTATCGACAGCTGCCAACTGTTTCATGGGTCTTGCGGGCATGGCAAGCACAGTAATTCCTACAGCTGTAATTTTCATATCCTTCACCATCATGTGGGGCTTGAACGGTTGGTCGCAATCGATGGGAGCACCTCCAGCCATCATATCACTGTCGCGATGGTTTCCATTGAAAGAACGCGGAACCTACTATGGTTTTTTCTCGGCCAGTCATAACCTCGGCGAGTTTCTGTCGTTTATATTTGTAGGTTCGATCGTCAGTGTCGCAGGTTGGCAGGCAGGCTTTTTCGGTTCCACTTTGGCCGGAGTCACCGGCATTTTCATAATAGCTCTGTTTCTGCACGACAACACGGAAAGCTGTGGGCTGCCCCCCGTTGAAGTCCTGTCAAACGAACCATTCTCATCCAAAGCCGCATCGGACAGTGTGGCCGAAATACAGCGTATGGTACTCCGTACACCCGCCGTATGGATACTTGCTGCCTCGAGCGCTTTTATGTATGTATCGCGCTATGCCATCAACGGCTGGGGAATCCTTTTTCTGCAGGAGCAGAAAGGCTACGGCGTGATGGAGGCCACTTCCGTCATCTCCATCAATGCGCTGCTCGGCATTGCCGGCACAGTACTGTCGGGCTGGTTTTCCGACAAGCTTTTCAAAGGCGACCGCAAGATTCCGGCACTTATATTCGGTGTGCTCAACTCTGTGGCCCTGGGGCTTTTCCTTTTCGGCGGAAATGCACTGTGGATAAATTATCTTGCCATGATTCTTTTCGGCATTGCCATCGGGGTGCTGATATGTTTTCTCGGCGGTCTTATGGCCATCGACATAGTTCCCCGACGGGCCACGGGTGCGGCCATCGGTGTTGTAGGGATTGCATCGTACGTCGCAGCCGGAATTCAGGACATTGTCAGCGGCGTATTGATCGACACTAACATCACGATCGGAGCCGACGGCGTCAAACATTACGATTTCACAGCGGTGGCTGTGTTCTGGCTGGCAGCATCGATAGTATCGTTCATGCTGCCTCTGCTTAACTTCCACAAAAAGAAAGTAGAATAACCATGAACTTATTCAGACATATACTTTTTGCCACTTTTGCCGTTACGTTTCTGACAGTAAAAGCAGAAACTATATCGCTCAACGGCACAGACTACGAAATAACGACCATAGAAGACCGCGAACTGTCGGAAGGAATCCGGTACCGCCGTCTTCGTCTGCCGGACTATCCTCTGAACGTGCATCTTCTGACAGCAGACGTAAGCGATCCGGCCTGCAAGATAGAAACATGGGTTGCCAATGAATCGGCCAAAAGCGTAGAGCTCATCACCTCCGCGGCACAGCGTCTGTCGACCGACAGTCATGAAGCCGTCGCCGGAGCCAACGCCAATTTCTGGATTGTAGCTTCACAGAAAGAATACCCGGTCTACTCCATGATGACCCGGGGAGCCTCTGTGAGAAACGGTGTACCCGTAAGTCAATTCGAGAACTGGGACGGAGGTCCGCGCCGCTGCGGTATCGTGGCAATCACCGACGACGGCCATGTGTACGCCGACTACTGCACCAAAGGCGACACCGTGCGCTGGGGCTCGGGAACACGCATGATTATCAACATGGTGAACAAGGGAGTAAAAGCAACCGGCAATGGCGAACTCGGCATGTACAATCGGTTCTATGGCAGTGACCGCCGGTTCCTTTTCGTCAAAGAAGACAAAGACGACACCGGAACGACCAAAATAATGGAGGAAAACGTCTCCGATGCTACGGAGGTGCTTCTCGACGCCGAGCCGGACCAGGAGTACAAATCGAACCATGACATTACCTATGTGGTAAAAAGTGTGAAGACCGACGTTCCTGCAGGAACTCTGGGCGGCCACGATCTTGCCCTTGTAGCCCGAGGCGGCAAAACGGCAAAACTCGCAAAACTCAAAGTCGGGACCAAAGTGACTCTTAACAGCAAATACACTCTCGATCCCGACGGACAGCGTCTCACACCTTCGATTGTGCAGGCTGTCAGCGGCAATGCCATCGTCATGCGCGATGGCCAACTGACCGAGCACAACAGCAACGAAGACTACAACAGTATGGTCTACTCACGGACAGGTTACGGGTGTTCGGCCGACAATCATACACTCTACATCATTGTCATCGACAAATCCACCGACCCGGTCCTCGGTCGGTCGGCCGGTTGCAATACGGCAACGATGTGCACGATAGCGGCCAGCTTCGGCTGCAGCAATATGGCTAATTTTGATGCCGGCGGCTCTGCACAGATGCTGGTGGAAGGAAAAATTGCCAATAAGACCACTGAATCGAGCCCGCGCAAACTGGCCAATGGGTTCATGATATTTTCCAGCGGCAATTCGGGAATCGACAGCGTGGTCTCCCCCGCCGTACAAAGCGGCAAAGATGCATGGTACACTCTCGGAGGAATACGTCTGGAGGGAAAGCCGAAAGGGAAAGGCATCTACGTGCACCGCACAGGCACACATTCACGATTAGAAGCGGTGAAATAGATTCAGACACATAACTGCTACAGTTCGAATTGGTCGAAGATGGTGAAAACGAGCATCACTTCGACCAATTTCCGTAGTTCGGCCAAAGCTATCGAAATGTAGCGCTGCACACTTTTTATACTCAGGCCGACCTCAGCAGCTATTTCAGCATAGGTTTTCTTTTCATAACGGCTCATACGAAAAATACGCCGCTGCATTTCAGGCATCTGCTCTATTCTCAGATTTATCATTTCCAGAAGGTCGGAAGTAGTAATCACCGATTCGAGATCTGGAGTCGAATCATCACTGTTTTTTATAAAATCCGAACGATAATCATTCACGACCTTCCTGTGACGATATTCCTGAAAAATCGCATTACGTGTCATTCGGAATAAATAAGCCTTGAGTGAATCAACATTTCCGATAGAACGGCGATTATCCCAAAGAGAACAGAAAATATTGTGAGTGACGTCGTTGATTTCGTCGCTCTCACCCATAAAACGAGCCGCGAAGTCGCTGACAGACGGCGCATAGCGCACATAGAGCATGCCAAGAGCCGCAGTATCGTCTCTATGCAAACGTCTGAGCAACTCATCGTCGTCTAAGTCATTCATAAATTATTTTCGGTCAATGCCTTATAATAATTGAAGAATATGCAGTCCTTTCATAGCCCGAAGACTGCCGTACTTTCTAATAACAGATACAAAATTAATAAAGTTTTATCAGATTTGCAAGGTTCGAATTAATGTGTTAGATTTGCTGATTATTGACAGTCATGGATACAAGAGAAGGGAAAATATACCGCATAACGATACTTGGCAGCGTTGTCAACCTGATTCTGCTCATTTTCAAATTAGTAGCCGGAATACTCGGACACTCTGTTGCGATGATAGCCGATGCCGTTCACTCGCTCAGCGACTTCCTGACCGATATAGTAGTGCTGGTGTTCGTCAGGCTCAGCAGCAAGCCCGAAGATTCAGATCATGCATACGGACATGGAAAGTACGAGACTCTGGCCACTTCATTTATCGGCATTGCACTGATAGCGGTAGGCCTAATGATAGGCGTCGACGGAATCAAAAGAATATGGTTTGTAGTATGCGGCGGGACTCTCGAAGTACCCGGTGTAATAGCTCTGACAGCGGCTCTTGTCAGCATAGTTCTCAAAGAAGTTGTATATCGTATAAGCTATAAAGTGGGCAAATCGGTGGGGTCGAGCGCGGTCATCGCCAACGCATGGCATCACCGCAGCGACGCACTCTCATCAATAGGCACCGGCCTTGGCATAGGCGGCGCGATACTTCTTGGAAAAAAATGGGCCATTCTTGACCCTATTGCAGCTGTAGTGGTGAGCATCATGATAATAGCAGCAGCCGTTCATCTTCTTCGCGAATCGCTGGGCGACTTGCTTGAGAACAGCCTGCCGGAGGAAAATGAAAAACGTATCCTCGAAATAGTCTCACAGGACAAAAGCATCAGCGATATCCACCATCTGATGACAAGGCGTATCGGCAAGCGGGTAGCAATTGAAATGCATGTACGAATGCCAGGGAACACGCCCCTCGAAATAGCCCACAACCACGCCACAGACATTGAGCACAACCTTCGTGCCGAATTTGGAGACGACACTCACATATCCATACACATCGAACCCGTCAAAAATAATCAGTAACGAGGTTTTAATTTTTTTGTAGTTTCAAAATCGAAGTGCAAAACTTTGATGTCTGAGCTACATTCACCTCAC
>CABQCA010000105.1 GCA_902462525.1 uncultured Porphyromonadaceae bacterium | reverse complement strand
CAGTTGGTTAGAGTACGCGTCTGGGGGGCGTGAGGTCGCTGGTTCGAGTCCAGTCACCCCGACAAAAGCACAAAGAACGGTGATAGCCTGATGGTTATCACCGTTCTTCTTTTATACTTATCCCTTCGCTTCGATTGCTCTGAAAGAAACGGTATACGGGACACGCAGAAAACAAGGCGCAATTGAACCAGTTTGAACCAAAATAAATTTCCGGGACAGCCTTTATTATGCATAAATTTGCGACATAATAATTTTTGAACCAATCAACCAAAATAAGTTCTATGAAAAACTACTTCCTTCTGCCTGTCATCGCCGGCACCGCCATGCTTGCCGCTTCGTGCTCCGGAGGTTCGCCAGACGAACCCGCGCCCCTGCCGCCTACGCCTGATGGTCCGAAAATGGAAATCAAAATAAGTCCGTCGGTCAACTCAGCCCGGGCCACCGACTACGGCTTCGAAACAGGCGACTGCGCCGGCCTTTTCGTGGTGAACTACAACGGCACCACTCCCGGCACGCTTGCCGCCACCGGAAATCATGTCGACAACATGCGTTTCCGCTACAGCGGCACATGGACTCCCGACAGCCCCGTCTACTGGAAAGACAATGAAACACATGCCGATTTCTACCTCTACTATCCCTACGCCGACGTCAGGTCGGTGACGGCATATCCTTTCGCAGTCGCCGTCGACCAGTCGGCCGAAGCTGCCTACAAGGCTTCTGACCTTATGGTCGGACGCACTCTCAATGTCGCGCCGACAACTTCGGCCACAACAATTGCCGTCAGCCACGTTATGAGCCGCATTGTCATCGGTCTCGAGGCAGGAAACGGTTTCACCAAGGAATCGCTGGCCGCTGCCGATGTCGCCGTCAGGATAAACGGCGTGAAGTGCGGTTCCACCGTCAACATTGCCACCGGAGCCGTCACTGCCACCGGCAATGCGGAGACTGTGACCCCGCTCTTTACTGACGGAGCATACAAAGCCCTGATTGTACCGCAGAGTGTGACCGGCGGTAATCTCATCACCGTCACTGTCGACGGACGCGACTTCAACCTTAAGAAAGATTTTGCATTCGAAAGCACAAGAAGCCACAAGTTCACAGTCTCCCTCAGCAAGACTTCGAACGGCGTGAACGTCAATATCAATCCCTGGACCGACGACGGAACCGACAACGGCGGCACAGCCGAATGACTCTTCTATTTTATTTAAGTCAGATGAGTATAAAAAGTCAAGAAAACAGGTCCTCTTCAACCTCCCGATCTTCTAATCTCCTAAAAAAAATAATATGAATAAAATATTTCTCACCGGCTTAGTGACGGCAGCCATACTCTCGGGGTGCTCGGAGAACGACTTCAATGCTCCCGGACAGGAACCGGACGACAGAGATATTATCACTCTCGCCGGACAGATTACACAGCAGGCCGTATCGCGCGCAAACGACGACGGCTTTGCCGACGGCGACGTAATGGGAGTCTACATCGTCGACTATGAGGGCAATGTCCCCGGAACGCTGAAAGACAGCGGCAACCGCGGCGACAATGTGCGCCACACCTTCGATGAAGCAAACTACCGCTGGAACTCGGCCTACGACCTCTACTGGAAAGACAAGCACACCTCAATCGATGTCTACGGCTACTATCCGTTCGGCTCGCCCGACGATGTCAGCAGCTACCGCTTCACCGTCCGCACCAATCAGGCACGCACCTACTCCGACGGCACTATGGGCGACTACGAAGCCTCCGACTTCCTGTGGGGCAAAGTGACAGGTGTGGCACCGACCACAAATGTGATCCGCCTCCCGATGACTCACCGCATGGCCAACGCCCGCGTCACTCTCGTCGAAGGCAACGGCTTTGCCGAAGGAGAATGGGCACAGCTCGAAAAGCAGGTCCTTGTAGCCAATACGATGCAGGACGCCGTCATCGACCTCGCCACCGGCACCGTCACTCCCTGCGGCGAAGTCGGAGTCAGCTCCATAATTCCATCGAAACGCGGCGATGAATGGCGCGCCATCGTGGTGCCTCAGACAATACCCTCAGGCACTACCATGTTCAGCATCACTCTCGGCGGCATACCCTATAAATTCGTGAAGAACGAAGCGTTCGAGTACATACCCGGAAAGATGAACAATTTCAGCATCCGTGTCGACAAAAAGGAAATGTCCGGCGACTTCACCCTCACTCTTATCAGCGAGAGCATCACGCCGTGGGAAAACGACCTTGTGAGCCACGACGCCAGCTCCAAAGAATATGTGATAGTCAATTCTACTGCCGGCGGTCTTAAGGAAGCCATCACTGCCGCCGGAAAAGACTGCACCACACTGCGAAATCTCAAAATCACAGGCGAAATAGACGCACACGATTTCTATTTCATGCGCGACGACATGAACGCCCTACAGGCGCTCAACCTCAAAGAGGTCAAAATCAAAGCGGCCGGCAGAATAAATGAATCTTATATTTATTGCAATGAAGACCAGATTCCTGCAAAGGCTTTCAATGGCAAAGTGTCTCTTACATCATTGACGCTTCCCGATAACCTGAAATCAATCGGCGAATCTGCATTTGAAAAATGTAGGAATCTCACCGGATCGCTTATTATACCGGAAGGAGTAACCGACATTCAGCGTGCCGCATTCATAGAGTGCCGGTCGCTTTCCGGCAGACTTTCCCTGCCGTCGACTCTGCGGTACATCGGAAGCGGACAAGACGAAAACGGCAATATAATTCCTGATAAAGGAATGGAGATTAACTATGGGATTGGCGTGTTTTCGGAATGTGGATTCACTTGTGAACTGATTATTCCGGAAAGCGTCGAAATAATAGGAAGTTTTGCCTTCCGTCTTTGTAAGGGTCTTTATGGAAGCTTACGGCTGCCTGATAATTTGAAAAAGATAGGTTCCGGAGCTTTCGAAGGATGTAAAAATCTTACAGGTTCGCTTGAAATACCGCAGGGGGTAACCGATATTCCATGGTGTACATTCAACGGATGTGGATTCGATGGAAATCTCTATCTGCATAACGGCCTCAGCACAATAGGAAAAGAAGCGTTCCAGGGTTGCCACTTCAAGGGTGAACTTTCACTCCCTAAAAATCTCACAATCATTGACGACAATGTATTCTACGGCTGCGACTTCTCCGGCGAACTTATTCTGCCGAAAACATTGGTTACAATCGGCGACAAAGCGTTCGCATACAACTGGCGTCTTATGGGCACGCTCGAATTTGCCGAAGGTCTTCAGACTATCGGCGCCGGCGCCTTTGCTCATTGCACCGGCATCGAAGGCCTTGTTTTCCCCGAAAGTCTCGAAAACATCCGCTATGAGGCAAGCTACAATGAGGATGGAGGCGCTTTTGAAGACTGCTACGGCATAGGCTCTATCGTATGCAAGAGCGAGATTCCGCCCTATGTGCAGCCGGGAGCGTTCAACGGCGTTGCCAAGGATAATTTCACGCTCGAAGTTCCCGAATCTTCCCTCACTCAGTACAACACCGCTCAGGGCTGGTGCGACTTCAAGCGTATCGCCGCCCACCACGAACTTGTGTGCCGTCCGGCTGTTGCATGCGCACTCGGTTCCGAGCACCGGCAGACACTCGTCATCGACGCCGAGGGCGACTGGGAAGTCGAATCGATGCCCGACTGGTGCGGGCTGTCGCAGACTTCGGGAAGCAAGAAGAACGAAATCACTCTTACTATAAAATCATCGTCGGACACCGCCCAGCGTGAAGGCGACATAGTGTTCCGCCTCAAAAATAAGGAATATACCCACAGCTGCCATGTGACACAGTACGGCTACCGGTACGGCGAAGACGAATACCTCACTCTGCAGACAGCCACAAAGGGCAACAACGGCGGCATCAACATCGTGATCCTCGGCGACGGGTACGACGCCAAAGACATATCCGACGGTAGCTATCTTGCCGACATGCAGCAGGAAATAGAATATTTCTTCGCCATCGAACCATACACAACTTACCGCGACTACTTCAACGTCTACACTGCTTTTCCCGTATCGACAGAATCGGGCGTCGGAACGGTCAATACCATCCGATACAACAAGTTCGGCACCACATACGCCGGCGGTGTCGGCCTGAGATGTGACTACGACATGGTGTTCGACTACGCGCTGAAAGCCCCCACAGTCAACGCCGGCAATATCGACCGGACACTAATCATCATCGTACCCAACAGCACCGACTACGGCGGCATCTGCCAGATGTGGGAATCGGGAGCCGCTATCGCCTTCTGCCCCAAGAGCACCTACGGCTATCCTCTCGACTCACGAGGCGTGATTCAGCATGAAGCCGGCGGTCACGGCTTCGGTAAACTCGGCGACGAATATATATACCATAATGCGTTCATCGACTATTGCAACTGCACTTGCTGCGGACATGTCGCTGCCATATCCGGCGCCAAAGCTCTCGGCTGGTACGATAACCTCGAACTCACAGGCAAGATGCACGAGGTGGGATGGAGCCATCTCATATTCGACGCTCGTTACAGCGACATTGTCGACATTTTCGAAGGCGGCTACATGCACAGCCGCGGAGTTTTCCGGTCGGAGCAGAACAGCTGCATGAACAACAACATACCCTACCACAGCACCATCAGCCGCGAGAGTATCGTTAAGCGAATCAAGCGCTACGCCGGCGAACAGTTCGACTTCGAGGAATTCGCAGCATTTGACAAGCGCACAGCCTCCGAAAGATCGCGCAGTGCCGGCACCGGACAGGCAAACAGCGGCATGTACTCCAATCCGCCCGTTATCCACCGTGGAAGCCCCCTGAAGAGAGGAAATTAGGAGATTAAGAGATTAGGAAATGAGGATAACTGCTCGGCAATACCATTCCCTTGATTTTATAAACTCCTTATTTCTTAAACCGCAGATCCAACACAAAGAAAACATAGAGCAAATGAAACACAATATTATATCAGCAATCAGCGTTTTACTTCTGACAGCCGGCCTGTCGGCCTGCTCCGATGAGTCGATGGAGCCGGACAACAACGCTCCCGCCGGGAAAACAGCCATGCAGTTCACCTTCAGCCATCCGTCACATTCGCGTGCTACCGAAACATCTTTTGAAAACGGAGATGTAGTGGGGCTCTACGTGTCGGAAGCCGACAAAGTGCTGGAAATCGCCGGCAACACCGTGAACAACGAAGGCCTGACATTCGACGGCTCGGCTTGGAACGCCTCGCACCCGCTCTACTGGGACGCCGGGCGCTACAACGCCTATGCCTACTATCCGCGCATTGCCGGTGTCAGCTCGGTTTCCGACCTTCCGTTTGAAGTCAGGGCAGACCAAAGCGCTGCTCCGGCCGGCGCGATGAGTGCCTTCGAGGCGTCCGACTTCCTCTACGCTTCCGCAGAAGATGTCACGGCATCGGCCAGCCCTGTCAGTCTTCAGTTCCGCCACATAATGAGCAAGATTTCAATCCGGCTTGTAAAAGGCGAAGACTTCGAAGGCGAACTACCCGAAAAAGCCACCGTATATATCCACAACACCGTCACCTCGGCCACCGTCGACCTTGCCGCCGGTGTGGCGACTAAAGCTGTTCGCGGCGAACGCAAAACCATTGCCGCACGTCAGGACGACGCCACGACCTACTCCGCAGTCGTAGTGCCACAACGCCTCGAAAACCGCGTGCCGCTCATCGAAGTGGTGATGGAAGGCGTGTCGTTCCTCTACGAGAGCAAGTTCCTCTTCAAGCCCGGTATTCAGCACAATGTCAGCCTTGTGGTCGACAAGAATCCCGAGCAGGTGAAGATTGAAATAGGCGGTGAAATCGCCGGCTGGAATTAGCGGAAGGATTTCACCATTCACATCACTTAAACTGAATGTCCGTTCGAAGAAAGAACCTCAATCTTTTGCTTTTGACCGTCAGCCTGCTGATGGGAGGGTGGGCCGCTTGTCTCTACAACAGGCGGCCGCCTGTACTTCAGGCCCCTGTAGAAGAAAACTCCGTACGCCGCGACACGGTTTTCATTTCCTCGCCTCAGCCGGAAGTTCCCGACAAAGTGCCTGAACCGGCGGCGCCGGTCTCTCCGGCCGAAACACCTGTGCGGATGGTGCGCAGCACTTCGTTCGGCGATGCCGATCCGGGCAACATGACAGGCGGCCATCCCTTCAGCCGCGAAGCCGCAAAACTGCTCAGCGGACGCCTTGAAGAAACCGACTCGATAAACCGGCACCGCATTCTGAGCTACTGCGAACATCTGCGGACATCGTACACCACCCGCGACATCGATTTTATCCGTCAGGTGTTCAGCGACAATGCGCTCATCATCGTGGGCCATGTGGTGAAAACAGGCAAAAGCGCCGACTCCTCCATCGCCGGAAACAGCAAGGTGAGCTACAGCGTGCGCACTAAAGGCGAATACCTCGAACGACTGTCGCGTATTTTCGAGTCGGGCAAGGATATCGACCTGCGGTTCTCCGGTTTCAGAATCATGCGCCACCCTACGATGGAAGGCATCTACGGCGTGACCCTGCGCCAGGGCTACTCGTGCGGCGCCTACAGCGACGACGGCTACCTCTTCCTGCTGTGGGACTTCCGCAATGCGTCGATGCCGCTGATCCACGTGCGCACATGGCAGCCGGCAGCGAGTGCCGGTCCCGACGGCGAAGACATTATCGGAATGGGCGATTTCAACCTTGAATAAGCACTAATGAAAAGACTACGGACCGCCTACGCACTGCTCGCCACGCTCGCCGCACTAATCGCCGGCGTCACGGATGGGCGCGCACAGTCATTCGCGGTGGCTTCGTTCCGACAGCTGCCAAACGATGTTTCAGCTTTCATAAATCCGGTGCGCGACCTCAACGACGATGACTGCGCCCTCGTCAAAATCATAGCTCCCGAAGATTTCGCTTTCTCCACGCCGCTCGGCATCGTAAAACGCGAGGACCATACAGGCGAAATATGGCTCTACCTGCCGCACGGCTCCAGAAAAATCACACTCAAGCATCCGCAGTGGGGTGTGCTGCGCGACTATCGCTTTCCATGCCGCATCGACAGCCACATGACCTATGAAATGCGCCTCGACATTCCGCTGACGGCGGTTGCCGGCGGCACGGCACAGCAATTGCCGGCAGTGACGGTGCGCGACACCCTTGTGCTGACACGCGTCGACACTGTGGTCGTGGCACCGGTGAGAAAACGTGTGCCGCTGCAGCTGCTCGTTCTTGCCACGGGCTCATACGGAGGCAAAGCAGAAAGCTTTCTGGGCGGCGTCATGTTCGCAGCCGTAAAGCGCCACGGGGTTTTCGCTCACATCGCGACCGATTTCGGGAGCACAGGTGCCACCGGAGGCGAATGTGACAGGCACGGCTACACCGCGGGCACCCTGCCCTTCTATTCGGGCCGCACACGGCGAAGCGCCTTCATGATCAACGCCGGCGCAGTGCACCGTCTGCCGGCTGGATTCGCGGTCTTCGAGGGCGCAGGCTACTCGCGCTCAATGCTCGCATGGGAACTGGCTCCGTCGGAAGGCGGAGGATATCTGAAAAACTCGTACTACAGCACCTCCGGGGTGTCGTTCGAAGCAGGCGTGCTCTACACCCGCGGCCGAATCGCCATATCGGCATCGGTGGCAAGCATCAGAGGCACCGACTGGTTCGGCACTGTCGGAATAGGTATAACACTCGGACGGCGATGAAAACTATCCATAAATCAACCCGGCGGCTATGGCTGCAACTGCTGAGCCTTCTCTTCGCCGCCTCATTCACGGCCTGCTCCGACGGCACGGAACCGCCGAACCTCGAGCCGATAGTAGAAATGCTGCCGGCCACCGGAATAACGCGTACCGAAGCCCTCGTTTCGGCCAGGGTGCATAAGCGCGGACCGGCCAAGCTCTCTTTCATCACATTCCTCTACGGCGAAAACGGCAGCACCGACCGCGAGGCAGGTGCAGGAGTTGAAGATGGCGATACTGTAGCAGTACGTCTCACCGGCCTGAAACCCGGCACCGGATACTCATGCCGCATTGCCGTCGGAACTGCCAGCGCTACCCTCCGTTCGGCTGCAGTAAACTTCACCACACAGCCCAACGAACGGCCCGCAGTGTCGGCGGCAGAACCGCTGTCGACAGGTCCTACGGGTCTCATAGTGCGTTTCGACATCGAGGACGACGGCGGAGAGCCGCTTGTCGCCGCCGGCTGCGAGGTGCGGGGAAGCGCCGGCGACGCTCTGTTCCG
>CABQCA010000104.1 GCA_902462525.1 uncultured Porphyromonadaceae bacterium | reverse complement strand
ACTCACCCGCAGTGAGATGCTTGAACGCCGCCGGCTTGCCGGCGGCTTCGAGCCCCTGCGCACCGACTGCACCGTCGAGGACACAGCGGGCACCGACGTCGACGCCCTGCTCGAATCGCAGCTGAGGCAGCGCTATCTCGAACTTCTCGACCATGGCGATATTTCGCTGCTTGCGCCTGTAGAGGCTGCTTCGGACACTGCTGTGGAGGCATACGCCGACGGGGGCAGCGTGCTTACACCGCCGGCGTCGTGCCGCCGTGTGCTGAGCGTGCGTCTTGACGGCTGGGCCGTGGACGCAGCAGTTCTTCCTGAGTCCGAACTTGTCCGGGTGGCCGAACTGCAGCGGAATCCGTACACGGCCTCTACTGCCGGAACGCCTGTTGCTGTGGCGCTTGCCGGCGCCCGTGTGGCGGCATGGCCCGGGGGCGCCACGGCGCTGTCGGTGAGAACAGCCGACGATGCCGGACCTCATATTTACAATATCGACGAGCGGGCGATAGGGTTGCTCTGTGCGTCGGACTATAACATTGCCTTATGAACAGAATCTACGAAAGCGCCTATGCCGCATGGAACGAAGGGGCCGCACTCCGCGAACGGCGGCGCCGCTACAAGCGCTTCACCTACGGCGACCAGTGGAGCGACACTGTTGAAGACGCCGACGGGCGCATGATGCGCGAGGACAGGTATATACGGAGCATGGGCCGGCAACCTATGACAAACAACCTTATCCGCCAGCTGGTGAAGAATATTGTGGGCCGATACCGCACACGCTGCGACGATGCCGGCACTTACGGCGGCCGCGGCATAGCTTCGCTGGCCAGGACAAACGCACTGGCCGAACTCGACAGCCGTCTGCTGGAGGAGTTTCTCATTT
The DNA here is from genome assembly GCA_902462525.1 of uncultured Porphyromonadaceae bacterium. GTDB lineage: Bacteria > Bacteroidota > Bacteroidia > Bacteroidales > Muribaculaceae > CAG-873. Next base: position 7,347 of record CABQCA010000104.1, on the reverse strand, counting down.
CGGGCACGGCTGTGCAGCGGGTGTGGCGCGGCGAGCGGACGGGACGCCGCGGTGTGTGGGTTGACAATGTCGACCCGGAGGCTTTCTTTGTCAATTCGTTCCGCGATCCCCGGGGCTGGGACATTGAACTTGTGGGCATGCTTCACGACATGAGCTTTCCCGAAATGATGAACCGCTTCTGCGACACTGTCGGCGAGGCCGAGACGGCACGTGTCTTCGACCGCTGCACACGCGAGGCCGGCGTGACACTTCAGTCGTCCGGCTGGGGCAGATGCAGCCGCACCGGTCATTGCCGGGTGGCCGAGGTGTGGACACTCGATTCTCGGCGCGAAAGCGATGCATCGCCAAAGCGTGTCTTCAGCTGGCGCTGCCGCTGGTTTGCTCCCGACGGCACACTGCTTGGCGAGCACGATTCGCCTTACGGGCATGGCTCCCACCCGTTTGTGGTGAAGTACTATCCGCTTACCGACGGCGAGGTACACTCCTTCGTCGAAGACGTGGTGGAGCAGCAGAAGGTCATCAACCGTCTGATGGTGCAGATCGACCATATAATGGCGACTTCCGCGAAAGGTGTGCTGCTGTTTCCCATCGACCAGAAACCGGTGGATATGACCTGGCATGAGGTGTGCCGCCGCTGGGCACAGCCCGACGGGCTTATACCTGTCACCGGCATGGGCGCACACCTGCCTCATCAGGTAGTGACCAATAACGACAATAACGGCGCCTACCAGCTGCTGCAGCTTCAGATGAAACTCTTCGAAGATGTGTCGGGTGTGAGCGAGGCTCTTCTTGGCAAGGGCCTGAGCAGTGCCAGAGGCACCGAACTCTACGAAAGCCAGGTGCGCAATGCCACTGTGGCTTTGGCCGACCTTTTCGAGTCGTTTGCCTCTTTTACAGCCGAACGCGACAAGAAAGCATTATCAGTCTGAACAAAGGTTGAAATAGTAATATCCTGACTTTTGCACTTTTTTTGTTTTTTTTCGGCTACCACTGAAATCTTTATTGTAAAATCTTTATTGATTCAAATGTCAGTACATCAGTTGTTTGTCTGAATGGGGAACAATTCCGATTATAATTTGTTGCTATTATATAGTTGCATATTAAGCAAATTATGTTAATTTTGCGAACGATAGCCGCTATTCAGTCCATAAAATATCAAATGTCTAACGATAAAAATAGTACTCCAATGAACACAGAAGTAATCGGCACAAACGCCGGCGCTGTATGGACCGCCCTCAGCACAGCAGAAGCCTTAGGTGTGAAACAGCTCAAAAAAATCACCAAACTGAAAGACAAAGAAGTTTACGCAGCACTTGGCTGGCTTGCACGCGAAGGCAAAATCAATATTGACACTGACCCCGCCGATGAAAAAGAATTCATCGTATCGCTGGTTCAGGACAAGTAATCCCGACACCGAATTATAAAGAAGCTTCCGAAGTAAAATTCAGAAGCTTTTTTTATTGCTCTATTGCCTGTTTGCTTAATCGTATGTTGTGGAGGATAGAAAATTTTGACGGAAAGGGTGGAAAGTGCTAAATTTGCAGCATGGCCAATATTTATGAACTGAGAAGGTACGGCAAGGTTGCCTTTCTTGTGGCTGCGGCGGCTGTCGTGGCTCTTTTTCTGACGTTTTCGAGCAGTCTTATCCGCGATTTGTCGGCGCAGGAGCGCGAACGCATGGAGATATGGGCCGATGCCACCAAGCAGCTTATAGCGGCGACATCGGGCACGGGCGAGGCCGATGCCTCGAACATCGATTTTCTGCTCGGCATCATACAGCGCAATACCACTATCCCTGTGGTGCTCACCGATGCCGAGGGCAACATACTGCAGTACCGGAATTTCGAACTGCCCGTGGCGGCCGATGATGCAGCTTTCGGCATGCCTTCGAATGTCGAGAATGTTGCTTTCCTGCAGAAGCGTCTGGCCGAACTCAAGGACGAATCGCGCACCATCGTCATCGAGGTTTCGCCGGGGGTGGTGCAGTATCTCTACTACGAGGACTCCACGCTTCTGCGCCGCATCAGCATTTTCCCGTTTATCCAGCTCCTTGTCATGCTGGCGTTTATCGCCGTGGTTTACTTCGCTGTGCTTTCTACAAAGAAAGCCGAGCAGAACAAGGTATGGGTAGGCCTTTCGAAGGAAACGGCGCATCAGCTCGGCACTCCCATATCGTCGCTGATGGCGTGGATGGAGCTTCTTGGCGACATGGGCGTCGACGCCGACACCATAGCCGAAATGAACAAGGATGTGAACCGCCTCAGCACCATAGCGTCGCGTTTTTCGAAGATAGGTTCGGAGCCGAAGCTGGAGAGGGCCGACCTGAACCGTATAGTGGCTTCGGCTGCAGGCTATATGAGCACGCGCATTTCGCCGAAAGTGAATCTCACTATCTCCACAGAGCCGGTGGAGCAGCCGGTGGAGGCTTCGGCACCGCTGCTCGAGTGGGTGATCGAAAATCTGATAAAGAATGCCGTCGACGCCATGGAAGGGCACGGCAACCTTTCCGTGGCCGTGGTGCCGGGCACTTTAGGGCCTGCGATAGAGGTCACCGATACGGGCAAGGGCATAAGCCGCAAGAATTTCAAGACGGTGTTCAATCCCGGCTACACTACCAAGAGCCGCGGCTGGGGTCTGGGGCTGACGCTGGCCAAGCGAATTGTGGAGCAGTACCACCGCGGCCGCATATACGTGGCCCGTTCGGTGCCTTTCGTCGGCACGACTTTCCGCATCGAGCTTCCCGGTTTGGGCTGATGGGCTGTTAAGCTGATGGGCTGTTAGGCAGACAGGCAGACGGGCTGACGGGCAGTTAGGCTGACGGGCAGACGGGCTGTTAGGCAGACGGGCAGTTGGGCAGTCAGTCCGACCACTTGTCAGCTTGTCAGCCTGTCAGCTTGTCAGCCTGTCAGCTTGTCAGCCTGTCAGCTTGTCAGCCCAATAGCCTAAACAGTCGGTCGCAGCCGTTCTGGAGGAGGTCGAGGACGAGTTCGAAGCCTTCAGCGCCTTCGTAGTAGGGGTCGGGGATATAGTCGTAGCGGTTGCACATGTCCACGAACTCTGCCATCGGCACAATTCGGGCCTCGGCTTCGGGCGAGGGGGCGATGGCGCGGAGGTCGGCCTCGTTGTTGGCGTCCATAGGAATGATGAGGTCGAAATCGTCGAAATCGGCAGCGCACACCTGCCGGCAGCGGTGGGTAAGTTCGAGGCCGCGTCGACGTGCGTGGACGCGCATACGGTTGTCGGGCAGCTGTCCGATGTGGTAGCGGCCTGTGCCGGCCGAATCGATGGTCCAGCGGGCCTCCTGGCCGTTTTCGGCCACTATGTCGCGGAGCACGCCTTCGGCTGCCGGCGAACGGCATATATTGCCGAGACACACAAAAAGGACTGAGAGATGGTCGCGGCCCCGCAGGCCGTCGATGATATTGCTGTATTTTGCTTTCATTTCGCAAAATTACGCATTTTCGGCCATATTAAAAGACGAATTTTGTTCATGAAAAATGGAGGCTATGTCATTTTGAAGCGAACACCCCCCCATAAATCTGGAAAATTAATTAGTATTATTCTACCGCTAAATATTCCGTATTAGTATCTGTCCCATTTAAATCTTGGTTTTAAATTGAACGACTCTATTTTCCCTTTAGTTTGCTCAGATTCGTACTCTACGTATTCGAGAGCCATCTCCATGAAAGAGTTGAATCCGGGATTGTCGGATTCTACCGTTCCCTGATAATTGCCATTGTCAATTACAGCCAGGATCGGTGATTCAATTCGCTTTGCGGATATCGCCGCAAAGCCATTATTATCGTTGTAATTGATAATATAAATTGAAGTGTCATTGGCCTCGCTTCTTGAATTGTGAGCCCTAAGGGCAATCACATTATTGCGGTCGGCAGATTTGATAAGCGATCTGCTCTCGACACCGGCGTTGGCAAAATCTTCTGCCATGGCGATGGCTTCTTCCGGACCTATTTTGGTATCATAGCCTGAGGTTTGTTTTGGCACTTCCGGTAAAGGAGGCGAATTGAGTATCCTTTCTTCTCGGTCGCAAGAAGTCACTGCAAGAAGAAATAACAGGAATAGAACATTGTAAATTTTCATGAGCAAAATGTTTTTTTTGGTTCGATGCAAAGGTATGTCTAATTTTTTTTAAATGCAAATTAATTTTAATCAATTTTAATTTCTCTCATGAAGATACCATTGCCGGCCCTCGTTCTTCGCCCATGGCTCCTAAAAGAGAGAGATAGCGGTCGGCGACGGCTGTGGCGGAGAAGCGGCGGCTGACGGAGTCGCGGAGCAGGGCCGGGTTGAAGTCGCCGTCGAGGGCGCGGCGGAGGCCGGCTGCGAGGTCGGCGGTGTCGTAGCTGCAGGCAATGTAGCCGGTGGCGGGGCTGTCGATGATGTCGCGCTGGCCGCCGTTGCCGAAGCTCACGGGATATGCGCCGGCGGCCTGACCTTCGATGAGGGTGCCGGGCAGAGTTTCGTAGAGGGAGGACGAGAGGACGGCGGTGGCGTGGGCGTAGATTTCGTGGAGAAGGCTGCTGTCGGACACAGGTCCGAGGAAGGTGTGTGGCAGCCGGAGACCGGCAAGGGCGTCGGGATTGCGGACAGCACCGAAGAATACGGCGTAGGCATCGGTTTCGCCGCTGTCGGCGAGGCGGTTGAGGGCTTCGATGGCGAGGGGAAGGCCTTTCACGGGGTCGTCGAGGCGCGCAGCGCCCATCACTATCAGTTTTTTGCCTTCGGGAAGGCCGATTTCAGCACGGCTGTGGCGCGGAGCGGTGTAGAACTCATCGACGGGGAAGGCATTGGGAATCACGGTGACGTCCTTCCCTGACAGGAGTGAACTCTCGCGGCATTTCTCGGCCAGCCAGCTACTTACGGCCACGAAGCGAATGTTCGTACAGTCGTAGAGCACCTTTTTCCGCAGCCATGTGCTGCGCGAAAGGTCGGCGTCGGACGCGGCGCCATGGAGCAGCGGACAGTTGCCGCAGCCGGGCGTAAGTGTGAACCGCGTGCAGGTGCCGGCGTGATGGCAGATGCCGGTGGCGTTCCACATGTCGTGCATCGTCCAGATGATTTTCTTTCCGGCTTCTGCAATGCGGGCTATTTCGGCAAGCGAAAGCATACCCTGGTTCACCCAGTTGAGTAACACTGCATCGGCCTCGCTGACGAGCGGCTGGCGCGACAGCGGCAGACCGTCGGTGGCTATGGAGGCTGCGAAAAGGTCGCGTCGTGTGAAGCCGTTGGCGGCGAATATGCGTGCATGCTCGGCGAGAAATGGCAGCTTTGCGCGCCAGCCGGGCGCGGCGGTGACAACGGCAGGGTCGGCGCCGGCCTTGTGGACGGTGAGCATGGAGATGTCGACGTTCTTGTCCGCAAGGGCATTCATCAGCCTCATGCTGACTACCGAGGCGCCTCCTCGGCTGTCGCTGTGATTGATTATGACGGCTTTCATCGGCGGTGCAGACGTGACAGAACCGGTGCGAGCAGCGTCCTGACGGATATGTGCTCAACTCTGATGAAGAAAACGACAAATACGCCGAGAAGAACGGCTCTCAGCAGGCACTTGACTGCAGTGTGGCCTCCGATGGCACCGACGCCCTGCACACCGGCGACATAGAGCACGGCCGCAGCTGCGAAGTAGCTGATGATGCGGCCCACGGGATAGCCGATGGGGTATTTGCGGCGCCCGATGAGGTAGCTTGCAACCATCATGGTGCCGTAGCTGCACAGAGCGCCGATGGCGCAGCCCATGTAGCCGATTACCGGCACGAGAACCACGTTGAGGACGATGGTGACGGCCAGTCCGCCCAGCGAGAACCAGGCGCCGTAGATTGTGCGGTCGGTGAGTTTGTACCACACCGAAAGATTGAAGAAAATGCCGAAAAACAGTTCGCCCATCATCACCACCGGCACCACGGCAAGACCGCTGAAATAGCGTGGCGAAATGAAATAGCGGATAAAGTCGAGGTAAAACATCACGCCGAGGTAAATGAAGAGGGCGAAAGCCACGAAGTACTTCATTGTGTCGCGGTAGGCCTGGAATTTGCCTTCGCCGGCCTCCTTGCTGCGTGAGAAAATGAATGGTTCGTAGGCGAAGCGGAATGCCTGGAGGAACACGAGCAGCACGACGGCGATTTTGTAGTTGGCTCCGTAGATGCCGAGCTGAAACATGGCATCGTCGGGGTCGGCGACAAGGCTCGGGAACATGATTTTGTCGATGGTCTGGTTCATGATTCCGGCAACGCCAAGTACGAGAAGCGGCGCCGAATAAATCATGATTTCGCGCCACAGCACTTTGTTGAAGCGCCACGGGAAGCCCCGCAGTTCGGGAATCATCAGCAGCAGGTTTACCACCGATGCAATGAGGTTGGCCAGGAAGATGTAACCTATGCCGAAGTCGGGGCGGTAGAACCAGCCTACTGTCGCCGGTACATGCTCCAAGAGCCACGGACACAGCAGGATAAAAAACAGGTTAAGCCCGATGTTGACGCCGATGTTCACAAGGCGGATTGTGGCGAAGCGGAAGGGCCGGCGGGCATATCGGAGATAGCTGAACGGCAAAGCCAGAAAAGCGTCGAGAGCCACGCACACGGCCATCATCATCGCATACGAAGGGTGCCCGTCGCACTCCAGCCAGTGAGTGACCGGCTTAATGAAGCAGCCTGTCAGAGCCACGAACGCGGTCGAGCTTACCGCCAGTGAAATGAGGCATGTGGAGTAGACCTCCATAGGGTCGGTCCAGCGCTCATGGTTGGCGAAGCGGAAAAAACCGGTTTCGAGGCCGTATGTGAGAATCACCATTGCCAGGGCCACTACGGAGTAGACGAGAGTCACCACCCCGTACTCGGCCACCGGGAACATGATGGTGTAGAGCGGCACCAGCATCCAGTTGAGGAAACGGCCTATAATGGAACTCACACCATAGACCGCCGTATCTTTCATCAGAGATTTTACTCCTGCCATATGTAGGATTTATGTTATCGGCCCGGGGCCGGATCAGAGTTTGAGAAAGTATGTCGTTGAGATGCCGATAGCCCAAGGGTCGTTGATTTCGGTCTGGAGTTCGCGACGGTAGTAGACCGAAAGATCTACGTGCTTCCAAGCGAAACCGACACCGGCTGCCCAACTCATCTTGCCTTCCAGAAGTTCTTCGCGCACAAGGTTGTACTGGTAGTCGCCTATTAAGTAGAAACGTGATTCGTCGGAAGTTTTGGCGACGTTGAGTTTAAGCCGCGCAAATGCCGGCATATGGAATTTCCATTTTTCTTCCTCGTAGCCGCTGCCAGAGGTCATGTATCCGATAACACCGGGTTTGATGCCGAGCATACACTGAATCCAGTCGTT
>CABQCA010000103.1 GCA_902462525.1 uncultured Porphyromonadaceae bacterium | reverse complement strand
AAGAAGCCAAACCCGCCGCTCCCGGCGAAGTTGCTGACAGCATGGTAGTAGCCATTCCCGGCACCGACCTGAGTTTCACTATGATTAAAGTAAATCCAGGCATGTTCGAAATGGGTGCCACACCCGAGCAGAACAGCAAGGAAGGCGACGAAAAGCCCGTACACCGCGTCATTATCCGCAAACCCTTCTACATGGGCAAAACGGAAGTCACCCAAGCTGTATGGGAAGCCGTGATGGGCAGCAATCCGTCGGTTTTCATCGACCCTGCAAAGCCAGTCGACAACATATCGTGGTTGGATGCCCAGCAGTTTATCAACAAACTCAACACTCTCACCGGTCAGAACTTCGACCTTCCCACCGAAGCCCAGTGGGAGTATGCCGCCCGCGGCGGTCATCTCGGTGCCCTGCACCGCTTCAGCGGTTCCGACGACAGTCAGGAAGTGGGCTGGAGCAATCTCAACAGCATGAAACGCACCCACGAAGTCGGAAAGCTCAAACCCAACGAACTGGGGCTCTACGACATGAGCGGTAATGTGTGGGAACTCTGCCGTGACTTTAAGAAGGAATATTCCAAAGGCACCGTAACAGACCCCGAAGAGACCGAAGGCAAAGACCGCGTACGACGTGGCGGCGCATGGAACAGTTCCGAAGACCAACTCCGCAATGCCTACCGCCGGCGCGCTCCCGAAGATGTAGTTTCACTTGACACAGGTCTGCGACTTATTCTGGAATGAAATTCAATCTTTTCTTTATAAATATCATTCTCTCAGCTCTCTGCTTCGGTGCCACCGGCGCCTCGGCAGAGGGCCTTGAGTTTAATGATTCCGGCGAACTGAAAATCGTTCAGATTACCGACACCCACTATAAGACCGGCAAAAAGGCATCACGCACAGCCACACGATGCATAGCATCGGTTCTTGATGCGGAAAACCCCGATCTGGTGGTCCTCACCGGCGATCTGCTCTATTCCGACCGCGGCATCGAGGCTATCGACAGCGTCATGGCGCCGATAATAGTCCGCGGACTTCCTTTCGCCTTTGTTTTCGGAAATCACGACACTCAGTTCGATCTGAGCTACCCCGAATTTTACGACTACATTTCCGCTCTGCCTGGCTCGATAATGCCTCCGAGAGGCGATGCCGAGTCACCCGACTATGTTGTGACGGTCGGCGCCGCTAAGGACAGCACCGAGGCTGCTGCGGCTCTATACTTCCTCGACTCTCACCGAGGCTCGAAACTTAAAAGAACCGGAAAATACGACTGGCTGAAACAAGAGCAGATACTATGGTACAAGGCAGCGAGCGACTCGCTTGGCCGAATGCCGGCTCTGATGTTTCTGCACATTCCCCTCCCCGAGACAGCCTATGCCGATGCCTCTGCCAAAACCTCTATTATCGGCACTATGGGCGAAAAGGTGTGTAGCCCCGACCTGAACTCGGGAATGTTCTGCGCCATCAAGGAGCAGGGCGACGTAAAAGGAGTGTTCTTCGGCCACGACCACGACAATGACTTCGCAGCGGCATACTACGACGTACTGCTTGCCTACGGACGCTATTCCGGCGGCAAAACCGTCTACAACCACATCGGCACACCGGGCGCACGGGTCATAGTGCTGCAACGCGACGATCCGTCTATACGGACATGGCTGCGACTGGCCGACGGAACCGTCATTCACGACATCACATTCCTCGACGGCAGAATAATTTCTAATTAAAACGAGAACCAAGAGCGATATACTATGGGCGAGTTTCAGGAAAAGTATCCTCAGACTCGCCCGTCGCACTTAATCAAAAGTGTCATTGCCATAGCGGTCGACATAGCCATACTTCCCATCTTTTACCACAACGGCAAGATGCTCGGAGAATGGTGATGCCTTATCATATATGAAAGGTATCACAACTTCATTCCTTTTATTCAAGTAGCCGTATTTGCCGTTTCGTTTAGCTGGTGTCAGCCATTCGGAAAATCGGAAGTCAGCCGTCTCATATTCACAAGGAATTACCATTCTGCCAGTCTTTTTTTCAATTAATCCAAATTTGGAATCATCTCCTGCAACAGTAATGTATTCGTCATCTGTTATTGCTGCGATACGATATTTGCCCGGAAGTTTATGAACACCTTTACTATCGACGAGACTAATCTTGCCGTAGTCACTATTTATCACCACATAGGCTCCGTTGGAGCCGCTGATGAAATCAAAGGATATGTAATTGCAGATTCGTTTGCCTGAGCGATCTATAAACGCGGCTTTTTGTTCTAATGCCATGCTTCCCTGACGCCTTACGAGACTTTGATGCACCAGAGGGGCTACACCGCCGCAAAACGGCGAATCGCTCATTCCGTCTATATTCGGAATTACCACATCTCCTTTATTGTCGATATATACCCATTCACCGTCTTTTACAACAGGTGCCAGGCCTTCGCTGAAAAAGCCGTAGCTGCTGAAGACAAACGGCACAGCCTGTTTTCCGGATCTGTCGATGAAGCCACACGAACCGTCGACCACAGCACCGGCAAGCCCATCGTGAAAATCATTTATCATATCGTATTCCAACGGCGCAACGATATTATTGTTTTTTATATCGAGTATTCCATATTTTCTGCCGTTTCTAACAACCCTCAGGCTGTCCTCCCCGAATGGAGTAATCATATCATATTCGCAAGGCACCACATGTGAGCCTTCACAATCGATAACTCCATATTTTTCGCCCTCCCTGACAACAGCCACGCCATTGTGGAATTCATTTACCAAATCGAATTTACACGGAATAATTTCATTTCCTTGCTTATCGATAAACCCATATTTATTGAATCGTAGCACACTCGCCAGACCTTCGGAAAAATCATGAACCGAACGATAATTTTTAACTGCGGATCTCAGTCCCGGCGTAATCTCGTCGTTTGCATGGTCGGCCATTGCTCTGCCACCGCAGCCCGTCAGCGCAGCCAAAAATAGCAGCGGGCAGAAAATCTGCGTAATGGGAAATTTTAAATTCCTCATAATCTTTTCTGACAGTCACCGGCCCTATGACTCGACTGGCTTAAACAAAGAAAACGCAGGCCGAACATCGACGCTTTCCGAATTATATTCGCAAATATAACCATTATTTTTCACACCGGCAAAGAACAGCGGATTGTAAGAGAGCCGTTTTTTTCGTACCTTTGCAGTCGCATTTAATGTTTGCATATGGTAAAAGTATTAGTAACCGGATGTGACGGCCAGCTGGGCCACGAATTGCGCCGCGTTCTGGAGCATGATATGCCCGGAGTGACAACATATGCCGACCGCACGCAACTCGATCTCACCGACCGGGAGGCAACCCGCACTTTTCTGGAAAACGGCAATTTCACTCATGTAGTTAACTGTGCCGCCTACACTGCCGTCGACCGTGCCGAAGATGAAAAACTGCAATGCAAGGAGGCCAACGTCGACATTCCCTCGAATCTGGGCATAATGGCGTCGGAACTCGACTTCAAGATAATCCACATTTCCACCGACTACGTTTTCGACGGCCGCAAATGGCTTCCCTACACCGAAACCGACAAACCCGAACCGCTGTCGGTCTACGGAACAACAAAACGCAAGGGAGAAACAGCCCTCATGGGCCTCGCTCCTTCGGCAATGATTATCCGCACAGGCTGGCTCTACTCACCATATGGACGCAACTTCCTCAAGACAGTGCTGAGCCTTGCCGACAGATCCGAGCGCATGACCATCGTCGCCGACCAGACCGGCACCCCCACCTACGCAGGCGACCTTGCCGGGGCCATATCCGCCATCATAGCATCCAAACACTGGAACTCCGGTATTTTCCATTTCGCAAACGAAGGTGTGGCCAGCTGGTACGACTTCGCCGTCGCAATCCTCGAGGAAGCCGGCCGTGACTCCGACGCCCGGCGTGTGGTGCCCATAACCACCGCCGACTACCCCACTCCGGCCACCCGACCGTTCTACACAGTTCTCGACAAAAGCAAGATAAAAGCCACCTACGGCATCGAAATCGCCCACTGGCGCGACGCTCTGCGCCGCTGCATAGCCCAAATCACTGAAATCAACAATGGCTAACCTATCAGAAGAAATAAAACGCCGCCGCACTTTCGCTATCATATCGCACCCTGACGCCGGCAAAACGACACTCACCGAAAAGCTGCTCCTTTTCGGCGGAGCTATCCACATTGCCGGTGCTGTGAAATCGAATAAAATCAAGAAAACAGCGACCTCCGACTGGATGGAAATCGAGAAACAGCGCGGCATCTCGGTTGCCACCTCCGTGATGGGTTTCAACTACGGCGAATACAAGATAAACATTCTCGACACACCCGGTCACCAGGACTTCGCCGAGGACACTTACCGCACCCTGACGGCTGTCGACAGTGTAATCATCGTAGTCGACGTGGCAAAAGGTGTCGAAACGCAGACCAGGAAGCTCATGGAAGTGTGCCGCATGCGCAACACCCCCGTGATAATATTCGTCAACAAGCTCGACCGCGAAGGCCGCGACCCGTTCGACATCCTCGACGAACTTGAAGCCGAACTAAAAATCTCCGTCCGGCCATTGTCATGGCCCATCAACATCGGCGCAAAATTCAAAGGCGTCTACAACATCTACGAAAACGGCCTCGACCTCTTCACACCCGACAAACAGCGGGCCACCGAGCGCATCGAAATCGATGATGTGAACGATCCGCGCATCGACGCAGCTGTCGGCGAGACCGACGCCCGCCAGCTGCGCGACGACCTCGAGCTCATCGAAGGAGTCTATCCCGAATTCGACGTCACCGACTATCTTGCCGGCCGTGTCGCTCCGGTGTTCTTCGGTTCGGCGCTCAACACTTTCGGCGTAAAAGAACTCCTTGACTGCTTTGTCAAGATAGCGCCGGAACCGCGCCCGATCGCTGCCATCGAGCGCACCGTGAACCCCGACGAAGAAGCCTTCAGCGGATTCGTATTCAAAATCCATGCCAACATGGACCCCAACCACCGCAGCTGCATTGCCTTCGTCAAAGTGTGCTCCGGCAAATTCGAGCGCAACGCCCCCTACCGCCACATACGCTCCGGAAAGACGATGCGTTTTGCAGCCCCCACAGCTTTCATGGCTCAGAAAAAAAGCATCGTCGACGAAGCATACCCGGGCGACATCGTAGGTATTCCCGACACCGGCAACTTCAAAATCGGCGACACCCTCACTTCAGGCGAAGAAATACACTACAAAGGGCTGCCGAGTTTCTCGCCCGAAATGTTCATGTACATCGAAAACACCGACCCCATGAAGGCCAAGCAACTCGATAAAGGCATCCAGCAGCTCATGGACGAGGGCGTGGCTCAGCTCTTCACACATCAGTTCAACGGCCGCAAAATTATCGGCACAGTCGGACAGCTGCAATTCGAGGTTATCCAGTACCGCCTGCTCCACGAGTACGGTGCCCAGTGCCGCTGGGAGCCCATGAGCATGTACAAAGCCTGCTGGATAGAAAGCGATGACTCCGAAGCTCTCGAAGCCTTCAAAAAACGCAAGCATCAGTTCATGGCTCTCGACCGCGAAGGCCGAGATGTATTCATGGCCGACTCACAGTTCGTCCTCACCATGGCCCAGAACGACTTTCCAAAAATCCGTTTCCACTTCACCAGCGAATTCTAAGCCGTTTGGCCGGCAGACTGTTACAATAATTAAGGTCCTTAAAGACGTCACAGACTTTAAGGACCTTAAATTTTGCGATGTTCTCTCACACCATCATCATCTTACGAGCACTTTGGCGGTGTGGCCTGCGGCGGAGTAGATGTAGAGGCCGCGGGGAAGACGACCAAGGTCGATGGTGCCGCTTCCGGAGATTACGTGGCCGAGCACTTTTGCGCCGGTGATCGAGTAGACGGCAAGATCGGCAGACTGTGCAAGACTATAACTCAGTACATTGTCTGAAAAAGAAAATGCTTTGGCAGTTTCAATGGCACCGATGCCGGCACCACCGGGATTCATGTCGATTGTGAAGGTGAACTTTGCACCTGCGTTATCGGTGATTTCAATGATTGTGACCGAAGTGTAGTCGGCAGGCACGGTTTTGCTGTCAACTTCGTCGGGATATACCCATTCCCGGTGAATGCGGCAGTCGACCGACGATTTTTTTTCAACCATCGAACCTTCGTATTTTCCGTTGTTCTCTTTCAGATCGATGCACGAACTGGGACACACCTGAATTTTGCTGTCTGTGGTAATAGCCTTGATTGTAATGGGCGCGGCCGTAGAGGTGATGACGGGGATACAGCCGATTTCGATAATGGCAGCGTCGCCGTAGTCATCGACAACACCTTCCGTAAGGCTGATAGTACTGCCGTTGGCGACAGCCGCTCCACCGTTGGTGACAGTAATGTCGGCGAACACTGCCGATGAACATTGCAAACGAAGCCAGCTACTTTGTGCTCATGAAAGAAGACATCACGTCTGCCGCTGCTAAGGTAAATCTCCTCTCCGAATGGACAGCGAAGCCTGCAGACGGCAGCCGGATGACAAATGTCACCGAAGTAAGACTGTCGTTCGGAAGAAATGTGGAGGTCAACAGCTCCTCGTCGGACATCACTCTTACAAGCGAAGACGGCACAGAAAAATACAGTCCGCTTGCAAACAACGGCTTCGTAGCCGACGGAAAGAATATCCGCATCACATTCCGCAAACGCACACTGCGCAAAGATGTCGGATACACTCTCACCCTGCCGGCCGGAATCATCCGCCTCAAAGGCGACAACAAAACCACGAACTCCGAAATAAAACTCACATTCACAGGCCGAGGCACAGAGCCTGTCAGAATAGTGTCGTCGAGCCCTGCCGACGGCGACGCTGTATCGGCTATCGATTTATCGGCAAATCCCCTTATTGTCACTTTCGATGCAGATATTAATCTCGGAGAAAGCCCGTTGGCCAAGCTCTACCGAGCAGGCGAAGATACTCCCTACTGCGACCTTAACGTCCTTTATCAGGACCGACGCATACAGCTCTATCCTGTCACCACCCAGCACCTATTCAGCGGTACCGATTATAAGGTAGTGATTCCCGCCGGTACTGTCACCGATCTTTCGGGCGAAGGCGCCAACGAAGAAATAACATTAAACTTCAAGGGGGCTTACGTACGTGAGATTTCGGCAGATGACAAATATCTGTTCCGTTCGGACTGTGCCGACTACGATTCTTTCATTTTCTATGAAGGTGATCATCTGCCGCCGGTTTCAGAAGTCGCCGGCTGGGGATTTACAAAAGACACACCTTGGCTGATTGTACGCTCGTCGACACAGACCTCCGACATGGCCATGGCCGCACACTCGATGTTCACCACCGGAGGAACCAGCGATGACTGGATGTCAACCCCGCAACTGTTTATTCCCGATACCGACTGCTTCCTCAATTTTGATGTCCAGAGTTACCGGAAGTCGGCCACCGACCGCCTAAAAGTATATGTATACGCCTCCGGAAATGTCTACAATTCCTTTAATTCAGCAATTGTCAGCGACATCCGCACAAACGGCGATCTGATATTCGATCAGGTGCTGTCGCCCGGCGACAGCGAGGATGGTCTCGAAGGCGACTGGCAGAACGTGAATATTCCTCTTGCCGAATATGCCGGAAAAGACGTTTATATCGTTTTTGTAAACGAAAACACCGACGGCTCAGCTGTCTTCCTCGATAATATCACTGTCCTCCACGACCTGAGTTTCCTTACCACTTTCGAACACCGCCAGCGAGTGGTCGGCCTCTCCGACATAACTATTGCTGGAAACATCACAATTGCATCGGATGTTGAGACTTTCGATTCTGTGACACTCATCCTGCGTGACGCCGACGGCAGCGAAATCGACCGGATAGCCGACACAGGCCTCAGCCTCAAGAAAGGCGATCTTTTCCGATTCGAATTCACCAACAAACTGCCACTTACCATTGGTGAAATCAACTCATTCAGCGTCGACGCCGATCTTGTTACACGAAAATCTACCATTCAGGGGCAGATTCGCGACCTAAGCTTTGAACCTACAAAACGATTCGTTCTCGAAGAATACTCCGGCGCCACTTGCGGCAACTGTCCCCTCGGCATAGTAGCCATGGAGAACCTCGAGAAACTATATCCCGGTCTTATTCTGCCAGTACTTATCCGCACCTACGGGTCCGATCCTCTTGGCTCCGGGCTCGGTTCCTACCAGTCGGCGCTTGAATTGTCGGCGGCTCCGACAGCAGTAATAAACCGCAGCATTACTTCTGCGCCCATGGTT
>CABQCA010000102.1 GCA_902462525.1 uncultured Porphyromonadaceae bacterium | reverse complement strand
GTGTCGAGAGGATCGACAAGAAACTCGGCGTCGTACACATCAGGCGTCGCCGTGGCAGTGAGAGTACCGGCATGTGTTCCCGGAGCGATAGCGAAATCTGCAGCTTCGACTATGGTCACACTATAGGCTTCGCGGGCACCGGGCTGCCGCTCGAAGCACAGCACCGATGCTCCGGCTGTCGTTTCCCACAATCCGGAAGCATCGGTGCGCTCACCGCCGCCGGCTTCGGTGACCGAAAGCGGTACAGAAGCCTGTAAGCCGGTCCAGAGGACCATGACGACGGTAAGGGCCGCAATTCTCATATGCTGCTGAAGCGGTAGGAGAAGCCTATCGAGAGTATTTCCTTAAGCTGCAGCTTGTGCCAGTCGCTGCTCTCGGCATCGTAACGGGTCTGTGTGTCGTAGCGGGCGTTGACATTGATCTGAGTGCTGAGGAAGCGGTTGATGGTGAAGTCGAGAGTATTTTCCCAGTCGGCCCGCGCAGTCTCATAGTCGGTGAATGCGAACAGGCGCGAACGGAAAGTGATGTTCGAGGCCAGTTTCCAGAAAATCTTTATCTCGGCCGACGAACCGAAGCTGCTCTTGGTGTGGCGGTTGGCTTTCAGACCGTAGGATTCGGGCGAAATGCGGTTGTCGAGGCAGGTTTTGAGACCGTACGACAGCGGCGCGATAGAAGCGTCGAAAGTAAAGGTCTTTTTGTTATTCACATAGTTGTATGTCATACCGATACCGACTGTGAGTTCGCCCGGCGACATGAAAGCCGACTTCAGCTGACGCGAGTTGGCTGGATAGAAGTCGAAAAGCTGTGTCTTGAACTGGCCGGTAAACGAGTAGTACCAGCGGCGGTCCGCCTTGATACCGAATGTGGTGTTCACCTGGAAGAGATCGTCGGTGATGTTGTAGTCGTGAATAGAGTCGTTCGGTGCGTTGTTTACGCCAAGTTTATACTGAACGGTAGTCTCGAACAGCAGATTGGGGTGATACACAGTGTTGAGTTTCACATCGTAGCGGGCATTGGCCAGCATGTTCACGTTGTTGTTGCCGCCCTGATACCAGTTGGGCGATATATAGGCCTGCGAAAACTGCAGCAGACCCTGAAACGAACGTATCCAGTGCTTCTTCTGCACATCGGCTACGGCGATAGTGGTGCTCTTGTCATCGGCCTTCTCAAGTTCCTTGATCTCGATGGTATGCTTCGAGGGGTCGACCACGGCATGGTACTGTTTCGGAGCCTCGGGCAGTGTCGATGTGGTGTAGAAAACGTTTTCGGGGTGGGTTGAAAACAGGGCGAAACGCATATCGTCCATAGCACGCTCCACAGCGGCCTGCTCCTCAAGCCATCGCTGCGATTCCCTTCCGGTAATGTCGCTCTCGAACGGTTTCCGTTCGGAAGCGAACTGATGGCGGTCGAAAATCGCGGGCATGAAGAAATAGTGCGGCAGTTCGGCCGAGCCCATGTTCACACGCGGCTCATAGCGCAGCGAATCGAGCATATGGTCGAGTTCGCCGAGAGTACGGCGGCGGTAGAGCACCGAATCGGGCACTACGGCCACGGAGTCGGCCGTCAGTGCGCCCACAAGGACGGAATCGGTCACAAACACTGTGTTGATTTCTTTCACTATGATTGAGTCGGGACTTACCTCACCGACAGTTGCGTTGTCGAAGTACATTGCCTGCGCGTTGGCGGCGATGCCGGTCATAAGAGCGGCGGCAAACGGTAGAAATGCTTTAATGGTCATGGTTTGAATGCTGTATATAGAGTGCAGACGCCCATCGTGAGCGAACGGAAGGAAGCTCCGGCAAGTCCGGCGGCTTCCATAAGAGCTGTCATGTCGGCCCGCTGCGGGGCGGCCGCTATGCTTTCGGGCAGATAGGCATAGGCACGGCGGTCACCGGCCACAAGGCTGCCTGCCAGAGGTATGAGAGTGCGTGTGTAAAGACGGTAGAACGGTTTCGTCCACGCGGCCGAGGGCGTCGACAGTTCGAGCACGGCAAGCTTTCCGCCGGGGCGCAGTATACGTGCCATCTCCCGGTAGCCGGCTGCGATATCGGCGAAGTTGCGCACACCGTAGGCTATGGTCACAAGGTCGAAAGAAGCGTCGGGGCAGCCCGTGGCAAGGCAGTCGGCCTGACGGAAATCAATGGTAGCGCCACTTGCGGCGGCTTTCTCCCGCGCCTTGGCGAGCATGCCTTCCGAGAGATCAAGACCGGTGACTCTCGCCTCGGGCAGCCGGCGTGCCAGCGCGAGAGCCACGTCGCCGGTACCGGTGGCGAGGTCGGCGATGTCGGAAGGATGCGACGCCTCGGCTTCCGACAGCAACCGGCGCAGCCACAGACGGTCCATCCCGAAAGTCATTGCGCGGTTCATGAAGTCGTAGGCCGGCGCTATTGCGTCGAACATCGCTTCCACCTGTTCTTCCTTTCGTCCGGAGCCGTTTCCGTAAGGTGTTATCCGTTCTACTTTCTCCACGCTTCCGGTCAAAGATTGGCGAGGAAATCGAGAACACCGGTTTCGATGCGCTTTTCGGCATCAGACTCCGGAGCGGGCACGAATTTTCGGCCTGTCACATGCTCGTAGAGCTCGATGTAGCGTTCCGAGATACTGCGGCATATTTCGTCGGTCATCTCGGGTATTTTCTGGCCCGGTTTACCCATAAAGCCGTTGTCCATCAGCCACTGACGCACGAATTCCTTCGAAAGCTGGCGCTGGGCCTTGCCCTGGTCGAAGAGCTCCTGATAGGTGTCGGCATAGAAGTAGCGCGACGAATCGGGCGTGTGGATTTCATCGATGAGCATTATCTTGCCGGCGAGTTTGCCGAACTCATACTTGGTGTCGACAAGGATAAGGCCGCGCTCTGCAGCCATACGTGTGCCTATTTCGAACAGACGGAGGGCATAGCGCTCGATCACGGCGTAGTCTTCGGCCGACACCAGCCCGCGGGCTATGATCTGCTCCTTCGATATATTTTCGTCGTGGCCTTCGTCGGCCTTGGTGGTGGGGGTGACGATAGGGTGGGGAAGACGCTCGTTCTCGCGGAGGCCTTCGGGAAGTTTAACGCCGCATATCTCTCGCGCGCCGGCGGCATATTCACGCCAGGCACTCCCGGCGAGGTAACCGCGGACAATCATTTCGACACGGAAGCCCTCGCAGCACTGTCCGGCGGTGGCCATGGGGTCGACTTCGGCGAGTTTCCAGTTGGGCACTTCGGCGGCGGTAGCGTCAAGAAAATAATTGGCTATCTGATTGAGTACCTGACCTTTGAAGGGAATGCCTTTGGGGAGGACTACATCGAAGGCCGAAATACGGTCGGTAGCTACGAGCACGATGACATTGTTGTCGAGAGTATAGACATCGCGAACTTTACCGTGATAGACTCCGGTCTGGCCGGGAAAATGGAAATCGGTGTGTGTGAGGGTCATGACTGGTATGATGTTTTAGAGTATGTTCTTGGCGTTGTCAGGCGTCGGGGATATTTTCGGCAGCTTTCACTATCTCGGCGCGTGCGGCATCGGCGGCGGCTTTTTCCTCGCGGTCGAAACGCTCGTAGGCCTCGACGATACGCTGCACCAGCGAGTGGCGCACAATGTCCTTCTTGCCGAACTCCACAAGCCCCACGCCGGGTATGCCGTCGAGGATTTTCAGAGCCTGCACAAGACCGCTCTGTGTGCTTCGCGGAAGGTCGATCTGGGTCACGTCGCCGGTCACTATCATCTTGGCGTTCATGCCCAGACGAGTGAGGAACATCTTTATCTGATGCACTGTTGTATTCTGGGCTTCGTCGAGCACTATGATGGCATCGTTGAGAGTGCGGCCGCGCATAAATGCCAGGGGCGCTATCTGAATCACCTTCGTTTCCATGTATTCGCGCAGCTTGACGGCCGGAATCATATCTTCGAGGGCATCATAGAGTGGCTGGAGATAGGGGTCGATTTTGTCCTTCATGTCGCCCGGAAGAAAACCGAGTTTCTCGCCGGCCTCCACGGCCGGACGTGACAGAATGATTTTCCGTGCCTCCCGGTTTTTGAGAGCTCTTACCGCCAGTGCGATTGCGATGTATGTCTTGCCCGTTCCGGCAGGGCCGAGGGCAAAAGTGAGGTCGTTTTCGGCAAAGGTCTGCACCAGTTTCTCCTGATTGGGTGTACGGGCGCTGATAGGCTTGCCGTTCACACCGAAGATGATGGCTCCGTCGGCAGGACGTGCCTTGGGCGCGGTGCCTTTCACGATATCGAGAATCACATCTTCTGTGAGGCTGTTGTACTTCTCGGCATACGCCGAAAGCTCTTTGATTTTAGCTTCGAAATCGGCCGTTTCCTTCTCCTCGCCGATGACACGGATTACCGAGCCGCGCGCCGAGATACGCAGCTTGGGATAGAGGTTTTTGATAAGTTGCATGTTGGCGTTGTTAACGCCATAGAAGCAAATGGGATCGACGTTGTCGACTATAACAATGCGTTCTATCATAATTGAAACGGGCCGGTTGTCAACCGATATGCAAAAGTACAAAAAATGTAGCGTTCCGCACCGGTATTGTTCTATAAAAATTTAAACAACCGGCAGCAGACAGTGGTTCACCTCATGCTTCCGCACCGTCGGAGGTCTGCAGCGTGGTCAGGCGGATAAGGTCGATGCGGGCGGCTGATTTACGCACTATATCGAGGCGGAAATCACCTATCAGCACGGTGTCGCCCTGCTCGGGAATGGTGCCTGTGTTCTGCAGCACGAAGCCGGCGATGGTCTGGTAGCTGTCGTCCTCGGGAATGGCGAGGTCGAAACGCTCGTTGATTTCGGCAATCTCGCAGCGGCCCGAAAACTCGTAGATGCCCGGCTCCACGCAGCGGGCGGTGAGTTTGTCGGTGTCGTGCTCATCCTCGATATTGCCGCATATTTCCTCCATGAGATCCTCGAGGGTGAGCATGCCTGCTGTGCCGCCGAATTCATCGACAACGATGGCTATGGAACGCTTCTGCTGCAGCAGACGGCGCATCATCGCGTTCGCCAGAAGATTCTCGGGAGCATAGAGCACCGGCTTGATGTTCGCCTTCCAGTCGTTGGAAGGGTCGAAGAGTTCGCTGACATGGATATAGCCTTCGATGGAATCGATGTCGTCGCGGTACACCAGAATTTTAGAGCGCCCCGTGCTTGTGAAAAGTTCCGACAGTTCCCCGCGGCTTACGGTGTCGATGTTAACGGCCACGATTTCATTGCGGGGTGTCATGCAGTCGCGCACGTGGGTCGACGAGAAATCGAGAGCGTTGCGGAATATCTTCACTTCATTCTCTACGGTCTGCTTTTTTTCCTCGAGGTCGTCGATAGTTTCCTCGATGTAGTCGTTTAAGTCGCCCATTGATATGAAATGGAGGCGTTTGGTAGAATCTTTTACGCCGGCAAGGCGCATGAGCACACGCGACAGCCACGCTGTGAACACCGACACCGGATAGAGAATGATATAGAACAGCCACACGGGCAGGGCGAAAATTTTCAGCGAATTGTTTGGATTGATACCGAAAACGGTCTTAGGCAGAAATTCGCCTATCAGCAGAATGACAACTGTCGAAATAATGGTCTGCAGCACAAGGACCACAAACTCGTTGTCGGTAATTTGCGCCAGCAGCGGCTCCACGAGCATCGCCGCACCCATGCCGTAGATGACAAGCATCACATTGTTGCCCACAAGGATTGTGGAAATAAACAGCTCGGAGCGCGAATAGAAAAGATTGATAATTTTGGAAATCAGGCCGCCTCGCTTCACATCAAGTTCCACACGAACGCGGTCGGAGGTTACATAGGCCATCTCGCAGCCGGAAAAGAGCGCCGAGAACAGCAGCGAAACAAGTGTTATGACAATCCAGACAGGATCCATTTTTAAAGAGCAGCAGCGTTATTTATTTAAATGACTTAATTATTTTCGGGTCTTATGGCCTTGAGGTCGCCGGAGGAAGGCAGCGGAGTCACCTGCATGGAACCGGTGCTGTCGCGGCGGCGGGAGGGCGAAGGACGGCGGCGTACCGGCGGAGCTGTGCTGTCGGAGGCGGAAGAATCGGCAACAGTGCTGTCGCGGCGACTGCGGAAACCTTCGCCCGGCAGTATTGCCGTGGGGCGTGTCACCTGATACCAGCGCATGCTCTGGTCCGACTCGAAGCCATAGCCTTCGATAGTGCGGTCGGTGCGCACGATGTGGATGAACGAGTCGGTGTAGATTTTACGCTGGTTCTGGTCCCAGAAAAGCTGCTGGGTGAGGAAGCTGTCGCGTTCGGTGTTCACCATCACCACATCGCCGTCGAGACGCCACAGGCGCTTGCGCGAAAAATAGACGGCCGAATCGCAGATGACGTTCGACTCAGGATTCATATCGTGGTCGTACTGCTCAAGTTCTATGCCGTCGGGGAAGCGCCAGAACGGTTCCTCGGCGTCCTCGAACATCAGCCACAGCGGAGTCACCACTTTGTAGCGGGTGTAGCCGCTGTCGCTGATGATGGTGGTGACATCGGTGGTCGACATTGTCGGGGTGGTAGTGCCGTCGCCGACATTGGGCACATAGTGCTGCTTCTCGGGCGTACAGGCCGTAAAAAGCCACGCCGCGGCTCCGATGAGAGCCACGGCAGCAGGAAGCACCGACAGACTGCGCGAAGCCGGCATCAGTCGATTTTACGCTGACCGAACCACATTTCGTTGAAGTTCACGCCAAGGGTTATGTTGAAGTAATTTTCCTCTATCATCGGGGCCGGATGCGCGCGGCGCTTCTTCCATTCGAAGCCGAGATTGATGATGGTCTTGAGGGAGGGCACCGGAAAACCGAAGCCGCAGGTAACTCCGATTTCACGAAGACGGTTGTCCTGAATTTTGAGATAGTCGTTGTTATAGTACAGACCGACACGGTACTGTATTCGCTTGAAGTAACCGCCGCGGATATTGGGAGTGTACTGAAGGCCAAAGGCATATTTGCTGCGGTCGGCGAACTGGTTGACCCTGTTGTCGGAGTCAAAGCCGAGGTATTTCACCTTACTCCAGGGCTGGTAGGTGTAGTCGAATTCCAGGGTCAGCCGGCGGTCGAAGCGGTAGCTCACACCGGCGCCCCATGTTTCGGGCAGAGAATAGTTGCCGCGCAAACGGTGTTCATCGGTTACCTCGGGCGACGAACCGTCCTGAGTGTCGTAGTAAACGATACGGGCAGAGCCCAGAAGTGTCTTTTCGGGGCTGTATGTCACGCCGAAAGTCACGGCGTCGGTGCCGCGGACGGGAAGAGTGTACTGGACGCCGAAATTCAGATGATAGTCGCGTACTTCGAACTGGTTCTGATACACGGT
Organism: uncultured Porphyromonadaceae bacterium; assembly: GCA_902462525.1. Taxonomy (GTDB): domain Bacteria; phylum Bacteroidota; class Bacteroidia; order Bacteroidales; family Muribaculaceae; genus CAG-873. The sequence continues at coordinate 1,090 of CABQCA010000102.1, read as the reverse complement.
GTTGTACCCTGCCGAAGCAGTGGCATAGGTTTCATTCAGGAGCGTGCCGAAAAGATACGAGATGTTGGCACCCACCGAGAAGCCGCGGAAGGGGCGTCCGGCGATACCGAGGTAGAGTTCGTTGAGACTGCCCGAACCCTGACGGGTGTCGGCGCCGTTGTCGATGGAGCTGCCGAAGTTATAGCCCACCGACGAGAACGGCACCAGGCCTATGCTGGCTCCCATGTAGCGTCCCAGAGGGAACTGCATGGTCACATAGTCGAGACTGCCGGTGAACTGATTGTCCTTAAGCAGTTTGCCGTCCACGGTCTCTTTCTGGTTCATCTGTTTCAGCTGTATGCCCATGTCGAAAAGGAAGGTGAGGGTGTCGATGGCGGCGTAGGACGCCGGGTTCATCATGTTGATCTGGCGCCCTGAAGTCATGGCATAGCCAACGCCGCCCATGGCACGCTGCGACGATGTGGCATGGTCGCTGAGAATACCGTATCCGAGACTCGAATAGGGTGTCAGCGTGCCGTTCTGAGCGGAGGCCGTACCGGCGGCAAATATTAGAGCGAAAGCTGCGAAGAGTTTATTAATTCTCATTGATAATGTGATTTAGACCTCTCATCACCAGATAAGGATCGTAGATATGGTCGAATTTTATAAGATTGTTTCTCACAAGATATTCGGCGCCTCCGCCGGTAAGCACCGTCTGCGTACCGTCCGGAGATGCCGCGCGGTAAAACGAAAGCTCGGCAAGCACACCGAAGACGGCCCCGTTGAGGAGCGCGTCGGCAGTGCTCCGCCCCCAGATACCTCCTCCGGGAGCAAGTTCCGGCGATACTTCCGGCAATGCCGCCGTGTGCTCGGCAAGCGAATGGAGGCGCAGAGGCACACCCGGAGCTATGTTGCCGCCGCAGTAGCACAAGCCTTCGGAATCGCGGCACAGGTAGTCGTAAGTAGCAGCCGTGCCGAGGTCGGCGACAACGAAACCGGCTGTTTCTGTCGCTCCGAGAGCCACTGTGCCGGCAAGTGCCGCTATGCGGTCGGCGCCGAGAGTGGCGGGGGTAGCGTAGAGATTGCGGAACGGCAGCTTTACCGAACTGCT
>CABQCA010000101.1 GCA_902462525.1 uncultured Porphyromonadaceae bacterium | reverse complement strand
GCGCATATTTCCTCGCGGTCGTCGAAATGAAGGATTTCGTTTCCTATGGTCTGCGTGGTCTCATGGCCTTTGCCGGCGAGCAGGATTATGTCGCCGGGTTCGGCCATCTCTACGGCAGCGCGGATTGCGCGGCGGCGGTCGGTGTAGCAGTGCGTCTTGCCGCGCCCGTACTCGTCGAGACCGGCGAGCATATCGTCGATGATGGCCTGAGGATCCTCGGAGCGGGGGTTGTCGGAGGTTATTACGAGCACTTCCGATCGGTCGGCGGCGGCTTTTGCCATCTGCGGACGTTTGCCGGGGTCGCGGTCGCCGCCGCAGCCGCACACGGTGATTACCGATGCGCCTTCGGGCACTACCTCGCGCAGGGTGTCGAGCACGTTGATAAGAGCATCGGGCGTGTGGGCGTAGTCAACGATTGCCGTTATGCCGTTTTTCGAGCGGAAAGGCTGGAAACGTCCCGCCACAGGGTGCAGACGGCTCATCATCAGGGCGGCTTCGTCCTCGCTCATGCCCAGAAGCACGGCTGCGCCGTAGACTGCGGCGAGATTCGAGGCGTTGAAACTGCCGGTGAACAGTGTTTCCACCTCACGGCCGCCGAAGTCGAGCAGCATGCCGTCGATGCGGTCTTCAACCACGCGCACGTGAAAGTCGGCAGCATCGCGCACCGAGTAGAAAGCGCGGGGCCGGGCTGCGGTGTTCTGGAGCATTACGGCGCCGTTGCGGTCGTCGGCGTTGCTGAGAGCGAAAGCGTCGGGCGGAAGCATGTCGAAAAACGATTTCTTGGCCCGGAGATAGGCGTCGAAAGTCTTGTGATAATCCAAATGGTCGCGTGTGAGGTTGGTGAAAATGCCTCCTGCGAAGTTAAGACCGGCTATGCGGTGCTGGTCGGCCGCGTGACTGCTCACTTCCATGGCGGCGAAGCGGCAGCCGGCGTCGGCCATGCGTCGAAGGCATGCGTTGAGCAGCAGCGGATCGGGTGTGGTGTGGTCCGAGGGGTATTCCTCGCCGTCGATTTTCACGGCCACGGTGGATATGAGGCCGGCTTTGATGCCGCGCAGACGCGCCATGTCGTAGAGCAGAGTGGCGATGGTGGTTTTGCCGTTGGTGCCGGTGACACCTACGAGCCTCAGTTCGTCGGAAGGTTCGCCGTAATAGCGCGAGGCCATGCGGCCCAGAGCGGCACGCGTGTCGGCCACGCGTGCGAAGACCACGTCCTGCGGCATCTCGTCGGGGAATTCCTCCACCACAACAACGGCGGCTCCGGCTTCGACAGCCTTGCCGATGAAGCGGTGACCGTCGACGGCCACGCCGCGTACGGCCACGAACATACCGCCGCGACGCACGGCACGCGAGTCGGCGGTGAGAACTGTTATGTCAGTGTCGGCGGCAGGGCCGCGGCGCTCCTCGGCATTTGCGGCTGCGAGAAGGCTGTCGGCCGATGTTACTGCCGGCGCCGTATTGGCAGGTATTTCTTCAAGTGTCATAGTCAGTCGTGTTTCAGCAGAAGCTGTACTTTTGTGCCGGGCACGGCCTCGGTGCCGGCCGGCGGGTTTTGTTCGGCTACATAGCCTATGCCCTGGAAACTCACGGCATAGCCCGAACTTTCGAGGGTGGTTAGAGCCTCGCGGATACCTACGCCGCAAACATCGGGCACGCAGCCTTCGGCAGCGGAGGCCGGACGGCGTATGGCGCTGGCCTTGTCGAGCCGCAGGTCGGCGTGGAGGGTGGCGTTCCGGCGGTCGTTGAACGAGGCATAGACAGTCGGAGTAGTTCCGGCTGCGCGGTTGTCCTCAAAAACGGGGTCGGCTTCAAGCATTCCCCTGGCATACATTTTCAGAGCCACGTTCTTGAGCACCGTTCCCGAGCTGACGGCAGGCCCCCGGTAGGGTACCTTCGGGTCGCTTATCACCACGATGCATGTGTACTTGGGGTTCTCATAGGGGAAGAAACCGCAGAAAGTCACACGGTAGTGTCCTTCGAGATATCCGCCCTTGAAAGGCGTGAGTTTTATGGGATTGCCGTCCTTGTCCTTGCGCGGACGGGTATCCTCGCGGGCAATCTTGCAGGTACCGGTTTTTCCGGCGATTTCCACGATGTCGCTCTTGAGGGCTTTTGCTGTGCCGCCTTCTTTCCACACCACGCCGTGCATCATCTCGCGCAGGATGGCTGCGTTCTCGCTGGAGAGAATGCGGTCGCGGACGTACGACACGTCGATGGCCGAGTCGCGGCCGTCGGGCAGGCGAAGGCTTTTCACCAGACGCGGGCGCACAAAGCGGCCGTCGTTGGCCACGGTGTTGTAGAAAGCGCAGGTGTAGAGCGGCGGTATCATTGTGGAGTAGCCGAATACCATGCGCGACAGCGACAGCCGGCCGCCGACATTGTTCTGCAGCCGCGGAAAGTAGGGCGTGCGTTCGCGTGCTATGCCGGTGCGGAAACGGTCGAAAAATCCCATGTCGGCAAGGTCGGCCCGGAAGCTGTTGGGGTCGTTTTCGTAGTGTGGCATCGACATTTTCACCATGCCGATGTTTGAAGAGTACTCGATGAAGCGCGACACCGGCAGCGAGCCGGGCGAGTGGGTGTCGTTTATTGGTTTGCGGCCGAGGTATGCGAAGCTGCGGCCTATAGGCAGCTCGCGTGTCACGGGTTTGGCGAAGCCTTTTTCGAGAGCCACGGCCATGGTCATCACTTTCATTACCGAGCCGGGCTCGTAGGCCAGTACGGTGCGGTTGAGGGCCTCGATGTAGCGAGGTTCGGGCGAGAGCGAGTCGCGCTCGAGGTTCGACATCGCCTTTATGTCGCCTGTGCTCACCTCCATGATCATCGCGGTGCCCCAGTCGGCCTTGGCGTCGATGAGCATCTGTCCGAGTTCGTTCTCGAGGATATCCTGAATGGTGATGTCGATAGTCGTGGTGACGCCGAAACCGTTGACAGCGGGCGTTTCCACGGCATAGCGTGCCCCGCGGGTGAACATTTTCTTGCGTTTGAGCCCCGGCACTCCGTAGAGCAGGGTGTCGAGTTCGCGTTCGAGGCCGGTGACGCCATGTATTTCTTTGTTTGTGGTTTCTCCGACCTGGCCGATGCTCATTTTAGCCATTTCGCCGAAAGGATATGAGCGCTTGACTATGCGGTCGGCCTTGAGGCCTGTCACGTTCGGATTCTTGCTCTTGCAGAAGAACGGCAGCTTCCGTATCTTGTCGACAGTTTCTTCGGGGAGTGATTTTGCGATAATGAAGTTGCTGGTGCGTTCCGATTTGGGACGGTCGAGCTGCACCTTGAATCGTTCCAGCCATTTGGCGCTGTCGCCGCGCCACGGCAGCAGGCGTGCCAGCTCGCCGCACAATGCCGGCAGAGTGTCGTGGAAATGCACGATGTCGAAACGGCTTGCCCTGAAGTCGATCATCACTTTGGAATAGTGCAGGTTTGTGGCGAGAATGCTGCCGTCGGAGGCGAGGATTTCGCCGCGCACAGGCACCACGACCTGCGAGTCGCGCAGGGTTGATGCCGCCATGCGCTCCCATGCCTCGGCCTGGACGGTGGTGGTGCACACCAGTTTGTAGGCTATTCCCGCAGCCAGAAGAAGGGTCATGAAGAAGATGATGGCGAAGCGGCTCACCACATAGCTGTTGCGCGAGCCTGCAGGTGCATTGCCGTTTTTTTTAGGAGAAGAGGATTGTGACATAGAGAGATTGAATAATGTGATGTGGAATGTTGTGATTTATGCTGTCAGTCGTTTTCTGATTCGAGGGTAAGTATCTGCGGGCGTGCGTCGGGAATGGTGAGGCCCAGCTGCAGCGAGTCGACAAGGTGCATCATGGCCGATTCGCGGGTGAGAGTCATGTAGCGGGAGCGCTCTTTCTGCTTGTCGGTGCACACTACATTGAGCTTGTACTCAAGGCGCTGGATTGTGCTCTGGTCGGTGGCGTTCTCGAAGCGCGCCGCGATGAAAGCCACGCAGGCTATCACGGTGAAAGCCGTGGAGAAGAAATGCCGTTTGAAGAAACGGCTCGACACGGCGTCGCCCTGCATCACTTTGCGGATGCCTTTGCCTGATTTGCTGAGAGCGTCTTTTATTTTCATCTTTCGTCGGATTTTCGTGTTTACAGCTTCTCGGCCACACGGAGTTTCGCCGAGCGGGCGCGCGGGTTGCGTTCCACTTCCTCGTCGGAGGGCACTATGGGTTTGCCGACGGCTTTCAGCGGTGTGCTGCTGCGGCCGAAGATGTCTTTTTCGAGTTCGCCGTCGATACGGCCGCTACGCACGAAGTTTTTCACCATGCGGTCTTCGAGCGAGTGGTAGGTGATGACGGCCAGACGTCCGCCGGGCCGCAGGGCTTCTGTGGCGGCTCCAAGGAAAGCTTCAAGGGCCTCCATCTCGCCGTTCACCTCGATGCGGAGGGCCTGAAAAATCTGCGCCAGCTCTTTCTTGGCCTTGGCCGGATTGAGCATAGGCTCGGCGATGGCGGCAAGGGCGCCTGTGGTGGCGACACCGCCCCCGCTGCGGGCTTTGACTATGGCCGCGGCAAGACGGCGTGCCTGCCTGAACTCGCCGTAGACCTTGAACAGAGTGGCAAGGCGATCCTCGGAAGCCGTTGCAAGGAGCTCGGCGGCGGTGATGCCGCCGCTGCGGTTCATGCGCATGTCGAGCGGCGCGTCGGCGCGGAACGAGAAGCCTCGCGAGGGGTCGTCGAAATGGTGCGACGACACTCCCAGGTCGGCTAAGATACCGTCGACACGGCCGTCGACGCCGTAGTAGCGCAGATAGTTGGCCAGAAAGCGGAAATCGCCGTGCACTGCCGTGAAGTTGGGGTGTTCGAAAGCATGGGCTATGGCGTCGGTATCGCGGTCGAGCGAGTAGAGGTGTCCTTTGCCGCTCAGGGCCGAGGCTATGGCATGGGAATGGCCGCCGCCGCCGAGGGTGGCGTCCACATATATGCCGTCTGCGCTCAGACAGAGTGCCGCGATACTTTCGCCGAGCAGTGCCGGAGTGTGATAAGTGTCCTGAGCCATAGTTTGTTACGGTCCGATTGATGAACCTGTCCTGTTTAAGACCCCAAAATTAGTGAATTTTGGGCAAAAATTTACAAACCTAAACACACAAAAACGCACTCCACCCCCGAAAAGTTATCGACATCAGCTCAACTTTCGCAAACTCAAGTTGAAGTGAATAAAGTGAAAAGTGAAAATCAGGCTGCGTCTGAGTGAAGACAATAGCTTTTTCGCACGTCCAAGTATCTTCGCCTTTCACCCTTCACCTTTCACCGTGAGCAAGTTGGAAACTTGCGAAACTTATATAAAAAAGCAGCCCCGCCCGCAATTTACAATTGCAAACGGACCCCCCTATATCTTAAAATAAGCGAGGCTTCAATACCTCACATTTGGTTGATGCGATTATTGAGAATTTCAAGATGCCATTATCTCATCGAATGACGGCGCAGTGCCCATTACCATATTTGCGACCGTATTCTCGTAATCGCCTTCCCACATTTTACGGGTTTCTCCTTCCGGGACAATCTTTAGCGTAGCTTTCCGTAGAGTATCATAATCAAAGCCTTTCAGCCCTATGAATTTCCGACGATGTTCAATCAAAGAGTTATAGAGATCGTCATCTTTCAGAGCTTCATCCGCGATTTTTGTTTTCATGATGCACGCCACATTGTAAAGATGTCGGGACATTCTTTCAATCCGTATTTCAGAGTCCGGCTTGGAGAATTCCTCGTGAAGAAGAAATAGTTTTTCCAGAAAAGTCCGTTGTGGCAACACAGCATTGATTTCAACCGGCGTATCATCAAATGTCAGTTTCGGCAGATTTTCAAATATATACGATCGCACATTTACCCGGGCTACAGGCTCTGTCATAGAACGACCGCTTACTTTAATCTTAACCTGCGGCGACACATATCCAATTCCGTCGAATAACGATCGATAAGCCACATAGATGGTTTCGGGATCGACAGTGCTTACATTTGTTTCCCGGACTGTCACAGTTATATTATCCGGTGATATTCCTTGGGCGACAAGTGCATTTTCCACATCATACCTCATTATGTTTCTCACAAAAGAACATGACGCCCTGCGCAGTTTGTCACTAATCTGATTTTTAGATAGTTCTCCGCCAAATCCAAGGTGTTCACGACTTATACCGATGTCTATATCTTCCGACATACGCTGAATCAAGCCCCAACATTTGCTGAGATTTGTACCTCCCTTGAACGAAGTTTGTTCAGCGTATGGCAATGAGAATATTGCACGAAGTACCGATGTTACCCATCAATCCTTTTCAACGACATTGCGGAGAAATCCGGTTGTGCCACTCACATAATCAATGATATCCCGACGGTCATTATCCGTCAAATCGGTGAAAATCATATTATCGCTCAAGTTTATTTCTGACCCATACAGGCGCAAGCAGTATGTCGTGTTTATATATTTCCGGAGATACTTCCCTGACGATCTTTCTTAAAAGATTCAGGATGCTGTCAACAATCTTATCTTCACCGATACTGCGCATGGCTGACACTGCAAGCATCATTACTTTCGACTTAAAATTAAACATACGAAACTCGTTGCTCTCCCTGAATACTATACTGCGTCCCTTCCCGAGGCTTATTTTTTTTCTCGCGCCATTCGTAATATAGACGGCATTGGCAGGTACTTGAGTGGAAAGGCCTAACTGATTAAGCGCCTGATCGCCGGTAGGTATTATCTTCACCCTGTCACGTTCGGCAAGTCTTTGGGCTATATCTTCGGCTGAGGGAGGTATGACATCAAGACCGAGAGCCGGGTTAGAACGCGGATAACAATATATGCCGCGACTGACTCTGATTATTTCGCCACGCTTAACCATACGGCTCAATGTCTGCCTGGCAGCCGTGTCCGTGGCGATATCCTCAAAGTCTAAAGGAAAGAAAATCGATCCTCGTTCAAGGCCCAATATTCTTTCCCGCACTACATTATCGGTAATACTCATTGTCTACACTATTTTTTACTGTCACAAAATTACTGTATTTTTGTGACGCTGGCGTTTAGTGGCGGGGCGGGCGGCCGCCGCCGGGGGGCGGACCCATCGGACCTCGGCCTTCCCATCGGCCTTCGGCGTTGCGGTCGCGCGGTTGCTCGCCTTTGCCGAATGTGGTGAAGCGGTAGGCTACGGTCAGCATCACATAGCGTGTGAGCGAGTTGTAGCGCGATGTCTGGCTGTAGTTGCCCTGGTTCTGGAAGCGCACGCGGTCGTTCTGGCCCAGAATGTCGTAGGCTTTGAGCGATACTGTGGCGTTGCGTCCGCGGAGGAACTGATAGGAAATCGAGCCGTTCCACATCCATGTGCGGGTGTTGTAGCCGGCGGCGTAGCCTTCGGTTGCGCTGTAGTTGACATCGGAGCTGAGCACGAGGCCGAAAGGAGCGTTGTAGGTGGCGTAGACCGAACCGCCGTAGGAGTGGATTGTGCTGTTGCCGAGTCCGTTGCCTCCGCTCGATGCTCCGCGTGTGGTCTGGAGGTTGTAGCGGGGCCTCAGTTCCAGTTCGAAGTTGTCGGGGCGCCATGCCAGTCCGAGGCTTTCGTTGAAGCTGAAGGAGCTGACGTTGTTGCGGATAGTGTTTTCGCCTGTCATGCTGAAGCCGACGTTGCGCGAGTAGTTTGCGAAGATGTGGTTGTTGATTGTGAATGCTTTGTTGCGCAGTGGGAACGACACCATGTTCATGCCTCGTATGTTCCACACGCCGTTGACATTCTCGTAGGTTGTGATCTGACCGCCGGTTTCCTCGTTGAAGCTCATGCGCGAAACGATGGAGTTCTGTACCACCGATCCGTCGACCATCACCATCACCGAGCGCTGGGCCGCCTGGTTGAAGTCGGAATAGCGCAGGCGCACATCGTGGCTGAAAGTCGGCTTGAGGTCGGGGTTACCGATGACGATGCGCAGGGGGTCCGACATGTCGGCCACGGGCTGCAGCTGGCTCATCGACGGCTGCGAGGAGCGGCCGTTGTAGTCGATTGTTATGCTGCGTGTTTTGGTGAAGCGTGCGCGGTAGCGCAGGAACGGCGCGAAGTTCAGCACATTGCGGCGCGGAATGTCCTTGGCGTGATCGATGAGGTTTATCGAGCGTGTCATCTGCGGCACAAGCGATATGCCGGCGTTGATGTTGTGCTTTTTGTCGGTGTGTTTGAAGCCTATGCGGATATCCTGGTTCATGTAGTCGTTGCGGAACCGGTTGGAAAGTTCCTCGTTGAACACGAGTTCGGGGTCGATCACCGGGTCGCCGCCCCAGCCGTCGGGGAAGGTGACGGGGTGGTCGTAGGTTAGCTTGTCGGCGTTGTTCCAGCGGTAGGAGAAGCGGTAGGCCAGAGTGAGGAAATTGCCTTTCTTCACGTCGCCCAGCGGTTCGGTCCAGCTCAGACGT
>CABQCA010000100.1 GCA_902462525.1 uncultured Porphyromonadaceae bacterium | reverse complement strand
GCTCCTACCCCTTCCTCGACACCAAGGCTAACAGAATAGAAATGAACGGCGCCGACTGGAGCCGTCTGCGGCAGGCTTTTGCCGCAGCCCGCGACAGCGGTGAGCTGTTTTCGGTCGTTTATCTGGGCGATTCACACATTCAGGCCGACTTCAGTGGCGCCGTCCTGCGTGCGCGCCTGGCAGCCGAAACGACGTCGGCCGGCCGAGGACTTATAGTGCCTTTCCGTCTTGCAGGAACCAACCAGCCGGCCGACTACACCATAAAGCTGCACTCCGACTTCCTGTCGGCAAAGCTCATGAAAATGCCGTGGGCCGTCGAAATGCCATTCACCGGCATAGGAATACAACCCTCCCCCGGGAAAGCAGGCTTCGAGATTTCGGCCGACGAGCCTTTTGCAATGCTCCGTCTCCACTTCCGCGGCGAACGTCCCGAAATCACCGGCGCACGCGACCTCGAACTCGGAAAAAGCCTCGAATACGCTTTCTCCGATTCAACAATCGTGCTGTCGCGGCCCACGCACCGTGTCCTCATCGAATTCGACACTGCCGACGCCACCGTTTTCGGAGGCTTCGAACTTCTCAACGGGTTCGGAGGAACTCTCGTCCACTCCGTCGGCAACAACGGCGCCACCTACTCGTCCTATGCCAACATCGACCGCTTCGGACCTCAGATAAGTTCACTCGCACCCGACCTCGTCGTCATAGCGCTCGGCACCAACGAAGCCTTCGGAAGCATCAGCGACGAAACCCTCGGGAACGACATCGACAATCTTGTCGGAAACATTCGACGCCACAACCCCGACGCAGAAATAATGCTTGTTGCTCCGGCCGAATGTTACAGGCGTGTCTACCGGCGCCGCAAAGGCCGCCGGCGCCGTACATCGGTTCTGACGGTAAACACAAAGATAGCGCGCATCCGTAATGTCATCAGCCGATATGCCGGTGAGAACGGTATTCCGTTCTACGACACCTACGCCGTAGCAGGAGGCCCCGGCTCGGCCGCAAAGATGAAAGCTGCACGTGTGCTCGGCTCCGACGGCGTGCACTACACCGCCGCCGGCTACCGCATGTGGGGCTCCCTCCTGTCCGACGCCATCATCTCCGCTCTCGAAACGCCTCAGAATCCGTAAAAGAAGGTATTTTTTGGTAATTCGCGTTTTTTGCGTACATTTGTGCTATTAAGCAAATGCACCATGAAACAGATAATCGAATGTGTGCCTAACTTCAGCGAAGGCCGCAACCCTGAGATAATTAAAAGCATTACCGACGCCATAGAAAGCGTGAAAGGCATAAGCCTGCTCGACGTCGATCCCGGAGAAGCCACCAACCGCACCGTCGTCACTTTTGTCGGCGAACCCTCCGACGTGCTCGAAGCCGCCTTCCGCGGCGTGCGCCGTGCCGCCGAGCTCATCGACATGCGACATCATCACGGTGCCCATCCACGCATGGGTGCCACCGACGTGCTGCCGCTCATTCCCGTTTCCGGTATTACTCTTCAAGAATGCGCCGAGCTTGCCCGAGGGCTTGCAAAGCGCATTTCTGATGAATTGCAGATTCCGGTCTTCTGCTACGAGGCCTCGGCATTCACCCCGGCACGAAAGAATCTCGCAGTTTGCCGCAAAGGCGAATATGAAGGGCTGCCCGAGCGCCTCGGCAACGGCACCGATGGCGCCGATTTCGGCGACCGTCCCTTCGACGAAAACATTGCACGCACCGGGGCCACAGCTGTCGGCGCGCGCGACTTCCTCATCGCCGTCAACTTCAACCTCAACACCACATCCACACGCCGTGCCAACGCCATCGCTTTCGATGTCCGTGAGAAAGGTCGCCCCGCACGCGAAGGCGGCAGAATCACGGGAAAGCCCCTGAAGGACGAGAACGGCAACCCCGTGATGATTCCCGGTACCCTCAAAGGCACCAAAGCCATAGGCTGGTACATCGACGAATACGGTATCGCACAGGTTTCGATGAACATCACCGACACAAACGTAACGCCACTCCACATTGCTTTCGAAGAAGTAAGCCGCGCCGCACGAGAACGCGGAATTCGAGTCACCGGCACAGAAATCGTCGGTCTTGTACCCAAAAAGACTCTCATAGAAGCCGGCAAATATTTCCTGCGCCGCCAACAGCGCTCACTCGGTATTCCCGAACACGAAATTATCCGCATAGCCATCAGGAGCATGGGCCTCGACGAACTCAAGCCCTTCGATCCTGCCGAAAAAGTAATCGAGTACATGATTGCCGACAAGGACAGCAAGAAACTCGTCGACATGAGCTGCCGTGCCTTCGCCGAGGAAACAGCATCGGAATCACCGGCTCCCGGAGGAGGCTCCATCTCGGCATATATGGGCGCCCTTTCGGCAGCCCTCGGCACCATGGTTGCGAATCTCTCGGCTCACAAGGCCGGCTGGGACGACCGCTGGGAAGAATTTTCCGACTATGCCGAACAAGGCAACGGACTGATGGAAGAACTGCTCCGCCTTGTCGACGAAGACACCGCGGCTTTCAACCGAATCATGGGAGTCTTCGCCATGCCTAAAGGTACCGACGCCGAAAAAGAAGCCCGGGCAAAAGCAATGGAAGAAGCCACCCTCTACGCCACGGAAGTGCCGCTGAAAACTCTCGAAACTGTCTTCAGAGTCTTCCCGCTGCTCAAAGCCATGGCCTCGGAAGGGAATCCCGCTTCGGCAAGCGATGCCGGTGTAGGCGCACTCGCCGCCCGTGCAGCTATCCGCGGTGCGCTCCTCAATGTGAAAATCAACGCCGCCCAGCTCGCCGACCGCGAAAAAGCCATAGAACTCGTCACCAAAGGCGAGGAAGTGGCAGCTGCCGCCGAAGTAGCAGAGGCCGAAACTCTGACTGTTGTAGAAAACATAATATCAAAGTGATGACCGACATAGAATTCAAAAAGGCCGTGGCAGAAGGAATCCCGGCAGTCCTCCCTGCACCTAAACCCTACGACACTACGGTAAACCACGCGCCGAAGCGCAAGAAGATTCTCACACCCGACGAGGAGCGTCTGGCGCTCAAAAATGCCCTGCGCTATTTTCCCGCCGAACAGCACGCGATACTCGCACCCGAGTTCGCCGACGAACTTCGAAAATACGGACGTATCTACATGTACCGTTTCCGCCCCGACTATCCGATGTACGCACGGCCTATCGATGCGTACCCGGCACAATCGCGTCAGGCCGCTGCCATCATGATGATGATTCAGAATAATCTCGACCCCGCCGTGGCCCAGCATCCCCACGAACTGATAACCTACGGCGGCAACGGTGCCGTGTTCCAGAACTGGGCCCAGTACCGTCTGACCATGAAATATCTCAGCGAAATGACCGACGAGCAGACACTCGTCATGTACTCAGGCCATCCGCTGGGTCTCTTCCCCTCCCATCCCGAAGCTCCCCGTGTGGTCGTGACGAACGGTATGGTAATTCCCAATTATTCCAAGCCCGACGACTGGGAACGCCTTAACTCGCTCGGCGTAAGTCAGTATGGCCAGATGACCGCCGGCTCCTATATGTACATCGGGCCTCAGGGCATAGTCCACGGCACCACCATCACGGTGCTCAACGCCGGACGCCGACACCTTGCTCCCGGTAAAAAGGACCTCTCCGGCATGCTCTTCGTCAGCTCGGGCCTCGGCGGCATGTCGGGCGCCCAGCCCAAAGCCGGAAACATTGCCGGCGTTGTCAGCATCGTTGCTGAAATCAACCCTCAGGCCGTTGAAAAACGTCACGCACAGGGCTGGGTCGATGAAGTTTACAACGACCTCGACACCCTTGTGGCTCGGGCACAGCAGGCCCGCGCCGAAGGCAAAGCTCTCTCTCTGGCTTATCTGGGAAACGTCGTCGACCTTTGGGAATATCTTGCCGATAAGGACATTAAGGTTGAACTCGGCTCCGACCAGACTTCGCTCCACAACCCATGGGCCGGCGGATACTATCCCGTAGGGCTGTCGTTCGAGGAATCGAAGGTGATGATGGCGGAAAATCCCGATGAATTCAAGCGCCGTGTTCAGGAATCGCTTCGCCGTCAGGTGGCCGCCATCAACCGCCTGACAGAACGCGGCATGTACTTCTTCGACTACGGCAATGCCTTCCTGCTCGAATCGTCGCGCGCCGGGGCCGACATATGCAAGTCCGACGGCTCGTTCCGTTATCCTTCATATGTTCAGGACATCATGGGCCCCCTCTTCTTCGACTACGGCTTCGGACCGTTCCGCTGGGTATGCTCCTCAGGCAAGCCTGAAGACCTCGTGACCACCGACCGCATTGCCGCCCGTGTACTCGAAGAAATGCGCCGCGAGGCTCCCGACGACATCAAGGGTCAGCTCGACGACAATATACACTGGATTAAGGAGGCCGGCGCAAATCACCTTGTGGTAGGCTCACAAGCACGTATTCTCTATGCCGACTCCGAAGGACGCACAAAAATAGCTCTCGCATTCAACGAAGCCATACGCCGGGGCGAAATTTCGGCGCCGGTGGTGCTCGGCCGAGACCATCACGACGTGTCGGGCACCGACTCGCCCTACCGCGAGACATCGAACATATACGACGGCTCGCAGTTCTGCGCCGACATGGCCGTGCAGAACGTTATCGGCGACTCTTTCCGGGGAGCTACATGGGTATCGCTCCATAACGGAGGAGGTGTCGGCTGGGGCGAAGTGATAAACGGCGGCTTCGGCATGGTGATCGACGGCTCCGAACAGGCCGACCGGCGCATCAGCCGCATGCTCCTCTGGGACGTTAACAACGGTATCGCACGCCGCAGCTGGGCCCGGAATAAAGGCGCTTTCGACGCCATACGCCGCGAAATGGACCGCACACCCGGTCTCAAAGTAACCCTTCCAAACTTAGCCTCCGACGAAATCATCGAAAAAGCACTCAAATGACAAAGTTTACAGTATCGCCCGACCACGTAAGCATCGAAGACATATGCTCGGTGGTAGAGAACAACATAGAAATTGAACTCAGTGAGGAATCTAAACAGCGCATCGTCAGATGCCGGCAGTACCTCGACACCAAAATCGCCTCTTGTACAGAGCCACTCTACGGTATCACCACTGGCTTCGGCTCGTTATGCAACATTTCAATCAACAGGGACGACCTTCAGAAACTTCAGGAAAATCTGGTAAAATCGCACTCATGCGGCGTAGGCGAGCATGTGGACCGCGACATTGTCCGCACCATGATGCTTCTTAAAATCATATCGCTGAGCTATGGCAATTCCGGCGTACAGCTCGCCACCGTCGAGCGACTTGTCGACATGTTCAACGCCGGCATCGTGCCCGTGGTCTACTGTCAGGGCTCACTCGGCGCCTCCGGCGACCTTGCGCCTCTGGCCAACATGTGTCTGCCGCTTATCGGCGAAGGTATGGTCGAAAACGACGGCCGAATACGCCCCGCAGCCGAAGTCCTCGCCGAAAAAGGCTGGAAACCCATACAGCTGATGTCGAAAGAAGGCCTCGCACTGCTCAACGGCACACAGTTCATGGCCGCGCACGGTGTTACAGCTCTCGGAAAAGCTAAAAAACTGCTCAGCGACGCCAACCGCATCGCAGCCATGAGCCTCGATGCCTTCGACGGCCGCATCGAACCATTCGGACCTCAGGTCAACGAAGTGCGCCATCAGCAGGGACAGATCGACATAGCCGCCGACATGCGCCGTCTCCTCGAAGGCAGTCAGCTCATCACCCGCCACAAGGAACACGTGCAGGACCCCTACTCTTTCCGCTGCATACCACAGGTTCACGGCGCGGTACTCGACGCCATCCGCTTCGTTGAGGAAAAACTCACCAACGAAATCAACAGCCCTACCGACAATCCCACCATCTTCCCCGACGACGACCTCATCGTGTCGGCAGGCAACTTCCACGGAGAACCGATAGCCATGCCCATGGACTATCTTGCCATCGCCCTCACGGAACTTTCCAACATCTCTGAACGCCGCATCTACAAACTCATCGGTGCCACCCGCGGACTTCCGTCGTTCCTCGTCGCCAAGCCGGGTCTCAACAGCGGCTTCATGATCATGCAGTATGCCGCCGCATCGATTGTGAACCAGAGCAAGGGTCTCTGCTGGCCGACAAGCTGCGACAGCATACCCTCGTCGCAGGGTCAGGAGGATCATGTGTCGATGGGCGCAAACTCAGCCACAAAACTTATTCGGGTCGTGACCAACACCACCCGCGTACTCGCAATCGAACTGATGACAGCCGCGCAGGCTCTTGATTTCCGCCGCCCGCTGAAATCGAGCGACAAAGTCGAAGCTCTGCACACGGCATTCCGCAGTCAGGTGCCTTTCATCGATGTCGACACCGTAATGTCGCCTCTGATTGGACGTTCAGTCAAATTCGTCGAAACATGTATGTAATCAATATAGCCGCTATCCATGGCATCGTGCCGCATGACACCACACGTCTTTGCGGGAGTGCCATGGAAAACGGGCACAAAGTTCTTCCGAATGCATGGCTCCGTGTCGAAGACGGCAGCATACACTCGTTCGGCACTATGGACATCCTCAGCGGCGACATGCTTGCCGGACACAGCGTCATCGATGCGTCAGGAGGCCTGCTTCTGCCAGCTTTCTGCGATTCGCACACCCACATCATCTATGCCGGCAGCCGCGACGGCGAATTCCTCGACAAAATCAGAGGTCTCACCTACGAGGAAATAGCACGACGCGGCGGCGGAATACTCAACTCCGCCGACCGCGTGGCTGCAGCCTCCGAAAACGAGCTTTTTGAAAGCGCAATGTGCCGCGCACGCCTCATGCAGGCTCACGGCACAGGCGCCATGGAGATAAAAAGCGGCTACGGTCTCAACACTGCCGCCGAACTGAAGATGCTCCGTGTGGCAGCCCGCATGCGCGACGCCCTCGAAGCCCGTGTGAAGATAACATTTCTCGGCGCACATGCTGTCGGCAGAGCCTTTGCCGGCCGACAGGCCGAATATGTCGATATGCTCATCGGCGAAATGCTCCCTGCCGTAGCTGCCGAAGGGCTCGCCGACTATGTCGACGTGTTCTGCGACCGCGGATTCTTCACTGTCGACGAGACTCTGCGCATTCTCGATGCCGCAGCACACTACGGCCTTAAACCCAAAATCCATGCCAACGAACTCGACAATTCCGGCGGCGTACAGGCAGGCGTAAGTCGCAACGCCGTGTCGGTCGACCATCTCGAACGCATGGAACAGCCCGAAATCGAGGCTCTGAGCGGTTCAGCGACCGTCGCCACCATGCTTCCCGGAGCCTCATTCTTTCTGGGAATGCCCTACGCGCCCGCACGGCGTGCCGTCGACGCCGGCCTCGCCGTAGCCCTTGCCAGCGACTACAACCCGGGCTCCTCACCTTCCGGCGACATGCGAATGGTCATGGCTCTGGGCTGCATAAAGATGAAACTTAACCCCGACGAGTCCCTCGCCGCATGCACCCTCAACGGTGCCGCCGCAATGGAGCTGGGGCACTGCACCGGTGCCGTCGCCCCCGGACGCGACGCCTCCTTCATAATCACCCGCCCGGTTCCTTCCCTCGCCTACATCCCTTACGCCTACACGGAACCCTTCATTTCAGAAATCATGATACGCGGACACTTCGTCATGAAAGAATGAAGGAGGCAACCGCCCGCACACTTATCGGCCCGTCTGCCGTGCCACAAGCTGCCGGTGTTGCTCGTGCAGTTCAGGAAAATTTTTTCTGACAAACCTGCCGAACGAGCTGCTGTTGAATCCGAATCGCGTTGCAAGAGAAATCAGGCTCTCTGATGTCGTAGCGTACAGACGGAGAGCCTCTTTATATTTCTCCATACTTAGGACCGATACCGTCGTGCCGCTCCTGTTTTTTCTCATACCGAGCGAGGAATGCAGCTCCGGTTCATGCTCTTTTACATATTGCCTGAACACTTCGGGATTAAAGCCGAATTCGGCAGCAACGGCAGCCATTGTCAGGCCGCCTTCCTTCAGCCGCGCTATCGCGCCGGCATATTTGGCTGCTGTGGCCGGATTGTATCTCCGCACGCCCGACATATCCACAGGCGTCCCATCAACTAAAGAAACGCCTTTACGCCTGCACACAATATCTTTGTGCCATTTCTCAAGATACTGGTAGAAACCCTTCACCGACACTCCGGTCATCCTTGCTATCGCACGTGCCGACATTACAGTTGTGCTGTACAACCGCAACGATTCGGCATAGCGGGCTACAATTTCCGGCGACGGAGCATGAACCGAGCCACGGCCTGTCAGCTCACCTTTGCAACGGTTCCCCGAGGCTTCTTTTCGTCTTTGTGTGCGGTTCTCGACAAGTTCCCTATGGTAAAAAATCAGATGTTGCTCAAGCCCGGAAAACGATACTCCGCAACATTCCGCAGCCTCCTCGACCGTTATGTAGCGATCGGAACGGAGAAGTTCCACCGCCCTGGCATATTGCTTCCGGCTCATCGGGCGCGGACCT
>CABQCA010000099.1 GCA_902462525.1 uncultured Porphyromonadaceae bacterium | reverse complement strand
TCCCACTCTCGACGGCACCGAAGATGCCCTCAACGTTATCATGCAGGCTATCGAAAAGGCCGGCTATGTTCCCGGTAAGGACGTGACCATCGGTCTCGACTGCGCTTCGTCGGAATTCTACAAAGACGGCGTTTACGACTACACATGGAAGCAGGGTGCCAACGCTCCCAAGCTCACCAGCCAGGAGCAGGCTGAATTCCTCAAGAAACTCATCGAAGAATTCCCCATCGACTCTATCGAAGACGGTATGGCCGAAAACGACTGGGAAGGCTGGAAGATACTCACCGACCTTATCGGCGACCGTTGCCAGCTCGTAGGCGACGACCTCTTCGTCACCAACGTGAAGTACCTCGAAAAAGGCATCGAGCTCGGCTGTGCCAACTCTATCCTTGTGAAAGTTAACCAGATCGGTTCGCTCACCGAAACCCTCCGTGCCGTAGAACTCGCACAGCGCAACGGTTACACCGCCGTTATCTCGCACCGTTCGGGCGAAACCGAGGATGCCACCATCGCCGACATCGCCGTTGCCACCAACGCCGGCCAGATCAAGACCGGTTCGGCAAGCCGTTCCGACCGTATGGCCAAGTACAACCAGCTTCTCCGCATCGAAGAAGAACTTGGCGACGCAGCCCGCTACGGCTATGGCAAAAAGACCAAGCGTCAGGAATAATACCCTGTCAGTCATACATGAAATCGCCCGCACCTCTCCGGTGCCGGGCGATTTTTTTGCCGGGCGCAAAATGGACGTGAAAAAGTTTTGCGGGAAAGGGAAATTTTTGTACCTTTGCGGCGCTAAACAGTACAAAACCATAATTATTAATCAATGGCAACAAAAATCAGACTGCAACGTCATGGTCGTAAGAACTATGCGTTCTATCCTATTGTCGTCGCCGATAGCAGGGCACCACGAGATGGTAGATTTATTGAAAGGATAGGTTCTTATAATCCGAACACTAATCCTGCTACAATTACTCTTAACTTCGAACGGGCTTTGTATTGGGTGACTGTAGGCGCCGAGCCTACCGACACAGTTCACGCTATCCTCAGCCACGAGGGTGTGCTTCTGATGAAGCATCTTCTCGGTGGTGTGGCCAAGGGCGCATTCGACCAGGCAGAAGCCGAACGTCGTTTCGCAGCGTGGAAAGCAAAACGCGATGCCAAGGTCATGACACAGACCACAACAATGGCAACAAAGGCACAGGAAGCCGCCAAGGAACGCCTTGAGGCTGAAAGCGCCAGAAACAAGGCAAAGGCCGAGGCCGTAGCCAAGAAGAAAGCCGAAGCCGCAGCTGCTGCAGCAGCCGCCGAAGCTCCCGCCGAAGGCGAGGGTGAGGCTGAAGCTCCTGCCGCAGAATAAGCAAGCTTTTATCAAGCTACTGCGCAGCAACGATACCTGAGGGGTGTGTAAGCCTTATTTTTGGCCGGCACACCCCTTTTCAATTTTCTGAAGTCTTTCGACTGTAAACTGTTAACGCCTCTTTTTCGATCAGGAATGAAAAAGTTTAATGAATATAAGACGTTCAATCTCTCCGAGATAAACAAGGAGATGCTCGAACGCTGGCATCAGGCCAATCTTTTCGGGCAGAGCCTCGCACTGCGCGAGGGAGCGCCCTCGTTCGTGTTCTTTGAAGGACCTCCCTCGGCCAACGGTATGCCCGGCATCCACCACGTGATGGCACGTACGATCAAGGATCTCTTCTGCCGCTACAAGACCATGAAGGGCTTCCATGTGAAGCGCAAAGCCGGCTGGGACACCCACGGACTGCCAGTTGAGCTGGGCGTGGAGCGTTCGCTCGGTATCACCAAGGAAGATATCGGTAAGAAAATCAGTGTGGATGAATACAACGCCGCCTGCCGCCGCGAGGTGATGAAATATACCCGCGAATGGGAATCGCTCACCGACATGATGGGTTACTGGGTGGATATGAAGGAACCGTATATCACCTATGATAACCGCTACATCGAAAGTGTGTGGTGGCTGCTGGCACAGATATATAAGAAAGGTCTGCTCTACAAGGGCTACACCATTCAGCCCTATTCGCCGGCCGCCGGCACCGGCCTGAGCTCGCACGAACTCAACCAGCCGGGGTGCTACCGCGACGTGAAGGATACCACATGTATAGCCCAGTTTACGCTCACCTTCACCATTCCTGCTATGGAAGGCTGGGGCAAGGCATGTATGCTGGCATGGACAACCACACCGTGGACTCTGCCCTCGAACACGGCACTGTGTGTCGGTCCGACGATTTCCTATGCTATTGTCCGCACCTATAACCCCTATTCGGGCGAGGCTGTCACCGTCACTGTCGCCGAAGAACTTTTAGGCTCGATATTCAACACCAAAGCAAAGGACATAGCTCTCGGGGACTACAAGCCCGGCGACAAGCTCGTGCCCTGGCAGGTGGTAGCCACCGTGAAAGGTACTGACCTCGTCGGTCTTACCTATGAGCAGCTTATTCCCTGGGTAAATCCCGGAGATGGCGCTTTCCGTGTTATTCCCGGCGACTATGTGACCACCGAAGACGGTACGGGCATCGTGCATATCGCCGGTACTTTCGGCGCCGACGACCTCCGTGTGTCGAAATTGAACAATGTGCCGCCACTGCATCTCATCGACCGTGACGGCAACCTCCGCCCGATGGTCGATCTCACCGGCCGTTTCTACCGCATTGAGGACCTTGATCCTGCTTTTGTGGAGAAGATGGTGAGCGAAGAATATGCGGCCTGGGCCGGAAAATATGTGAAGAATGCCTACAATCCCGACGCCAGGGAAGGCGACGAAACACTCGATGTGGAAATCTGCATGTACCTCAAGCAGGCCGGAAAGGTGTTCCGCATCGAAAAGCATGTGCACAACTATCCTCACTGCTGGCGCACCGACAAGCCTGTGCTCTACTATCCGCTCGACAGCTGGTTTATCCGTTCGACGGCAGCCCGCGAACGCATGATGGAACTCAACGACACCATTCTGTGGAAACCGGCGGCTACAGGCAGCGGCCGGTTCGGCAAGTGGCTCGAGAATCTTCAGGACTGGAATCTGTCGCGCAGCCGTTTCTGGGGTACACCTCTCCCTATCTGGCGTACAGAAAACGGCGCCGAGGAAATATGCATCGACAGCGTGGCGACGCTCTACAATGAAATCGAAAAGGCTGTCGCTGCCGGTGTGATGAAATCAAATCCTCTGAAGGACAAGGGCTTTGTGCCCGGAAATTATTCTAAGGAAAACTATGAATTGATAGACCTTCATCGTCCGTATGTCGACGACATCGTGCTTGTATCGGCTTCCGGCGCACCCATGCACCGCGAAACCGACCTTATCGACGTGTGGTTCGACAGTGGCTCGATGCCCTATGCCCAGATGCACTATCCTTTCGAAAACAAGGAAGCTGTTGAAAGCGGCGAAGTGTTTCCGGCAGATTTTATTGCCGAGGGTGTCGACCAGACACGAGGCTGGTTCTTCACCCTGCATGCCATCGGCACAATGGTGTTCGACCATGTAGCATTCAAGACCGTGATATCCAACGGCCTGGTGCTCGATAAAAACGGTGAAAAAATGTCGAAACGCAAAGGCAACGCCGTCGATCCTTTCGAGGCTATCGATAAATATGGTTCCGATCCTCTGCGCTGGTACATGATTTCGACCACCGCGCCCTGGATAGACCTCAAATACGACTCCGACGGTGTGGTGGAAGTCGCCCGCAAGTTCTTCGCCACACTATCGAGTACCTACAACTTCTTCGCCATGTATGCCAATGTCGACGGCTTCACCGGCGAAGAGCCCCGGGTTCCCGTGGCCGAACGCCACGAACTCGACCGTTGGATTCTGTCGGTGCTCAACACTCTCATCAAGAACGTTACCGAGGCTTTCGACAGCTACGAGCCCACCAATGCCGCGCGTGCGATAAGCGACTTCGTGCAGTCCGATCTTTCGAACTGGTATGTGCGCCTGAGCCGCAAACGCTTCTGGGGCGGTAATTTCGACACCGATAAGATTGCCGCCTATCAGACACTTTACACTTGTCTTGATACGGTCGCCCGTCTTATGGCTCCTATTGCGCCGTTCTTTGCCGACCGTCTCTTCCGTGATCTCAACGAAACACCCGAGTCGGTCCATCTGGCTGATTTCCCAGTCTATGACGCTGCCGTGGTTGACACCGCTCTCGAGCACCGCATGGACGTGGCGCAGCGCCTTACAAGTCTTGTGCTGAGCCTACGCAAAAAGGCCAATATCAAGGTTCGTCAGCCGCTTGCCAAAATGCTTGTTCCGGCGGTCGACGCCGCTGCATCTGCTACAATCGAAGCTGTTTCGGATATTGTCCGCACCGAGGTGAATGTGAAGGAACTCCAGGTAGTTGCTCCCGACAACGAAGTGTTCGTAAAGCGCGTCGATCCCGACTTCAAGAAACTCGGCCCAAAATTCGGCAAGCTCATGAAGCAGGCCGCAGCACTTATCAAGGCTTTCAGTGCCGATCAGATCCGCACTCTCGAGCGCGACGGTTCCATCGATCTCGAAATCGACGGAACGACCACCCGTGTGGATCTTGCCGACGTGAAGGTTATCTCCGAGGATATTCCCGGCTGGCTTGTAGCCAACGAAGGCGCTCTTACTGTGGCTCTCGACATCGAAATCAGCCCCGAACTCTTCAATGAAGGGCTTGCGCGCGACATCATCAACCGTGTGCAGCGCTACCGCAAGGAGCAGAACTTCGATATCACCGACCACGTGAACATCCGCTTCATGCCGTGTGCAGAACTCGACGCGACTCTCGCCGAGTACTCGAAGTACATAGCCGAGCAGGTTCTCGCCGATTCGATAACCGTCGGCGATGTCAACGACAAAAATATCGTGATTTTCGACATCGACGACCTCAAGATCGGTGCCCGGATCACACTTGCTTAGTAATCAACGATGTGTCGGAAGACGTCGGCAAGGCGTCCTCCGGCACTATTTTTTAACTATCATGAGCGAACAGCTAAGATACTCCGATGAGGAACTGGAGGAATTCCGGCAACTCATTCTGGCCAAGATAGAAACGGCCACAGCTCTCTACGATGAGCTGTGCGCCAGTCTGAGCAACAGCGACGGCAACGGTACCGCCGATACCTCGCCTACGTTCAAGGCCCTTGAAGAAGGCGCCAATGTACTCGAGCAGGAGGCCAACGCCCGACTTGCCGAACGTCAGCGTCAGTTTATCAGCCACCTGCGCGCGGCTCTGGTGCGCATCGACAATAAAACCTACGGCATCTGCCGTGTCACAGGCAAGCTTATCCCCAAGGAGCGTCTTCGCGCCGTGCCTCATGCCACACTCTGTGTAGAAGCCAAGAACGATCCCGACCACAAATGAGTATGTCTAAGACTCGGCTGCTCACGCTGACAGGCGTGATAACTGCGGCTGTTATCATCATCGCCGACCAGGTGGTGAAATTTTATGTGAAAACGCATTTCTACCTCGGCGAGGACGTCGAGGTTTTTCCGTGGTTTCACCTGCGTTTTATTCAAAACAACGGTATGGCTTTCGGCATAGAGCTGGGTACGAAGCTGTTCCTCACGATATTTCGTGTAGTTCTCGTCGGGTTGCTTGTGTGGTATCTGGTTCGTCTGGCCCGGGTGGCAAAAATCGGTGTCGGTTATATGACAGCGGTGTCGCTTGTGGCTGCCGGCGCTTTCGGCAATATCATCGACTGTGTTTTCTACGGTGAGATTTTCACCAATCCATGGCCGCCGGTGACAGCGGAGGTCGTTCCGTGGGGCGACGGCTACGGCACTGTTTTTCACGGCCTTGTGGTGGATATGCTCTATTTCCCGCTTTTCAGTTTCGTCTGGCCGGAGTGGATGCCTTTTGTGGGCGGAAGAGAGTTCTCGTTCTTCGATCCTGTGTTCAACATTGCTGATGCCGCAATCACTGTGGGCATGGCCATGATTATCATTTTTTACACGAAATATCTCAACTCCGACTACGCCCGTTATGAGGTTGAAAAGAATGCTGAATAGTCTGGCCGCCTGCGTACTGCTTGTCGCCGCGGTTGCTTGTTCGAAAGTGCCCGGCGGAGTTATTCCGCCCGACCGCATGGCCGAGTTCCTTGCCGATTTCCACACCGGCGAGGCAGTGGTCGACATGAACCGGCAGGAGTTTTTCAACGACTCTCTGCGCCAGCTCTATAAGCAGAGTGTTTTCGAAAAATACGGTGTCACGCCCGAGGAAGTGGACAGCTCGTTTTCATACTACGGCCGTCATCTGGGGCAGTATATGGAGGTTTATGACAGAACCATCGAGATTCTCGAGCGCCGCATCATAGAAACCGGCAACCGCATCGCCGCCGATGCCGCACTGTCGATCGCCGGCGACTCGGTCGACGTGTGGCCCGGAGCCCGTTTCCTCATTTTCAACGAGCTTATGCCATCGCGCTATGCGGCTTTTTCGTTTACATCCGATGAGAACTGGGAGCGTGGCGACACCTACACCTGGCGTGCAAAGTTTTTCAACAACACCGAAAACCTCACGATGACGCTCGCGGCCGAGTACACCGACGGTACTGTCGAGGTGGTGACCCGCAGTTTCTCGGCCGACGGCTGGAACGAGGTTGTGCTCAACACCGATTCCACTCTCACGGCGTCCCGCGTGTTCGGCTTCGTTGAGGGCAAGAGCCGTCCGGGCACTTCGCTGACAACCGACAGTATAGAGATGATCCGAAAGCGAGTGAACCACGAGAATCCCGGTGCGCGCTACAATGTGCGCATCTACAAAGGACTCGCACCCGAAGTGCCGTCCGACAGCGTAGGCTCATGACATCGGAAATGCGGATTCTTGCACGCCGGGTGGTGCACTGCGGTTCTGTAGCAGATCTGTCGCTCGTCGAAATCCGCCGTGGGGCCGACGGGCTGTGGCGTGTGTCGGTAGCGCCTTTCGAGAGCGAGACCGCAGCAACTACCTATCACGGGGGAACTCTGCGAATCTGCGATCCTGACAACAGCTTGCGGCCATACGATACGCCCGGGCCCAGGCCACCAAAGCTTATATTGCTGTGATAATGCAATTTTCAGGGGCTGTTGCCGTTATAAAGATAATGAACCGACACATAATTTTCATTATTATATTTTTACTGAGTGCTTTCGCCCTCGCCGCGCGCGAGCCGGTGAAGATCAGCGGCGTAGTCACCGACAATGAGAACGAGCCCCTTGAGTTTGTGACAGTGAAGATAAAGGATACTGCGATAGGCACCACCACCGGTGAAGGCGGCAAATTTAGCCTCACAGCGCCTGCCGCCGATA
The DNA here is from genome assembly GCA_902462525.1 of uncultured Porphyromonadaceae bacterium. Taxonomy (GTDB): domain Bacteria; phylum Bacteroidota; class Bacteroidia; order Bacteroidales; family Muribaculaceae; genus CAG-873. Next base: position 1,265 of record CABQCA010000099.1, on the reverse strand, counting down.
CTATCCGTGTGATTTTCACGTGTATAGGTTTTGAGGAAAGCCGACGTCGGCTTGTCGAAGCTTCGGGAAGCGTTACTCTTAATGTGAAAATGTCGCCTGCGAGCTACATGCTTGGCGGCGTGGAGGTTACTGACTATAAAAAGCAGACCTCCGGCATGCAGACCATCGAGGGAGGCAGCTACCGGCTGGCACCCGATGTGAGCGGTGGAAGTGTGGAGTCGCTGATCACGACAATGGCCGGTGTGACGTCGGGCAACGAGATGAGCAGCCAGTATAGTGTCCGCGGCGGTTCGTATGATGAAAACAGTGTGTATATCAATGGTGTGGAAGTGTACCGTCCTCAGCTCGTATCGTCGGGCCAGCAGGAGGGTCTTAGTATCATAAACCCCGACATGGTGGGAGCCATCGGCTTTTCTACGGGCGGTTTTACAGCTCAGTACGGCGACCGCATGAGTTCGGTGCTCGACATCACTTACAGGCAGCCCGAAGCCTTCGAAGGTGCTGTGTCGGCATCGCTGATGGGTGCGTCGGCTGCTGTCGGCAGCAGTTCGCGGGTTTTCTCGCAGCTTCACGGTGTGCGCTATAAGCAGAATTCGTCGCTTCTCGGTTCACTTGAGGACAAAGGCGAGTACGATCCCCGCTTCTTCGACTATCAGACGAACATGAACCTGCGCCTCGGACAGAAATGGAACCTGTCGGTGCTCGGCAATGTCAGCGTGAACAATTACCGGTTCATACCCCGCAACCGCAGTACGAAATTCGGAACCTCCACCGATGCCAAGGAATTTACCGTTTATTTCGACGGTCAGGAAAAGGACCGTTTCGAAACATATGTCGGCGCGGCCACTCTCACTTTCCGTCCGTCTAAAAAAACGGAGTTCGCTCTTCAGGCCAGTGGTTTCTTCACCAATGAGTTTGTTAGCTACGACATATCCGGAGAGTATTGGCTCGACCAGGCCGGTACCGGAGGTTCCGGCGGTGAGAGTGTAGGTGGTGAACTCGGTGTGGGCCGCTATCACGAACATGCGCGCACTCGCTTCAAGGCTTCGGTTTTCGACATCGCCCTCAAAGGAGCTGCCGGATTGGGACGCCATAATCTGACCTATGGCATCGATTATAAGCACGAAACGCTCTACGACCGTTCGCGCGAGTGGGAACTCCGCGACTCGGCCGGGTTTTCGTTGCCTTTCGACCCCGATGCGCTTAAAGTTGTGTTCAATCGCAGTTCGCATAATGATTTGACTTCAAACCGTTTCGCCGCATAC
>CABQCA010000098.1 GCA_902462525.1 uncultured Porphyromonadaceae bacterium | reverse complement strand
CGAACTCTACGAAACGGTGGAAACACCGCTTGTGGGCGTCCTCGCCGACATGGAGTGGAACGGCGCACGCGTCGATGTGGCAGAACTGCGCCGGCTCTCCGCCGAATTCGGCGCAAGGCTCCACAAACTCGAGGAAGAGGCCTACGCGTTGGCCGGAAAGCCTTTCAATGTAAGTTCGCCGGCACAGGTAGGCCGCATACTTTTCGAAGAAATGCAGATCGACCCCAAGGCGCGGCGTACAAAGGGCGGCGCATGGTCCACCGCGGAAGATGTGCTCGAAAAATACAGCAAAACCGTGCCTCTTGTGGGCATAATCCTCGACATACGCGGACTCAGGAAGCTGCTGGCCACCTACATCGACGCACTGCCAAAACTCATCAACCCGCGCGACGGCAAACTGCACAGCACCTTCAACCAGACCGCCACCGCCACAGGACGCCTGTCGTCGGCAAACCCCAACCTGCAGAACATACCGGTGCGCAGCGCCGACGGCCGCGACATCCGGCGCGCCTTCGTGCCCGACTCGGGGCACGTGCTTCTGTCGGCCGACTATTCGCAAATCGAATTGCGGCTCATGGCCGACCTCAGCGGCGACCCCGAAATGATAAACGCCTTCCTCTCGGGGGCCGACATACACCGTGCCACCGCCGCCAAGATATATCATATGGAACTCGACGAAGTCAGCGACGATCAGCGACGCAACGCCAAGACAGCGAATTTCGGCATCATCTACGGCATATCGGCCTTCGGACTCTCCGAACGTCTCGGCATACCGCGCGACGAGTCGAAAGCTCTTATCGAGGGCTATCTGAAAACCTATCCGAAAGTGGCGGAGTACATGCAGCAGGCTATCGAGAACGCACGCCGCGACGGCTTCGTAACCACCATCATGGGCCGCAAGCGCTATCTGCCCGACATAAACTCGCGCAGCGCAGCCGTCCGCGGATATGCCGAGCGAAACGCCATCAACGCGCCTCTGCAAGGCTCGGCCGCCGACATTATAAAGGTGGCCATGGTAGCCGTCGATACCGAAATACGGCGCCGCGGACTCGCTTCGCGCATGATTCTGCAGGTACACGACGAACTCGTTTTCGACGTCGTACCATCGGAACTCGCCGAAATGCAGGAGCTTGTGATACATTGCATGGAGAACGCATATCATGGCCGCGTACCGCTGGAAGTGTCGGCCGGCACAGGCGCCAACTGGCTCGAGGCCCATTGAGAAGTCCGTTGATTCGCATTTTGACGCCGTTTCATGCCATTTTACGACAAAACGGCAAAGAAAATCAAAAAAATGAGTACGGAATGAGGCAAAACGACTACCTTTGTACCATTCTTGCCTTGTCCGGGAAAGCGGTTCCTCCGGATAGCATAAACGAATTGACGAACCGCCCAATCATTATTCCCCTACCGATATAGGAAAAAAATACCTCGAGACATTCCAGATACTCTACCACCGGCACCGAGCCTGAAGACTTTACTTTGGTAAAACAGTTCACCAACATTCCCTTCAACTGGACTGAATACAGCGCATATCTGCCCGAAGGCACAAAGCACTTCGCCATCCGCTGCATAAGCTATAATCAGTACATGCTCTTCGTCGACGACGTGAAATTCATCCCCGCGAACAGCGACAAAAAGTCGGTAGAACTCAGCGGCTACAATGTCTATCGCGACGGACATCGCCTCAACGCCGAACCCATGGCCGAAAATTCGTATGTCGATAAGGACATCGACGGCATATCGACTTATAGCTACGCTGTGACAGCCGTCTACACCGAAGGAGAATCGATGAAATCGAACGAAATCAGTGTCGACACATCGCTCACAGGCATCGGAAGCACCATGGCTGGTGATGTGACTATCAGCGCTTCGGCAGGAGCTGCCATCGTCACCGGAGCCGAAGGTATGAGGGTCGAAATCTTCGCTACCGACGGCACCACAGTGGCGGCATTACCCGGCGAAACTCACATGAGCATCGATCTCCAGGCCGGCTTCTACATCGTCAGGGTCGGAAACACCGTAGCGAAAATTGCTGTCCGCTGACCCCTTCTGATCAGAAACTAAATAACACAGAGCGACGACTTGCATGAGCCGTCGCTCTTTTTTGGGGCGTACCGTGAATCTTAAAATTCGCTAAAATTCGGCATAAAATCGCCAAAATTCGTGCTTCGGACTGAAAAATTTTGCTCTTGATTGTTGATTAGATAACTTTGAAATCTCAATCTGCAGTCTATGTCACGCTCAACTTTCTTCACATTATCAGCACTGTTGCTTGTTGCTGCCGATGCCACGGCGGGAAATGCTCCCGACCCCATCATCGCCCCCACAACCGAAGAGCACACGATGATGGTCGAGGTGCAGGTCGCCGACATTTATGAGGCAGACATCGACACCACGGCCATAGCCCGGCTGAAGCCTTTCCACAGCAAAGGCCGCGTGCCCGATATCTACGACCTGCCATATTCGTTCACCGGCCGCGCCGAAAACTGGCACCGCCTGTGGATCAACACCGCCATCTATTCCGGCGCTTTTGTGGGCACACTATTAGTGCTCGAATGTCTGCCCGAGGACGCCACCACCTGGAACCGCGCCTCCCTGCAGCAGACACCGCCCGAAAAACGGTGGTTCCGGAATGTCTTCAAGCGCGGCCCCGAATGGGACCACGACCGCTTTATCTTCAACTATGTGCTCCACCCCTACGCCGGCGCCGTCTACTTCATGGCGGCCCGTTCGTGCGGATTCAATTTCTGGGGCAGCCTCCTCTACGCCACATGTATTTCGAATGTAGGCTGGGAATTCGGCATAGAAGCCTGCATGGAGCGACCCTCGATTCAGGACCTCTTCATAACACCTCTCGTAGGCAGCGCCATCGGCGAGCTCTTCTACAAGCTGAAACGCAACATCGTCGGCAACGGCTACCGGCTCTTCGGCTCGCCGTTCTTAGGCAGCGTCGTGGCTTTCATCATCGACCCCGTCGACGAAGTTGTCGGCCTCTTCCGCCACGACTCCACCCGCAAGATGCACACCGGCAGCCGGCGCACGGGCGCCACATCGTCGCTGATGCCCTACGTCGCTCCCGGCAGCGCCGGCTTCGCTTTCACCTGCACCTTCTGAATGTCGGAGAGTGAAGATTTATTTTGGTATTTCGGGGAGAATGTGTAATTTAGCGTCCTTAGCCAATCATTGCATATCATGGAAAAGGACGATAAGGACTACGACAAGATTATCGACGAACGCGCCGGACAGGTGTTCGCGGCCATGGAGGGGCAGGCGGCCCCCGGAGATATGGAGCGCATACGCGCCGCTTTCGAGCTGGCACGGAAGGCCCACGCCAGTCAGAAACGCAAAACAGGCGAGCCCTACATTCTCCACCCCATAGCGGTGGCCCTGATAGCGGCGCAGGAACTGTCGCTTGGCACGAATCCGGTGATAGCGGCCTTTCTGCACGATGTGGTGGAAGACACCGACTATACCATCGACGATATCCGCAGTCTTTTCGGCGATGATGTGGCTTTTCTGATGAGCGTGGTCACCAAGCAGAAGAAGGACAAGTACGAGATGTCGCGTCAGCTCGACAACTTCAAGCAGATGCTCAATTCCATTCAGTACGATATCCGTGCGATACTCGTCAAGCTTGCCGACCGTCTGCACAACATGCGCACGCTGTCGTCGATGCGGCCCGACAAGCAGATGAAAATCGCGGGCGAAACCGACTATTTCTATGCCCCGCTTGCAAACCGGCTGGGTCTCTACCATGTGAAGACCGAGCTTGAGAATCTGAGTTTCCGCTTCCGTCTGCCACATGAGTACGACGAGCTGACACGCCTTATCGAAGGCGACCGCCGAGCCCAGGCCGAGCGCCTGGAAGTGTTCTGCAGCGAAATACGCCACATACTGAGCGACCGCGGCATCAAGGCGCGCGTCTACATAGAATACCGCCACCCTTTCAGCGTGTGGCGCAAGATGCACAAATACGGCGATGACTTCAATCATCTCAAATACCGCCATTTCACCGAAATAGTGTTCGCCTGTCCGCCCGGGGTGACAGAGAAGAACATGGCGCTGCGCATCTACTCCATACTCACCGACCGCTTCAAGGAAAAACCCGGCGGCATAACCAACTACATCGATTCGCCGAAGGAAAACGGCTATCAGAGCTTTCACGTGAAACTGCTGGCCGACTTCGGGCGCTGGCAGGAGGTGCATATCAGTTCGGAACGCATGATCCGCGACTCGCGTCTGGGCTGCATAGCCGAGCGCACCGACGACAACATCAGCCGCTGGATAGAGAAATTCCGGTCGATACTGCGCGACATCTCGTTCCGCGGCCTCGACGGCAATACATTTCTTGAAAAAGTGGCGACATCGTTCTACAACGACGACATAATGACGTTTACACCCAAGGGGCAGCCTGTGGTGCTTCCGCAGAAAGCCACGGTTCTCGATTTCGCGTTCGAAGTCGACCCCGAACTGGGACGGCACGCCAAATATGCCCGCCTCAACGGTTTTCTGGCCTCAGTCAAAGCCCGGCTGCACCGTGGCGACGTGGTGGAGATTTTCACGTCGCCCGACAGCCGTCCGTTGCCCGACTGGCTCGAGTCGGTGATTACCTACAAGGCCAAAAACGCTATTTCGGCTTACCTCGAGGCCCAGCCCCACAGCCCCTACTGCCGCTGCGAACTGTGCCGCCCCATACCCGGCGACGAGGTGATAGGCTTTCGCGAACCCGACGAAAAGATAACCATTCACAAGCGCGACTGCGAAATCGCCATACGCATGGCAACCCAACAGGGCGACAACATAGTGTCGGTGGACTATGCTCCCGACGACACCCTCTACCCCGTGGAGATAACGGTGACTGCCGTCGACCGCTTCCACCTGTTCATCGACCTTGCCGACTGCATAACCAACGAACTCAATCTGAGCATGGACAGTTTCAACACCGAGACCGTCGACTCGATAGTGAGCTGCCACATAGCATTCCGCGTACACTCCGAGCCGGAGCTGCAGCGCGTCATCACCCACATCCGCGCCATCGACGGCGTCGACACCGTAGCCCGGAAATGAGACTTGTAATACAGCGTGTGAGCCGCGCATCGGTGAGCATAAACGGCGAGGAGTACTCCGCGATAGGCCGCGGACTGATGGTGCTTGTGGGTATCGCCGAAGGCGACACCGAGGACGATGTGCGCTGGCTTGCAGCGAAAACCGCGGCCATGCGTATCTTCAACGACGATGCCGGGGTGATGAACCGCTCGGTGCTCGACGTCGGTGGTGATATTCTGGCCGTAAGCCAGTTCACGCTCAATGCCTCCACACGCAAGGGCAACCGCCCCAGCTACATACGCGCCGCCGGCCACGACCTCGCCATACCCCTCTACGAACTTTACTGTCAGCTTGTCGGCGAGGCGCTGGGCCGACCGGTCGCAACGGGTGTTTTCGGCGCCGACATGGCCGTGGAGCTTGTCAACGACGGCCCGGTGACCATAGTCATCGATTCCCGCCTCCGCGAGTGAACGGTGGAGATGGGAGCAATATGCGTTGTACTTATAAAACAAAACCCGATAACTTGATATACAGGGGCTACCGGGATTCAACACTGCAAATATAGTGCTTTTTATCTTAAAAACAAAACTTCACCAAAAAAGATTCTGATTTTCTGATAAAATACGCAGATTTCGAAAAAATAATGTCCTCTCAAAGAATGGAGAGGTATCTGACAGCCTGCGGAGGAGACACTCGCAAGGCCATGACGCTTTACCGCTATAATCTGCAAATTTCCAAGGAAATGTTTACTATCGTCAGCTGCTTTGAGGTCGCACTCCGCAATGCCGTCGACCGAAAGCTTTCTGAAAATCTCGGAGAAGAATGGCTGAAGGACTCAATAATGCCAGACGGTATTTTCACACAGCCGTTATTGAGAAAAACGAGGGACATCATCTCATTTGCATACCGTAAATTGCAACAGACGCAATCATATACCCATCCTAAACTTTTAGCAGAAATGGAGTTCGGAATCTGGAAGTATATGTTCTCGCCAATTCAGTATCGGGTGACGGGACGGAATCTATTGGCGATATTCCCAAACAAACCACGTTCATCGAGAGAACAGCAGTATAATCAGACGTATATATTCAACGAACTTGACAAGGTCAATTCATTAAGAAACCGCATAGCCCATCACGAAACCATCTGTTTCGCCACTAATACCTCCGCAATCGACACTTCATATGTGATAAACATATATTCCAAGATAAAGACATTATTTTCGTGGATGGAGATCGACAGCGATTCCCTCCTTTATGGATTGGATCATATCGACAAGGTCTGTGCCCAGATAAACAAGCTCAAATCTCTGCTTTGAGTTTTCCAAAACAACTGTAAAACGTCCGAAGCTCCAATGGTCACGCAGACACTATGAATAGCGCAGTTCCTACTGTACTAATTCTTTCTTTTCCTGCGGTCGTTGTGGATTTTTATGCCGAAAATGATGACTGAGCAGATGGTGGTGATAACATTTGTGATCACCAGCGGCCAGTTGCTCAGCATAAGGCCCTGAACGACGAAGAATATGCTGCCCAAACCGAGCATACAGAAAGTGGGGAGGGCTATGCCGTCGGTGTCGCGGGTCTTTATCGTGACGATAGCCTGTGGCAAATATCCGAGGACCATGCAGATACTTGCTGTATAACCGATAATATTGAGAAGTATAGTACTCATAGTCAGATTTTTAATTCGAAGCAGCGGGCTGCCACGGGGACGGCTCGCTGCTTGAGTGTGTTTCAGTTAGTTAGGTATATATTGTATTGCTTTATTTAGCATCGAGAGTACAGATCGCAACGCGGTTCCATGATTCCTCGTCAAACATTTCACCGATACCTTCGCCTTCGGCAGAGATGCGGTCGGCAGCGATTTTATACTTGTTCACGAGCATATTTCTGACAGATTCGGCACGAGCCTTGGCCAGCTTGATATTGAAGTCGAGGTTACCGTCCTTCGAAGCGTAGCCCTTGATTACGACTTTGGACTGCGGATGACTCTTCATATAGTCGGCGATCATTTCGACGTTAGGCTGCTGGTCGGCGGTAACTTTCGACGAACCGATGCGGAAGAAGACGAACCGGACCGAATTGTACTGATTTGTGACTTCTTTCACAACCTGCGCGGGTTTGTTCTGAGCGGCAACAAGCTGGGCAGCGAGAGCGCTGTTGCGGTCGGCGAGTGCCTGATTGTCGGTGTTTGCCTGATTCAGGCGTCCGCGGAGACTGTTGACCTCGGCATTGAGAGCGTCGACTTCAGCAGCATTGTAGGGAGTGACACAACGGAAACCGTCGCCGAAGCGGTAGGAAACCGAGGCGAGAAGGTCGAAAGTAGCGTGATTGGCATTGAAGTCGAGGCTGCTTCCATAGGGAAGACCGCCGCCCATTCCCCAGCGCATGGCGGGCTTGATTCCGATAGTCACGTGGTCGCTGACATTGAAGTTGAAGTTAAGACCGGTCTTGAACCCGAGATAGTTGTAGTCTGAGCCGTTGGCCTTGTTCACGTATCCGTGTCCCCAGCCTGCGCCAACGAGAGCTTCGATGGTAAAGGGACGTACTTCGCACTTATAGCCTCCGAAGAGGTTGAAGAGGTCGGCTGTAGCATAAACGCCGACATAGGAGTTGTCGAAGGCCGTAGAACTGTGGCGGAAGCCCTCCCACGACGAAGTGTTTATGCCGAAGAGGCCTTCTACACCGAGTCCGAAAGTAGGGGTAAGCTGCTTGGCCACATGCAGGCCGACAATAGGCCTCATGGAGCCGAAGAATGCCTGATTGGCGACAGGTGTTGTCACACCGCCGTCGATGCCTATCGACACATTGTCGAAAAGAGCCGACTGTTCGACAGCCTGAGCGTTGGCGATAGCTGCGCCAGCAAGAGCGATGGCCGCAGCGGAGAGGAGTGTTCTTTTCATAATTTTTTTCTTAAGGGAAAAATGTTTATGTTGAAACGTCTTCACAGAGAGAAGCGTTCAAAATAAAAACACACCTGCGCAGCAAAGGTTCAGTACTTCATTCTCCGGGGACTTCGGCATCGGTCTTCTTTCTGCCCTCACGACGCTCTTTATCAGGCATCTGACGGCGGAGCGGACGACTGTAAGCTTCTTCGTGCGAGGCACGGTTGCGGAATATGTCTATAGCCATATAGATGGCCGATCGCATCGATTCGGCCGAAGCCGAGCCTTTTCCGGCGATGTCGTAGCCGGTGCCGTGGTCGGGCGAGGTGCGCACGAACGGAAGTCCGGCGGTGAAGTTGACTCCGTTGTCCATGGCGATGGTCTTGAAGGGCGCCAGGCCCTGATCGTGGTACATGGCCAGCACGCCGTCGAAGGCGCGGTAGCTTTCCGAACCGAAGAAGCCGTCGGCTGCATAGGGGCCGAAAGCAAGTATTCCGGCGTTCTGAGCTTCGGCGACGGCCGGAATTATCACCTCCTCTTCCTCTTTGCCGAGAAGCCCCCGTTCGCCGGCATGAGGATTGAGCGCGAGTACGGCGATACGTGGCTTGTGGACGGCGAAATCGCGGCGCAGCGACATGTCGAAGTCGGAGAGTTTCTCCAGAATAAGCTCACGGGTGATGGCCGACGGCACTTCGGCTATCGGCATATGGGCTGTGACGAGGGCCACGCGCAGGCTGTCGGTGCAGAGCACCATCAGAGCGCGGGCAGCGGCGGCATCGTCGTTTCCGGCAGTTAGTGCCGTCTG
>CABQCA010000097.1 GCA_902462525.1 uncultured Porphyromonadaceae bacterium | reverse complement strand
ATTGTCAAGCAGGGTCAACCGAACGTCCTGAGCCTTGGCGCGCGGACAGAAGACCGTGATTTTGCTCAGGCCTGCTTCGGAAGGCGACAACACACCCGCAACTTTCGCACCGAGCACCGAAGCCATGGCGTAGGAAACGCCGCCAGCGGCGCTGTCGAGCGAAGTGTGCGCCGAATATACCGCCACGCCCGCGCGAATGGCAGCCATTGCGGCACGCTGGGGCGCCGTAGCGCCTGTGAGCTGCCGGAAGCCTTTGAATATCAGCGGATGGTGCGATATCACCAAATTGAATCCTTTTCCGACAGCCTCAGCGATGGTTTCTTCAGTAACATCGACGCACAGCAAAGCGCCCGTGCATTCGTCGGTACCCTCGGGCAGCCCTATCTGCAAGCCGCTGTTGTCCCAACTCTCCTGAAGGGCCCGCGGAGCGAACTCTTCAAGAGCGGCTATAATAAAGGAAAGTTTCATTTTTCGGGTTCAACGATGGCGAGGTTGAGTTCGTCGAGCTGGCTCTGATCGAGGGCAGCGGGCGCGTCGAGCATCACGTCGCGGCCCGAATTGTTCTTCGGAAATGCAATACAGTCGCGGATACTGTCGAGACCGGCGAAGAGACTTACCCAACGGTCGAGACCATATGCGAGACCACCGTGAGGAGGCGCTCCGAACTTGAATGCATTCATCAGGAAGCCGAACTGCTCCTGAGCCTTCTCGGGAGTGAAACCGAGGATTTCGAACATCTTGGCCTGCAGACCGCTGTCGTGGATACGGATAGAACCGCCGCCCACTTCGACGCCGTTGATCACCATGTCGTAGGCATCAGCGCGTACGGCTGCCGGGTCGGTGTCGAGCAGAGGTATGTCCTCGTCCTTCGGGTGTGTGAAAGGATGGTGCATGGCCATGAGACGGCCTTCCTGTTCGCTCCATTCGAACATCGGGAAATCGACAACCCACAGGCATGAGAATTTATTTTTGTCGCGAAGGCCAAGCTGACGGCCCATTTCAAGACGAAGTTCGCAAAGCTGTTTGCGTGTCTTGTTGGCATCGTCGCCACTCATTATCAGGATAAGATCGCCGGGCTTGGCATCCATTGCGGCCTTGAGTTCCTGAAGTTTCTCCTGAGTGTAGAATTTGTCGACACTCGACTTGACGTTGCCGTTCTCTTCGACGCGGGCATAGACGAGGCCTTTTGCGCCGATTTGCGAGCGTTTCACAAACTCGGTGAGAGCGTCGAGCTGCTTGCGGGTGTAGTGCGCAGCACCCTCGCCGCAAATACCGCCGATGTACGTGGCGTTGTCGAACACCGAAAAACCGCAGCCTTTCATAATGTCCATAAGTTCGACAAAGCGCATTCCGAAACGTGTGTCGGGCTTGTCGCTGCCGTAGTACTTCATGGCGTCGGCCCATGTCATGCGGGGGAAGGGTTCGGTAAGTTCTATGCCGCGGATAACCTTGAAGAGGTGTTTGGCCATGCCTTCGAACAGCTCGATAACATCGTTCTGCTCGATGAAGCTCATCTCGCAGTCGATCTGGGTGAACTCGGGCTGACGGTCGGCACGGAGGTCTTCGTCGCGGAAGCACTTAACGATCTGGAAGTAGCGGTCGATGCCGCTCACCATGAGCAACTGTTTGAGGGTCTGGGGCGACTGCGGAAGGGCGTAGAACTGGCCGGGGTTCATGCGCGAGGGCACCACGAAGTCGCGGGCGCCTTCGGGCGTGGAGCCCACGAGCATAGGAGTTTCGATTTCGAGGAAGCCCTTGCTGTCGAGGTAGCGACGAACTTCCATCGTCATCTTATGACGCAGTTCCAGGTTCTTGCGAACGGGAGCGCGACGTATGTCGAGATAACGATAGCGCATGCGCAGGTCATCGCCGCCGTCGGATTCGTCCTCGATGGTGAAAGGAGGCACTTCGCTGGGATTGAGAACACGAAGTTCGTCGGCGATGATTTCGATGTCGCCGGTGGGCATGGCGGGATTCTTGGCGGTGCGCTCGGCAACCTTGCCGGTCACCTGCACCACGTATTCACGGCCGAGCTTGTTGGCGGCGTCGGTGAGGGCGGCGTCATGCTCCACGTTGAACACCACCTGAGTAATGCCGTAGCGGTCGCGAAGGTCGACAAATGTCATGCCGCCCATTTTTCGGGTTTTCTGTACCCATCCGGCAAGGGTCACGGTCTTGCCGGCGTCGGCGAGACGAAGCTCGCCGCAAGTGTTAGTACGAAACATATATTTCTTAATTTAAGTAGTGAAAGGTAAAAAGTGAAGATAATGGTTTATACGCAAAAAAACTAATATCTTCACTCAGGCGAAGCCTGATTTTCACCTTTCACTTTTTTCACTTCAACTTGAGCTTGCGAAAGTTGATATTATTTTCCGGATTTGGAAGAAAGATCTACAACATACTGCTTATCGAGGCCACGGTTGCGGAGAAGGGCTTCGACGCTGGGCTGATGACCGCGGAACTTGACATAGGTTTCCATCGGGTCGACCGAGCCGCCTTTCTCAAGCACATTTTCCTTGAAGCTTTTTGCTGTTTCGGGATCGAAAATGCCCTTTTCCTTGAAAAGTTCGAAACCGTCGCTGTCGAGGACTTCAGCCCAGAGGTAGGTATAGTAACCCGACGCATAGCCGTCGCTGCCGAAAATATGCTTGAAGTAAGGCGAACGGTAGCGATAGGTGAGTTCGGCGGGCATACCGAGGTCGGCCGACACCTTGCTTTCAAAAGCGGCGATGTCCATGTCTTCGGTCACATTGAGTTTGCCGTACTGAAGGTCGAGCAATGCCGCGCCGGCGAGTTCGGCTGTTGTGAAACCGGAGTTATGGGTCGAGGCAGCCTGCAGTTTCTCGATGAGTTCGTCGGGAATCACTTCGCCTGTCTTATAATGATGAGCATACACTTTGAGCAGTTCAGGCTCCATAGCCCAGTGCTCGTGAATCTGAGAAGGCAGTTCCACAAAGTCGCGGTCGACGTTTGTGCCGGCCTGGCTCTTGAGGCGTGCGCGCGAAAGCATGCCGTGGAGACCGTGGCCGAATTCATGGAACATGGTCTCGACCTCGTCGAGGGTGAGCAATGCCGGTGCATCGGCGGTAGGACGCGAGAAGTTACCCACATTATAAATGATAGGACGCGACGATGTGCCGTCCTCGTTCTGCCATGAGCCCTTGAACTCGCTCATCCACGCACCCTGGCGCTTGGATTCGCGGGGGAAGTAGTCGGTCATGAACACAGCGATATGCTCGCCCGAAGCAGCATCGGTGACATCGTAGACAGTAACCTCGGGATAGTATTTGGGAGCATCGGGCATTTCGGTGAACTTGACACCATAGAGTTTTTCGGCCATGGTGAAGATACCGTTACGCACGGAGTCGAGGGCGAAATACTCGCGCACCTTGCTCTCGTCGAGGTCGTATTTCTTCTGACGCACCTTCTCGGCATAATAATAATAGTCCCAGGGAGCAATTTTGAAATCGGCGCCTTCGCTGTCGGCAAGAGCCTGCATTTCCATGACCTCACCTTTAACACGAGCGACGGCCGGCTTCCATATCTGCATAAGGAGTGTTTCGGCATTATCGACGGTTTTGGCCATAACATTGTCGGTCATATAAGCACCGAAGTTCTCGAAGCCGAGAAGCTGAGCCTTTTTCGTGCGGGCCTGAAGAATCTTGTTGATGACCGGCAGATTGTTGTACTCGCCTTCAGAAGCAAGCGAAGTATAGCCTTCGTACATTTTCTGACGCAGAGCGCGGTTATCGGCATACTGCAACAGAGGCAGACGGCTCGGAGCGTGGAGGGTGAACACCCAGTTACCCTCGGCAAGGCCGCGTTTTTCGGCTTCCTCGGCAGCTACAGCAATGCTCGATGCGGGCAGTCCCGAGAGCTCGGTGCTGTCGCTGACCACGATGGAGAAAGCATTGGTGGCGTTGAGAAGATTTTTGTTGAAGGTAAGGTAGAGTTCCGACAATTCGGTGTTGACAGCCTTAAGCTCGGCTTTCTGTTCGGGAGTGAGAAGAGCGCCGTTGCGGGTGAAGACCTTGTAGTATTCCTCGACGGCACGCTTCTGGTCGGGGTCGAGGACCTCGCGGTTGTCATAGACGGTTTTGATTCGGGCGAAAAGCGAGTCGTTCATCGTCATTTCGTCGGCGAACTGCGTGTATTTGGGATAGAAAGTCTCGGCTATTTCCACCATTTCGGGCGACGAATTCGATTCGTCGAGGGCGAAGAACACGGTAGCAACGCGGTCGAGGATTTCGCCGCTGCGTTCGAGGGGCATTATGGTATTGTCGAATGTGGCGCTGTCGGGATTCGACACTATGGCCTCAATTTCAGCATTCTTCTGGGCTATACCGCTGTCGAGGGCTGCCAGATAGTGGCCGTACTCGATACGGTCGAAAGGCGGTATCTCGTACTTGGTGTCGTATGGCGCCAAAAAAGGATTTTCTGCCATATCGTTCTTGTTTTGATGGCCGCACGCTACTAATGTCAACGCAGCAGCACTGATTACGAATAAATTTTTCATTAAGAAACGTATGTAATGATTAAAATATTTACATTTCAAACATCTGCATACACCAAAAGGCCCCCTACTGGAGGCCGTTTCCGGTTATGCACCGCAAAAGTAACAAAAATCCCCCGTTCCGCCAAATTCCCACCATTAATTTGGGAGAAAGGAATAATTTCTATAACTTTGCCGGAAATTGTCACCAATCATGAGCGGTAGATACCATGAGACCACCGAATCATTTTTTACCGCTAATTTCAATCAATGCACCTCGTTATGGAAAACGGAAATTTCGATAACTTCAACAAACCCGGAAATTACAGCAACGGGAACAACGACCGGAATTCGAACGGTTCGAGCTACAGCTATTCAGACCCGGGCAGCCCACGTCGCCCCGAGAGGAAAAAGGACGACAAAAAAAGCAAATTACTGATAATACTGCTTGTCGCCCTTGTCGCTGTCGTTCTGATAGTTGCAGCCGTTTTCTATTTCAGTCATAAGTCCGGGCCGGCAGTCGATCAAGAAAACGGACCGGAAAACCAGCCGGAAGCTGTTACCGAAATTTCCCTTGAAGTTTATCCTCTCGAAGCCACTGACACTGTGGGAAATACAATCACCATCACTGCCGTAACATTCCCCGACAACTCACCGGTAGTATGGTCGTCGTCGGACAGCGACATTGCCGCAGTCGACGAAAACGGCGTGGTAACACTCAAAAGCGATGGCAAAGCCCGCATCTACTGCACTCTCTACGATTCGCTCAAAACATTTTCGCGCATCACCGTTCTTCCCCGCAATGTACAGCCGGCCGAAACCGGCGAGCCGGCACCTCGGAATGCCGGCAGCAGCGAGGCTGCCACCGAACGTCCGTCCGGACCCAAGAGCATCGGCTGGGGCAACTATTCGGGTCCGACCGAGGACGGCGCACCCAATGGCTTCGGCGGTACAGTGACCGCGTCGCGCCAGTATGACATCACTCTTGCCAACGGCGAGACGATGACCGTGCTGCCGGGCGACAAGATTACCAACTGCAATTTCCGTAACGGTCAGCTGATCGGCGGCACTCTCTCGCGGAACGGCCAAAGCCGCGACTTCATTTGCGGAGTGACCAGATGACAAAACGGCTTGCTCTGATAGCTGCTCTATGGCCGGCGTTCGTTTTTGGAGCGACGGCACAGAAGCACAGCCCTTCCGTACCCTGCTCTACCAGGCTTCTCGCCGCGATGGCAGAATCGACGGGACTCTATTCACTGCTTTCAGCCGGCAATATGCCCGACACGGTGCTGTTCGTGCCCTACGGCGATGAACAGATAAGGGTTGATATCAGAAAAGGCCAAATCGACCATATCGGACTTAGTCTCTTCCCCGACTCACTACGCGAATCGCCGGCTGTTTCGGCTCCTTTCGAGTATCTGGAGCGCACTGTCCTCCTGCGTCGCCTCCCCCTCTGCGAGGATATAAAATGGGAACGGGATGACCGCTCCCGCAACGTGATCTTCACAGGCACTTCGCCCGACAGCCTGCCGTCGATCGCCCGAAAAGCCAAAAATGTAACTGTCAATTTCATCGACAACAAGATCTACACCGTCGTATGGCGCATCGACAGCGCACAGTCGGCCTCGGTGAACATCCCGGCAGATTACAGTCTTCTGAAAGGAACGTCTCTTCCGGAAAACGAACGGACCCTGCTTGACAACCTGCTGAAAGCCGACACACAGTTGGCGCGTGTAAGGAGTATCGGACGCTACAAAGGCAATGTCTTCATCATCAAGGGCCGGTCGGTTTACTTCAACCCGGCCGATACGACCTCCGAGTCTGTTTTCCAAAGACTTTTCGACGGCGCATATCCGGTCAACAACTTCATCTATCTTCTGAAGGAACTGAATATCCCCGGAGATTTCAAAATGGACGTGAGGTCGGTTGTGTATCCCCACAATCTGGAAACGGTGAACCTGCGTCTTTCAACCATTACTGATTATTTCCTGAGCAATGGCTGCGAAATATTCACCATCCCTGTAGAAATTTCAGACAGTCGCACGCAATTCTGGATGTTATTCCGAAATATACCTTTAGGATATTTCCACTCGCTGAAAGTGACACTCAGTTCAGGAAGCGACGGCACACCCGGTCCTGTCGCCGGAGCCACACTCGCAACCTTTATTCCCATCAACAAAATCCGCAACCTTTTCGCCGACCAAAAAGCACAATGAAAAAATTCCTGTACACAGCAATCCTGACAATATTTTGTCTGTCGGCTCTCAGCGCCAGCGCCGAGTCGGCAATCGAACAGGTGAATAACATAAAACGTGCCCCCGACGATTATTTCTTCGGCCAGTCGACCACAGCCGACAAGGCTCAGGCCAAACTTGCCGCCGAGAACATCCTTATCGTCAAAATCAGCGAATGGCTCGAAGGGAACGCTCCCGACAAGCCTTTCAGCCCGGCACTTGCCTCTAAATTCAACTATATCGATGTGCCGCGCGGCAAGTCGACCATGGTGCTGGCATACATCGAGCGCACCGTTGTCTCCGAGTACGCCTTCGGAAGCGCCGGCAAACAGCCCGCACCGGCCGACACGGCGGTCGGTCCTGAGCCTTCAGCGATTTCAGAACCGTCGGAACCTACAGCAGCCACTGCCTCAAACGTTGCCTCAGACCAATCCGCACTTTCGGAGAACGCCCGCGAACTCGTCGACGAACTCCTCGCAGCCGACGATCTGTCGGCCGCATTCGGCATTCTCGAAAAATATCAGACCCGCCGTAAAATCAAGAATTTCGGCGACATATCATCGCGGCGCGACATCGGCGACTGCTTTGTGATAATAGGAACGGGCGATTTCAAAATCGACACCATCCTATCGGCAGGCCCGGAACGATATAACCTCAAAACCGGAAATTCCGACCAAATGAGCAACTACCGCGGCCGTCCTGTGGTATGGTTCATATTCTGAGAATTTTTCAAAATCATATTTTCCAATGAGAAAACTGTTTATTCTGACATCTCTTTTCCTGACTGCACTGATATGCCCGGCTCAGGTCAGTGTCGAGATTATCGACGGACTAAACAATCCCGCTCTGCAGCAGAAGATGGAAACGAACACCGCAGCTCTGCTCAACGCGCTACAGACGGCAGCCGACGCAAACAGCGACATCGATTTCACCGGCGTCGACATCACCGACAATGCCTCGAAGGCGCTCGCATTCAGCTGGCGGCAGCTGCATTTCAAGCCGGAGGACATTTCCTACGTCGAACCGGCGATGACTCTCTTCAATAAATCGGGCAAACTGAGAGCCTATCAGATCCGTAACATCGGCGTCACCATGGTTCCGGCGGCCACCTCCAACGAGGAGCTGCCCTGGGACCGGCAGGAACTCGTGATCGACTATTCACTCACCGGCGCGATTGCCGGCGTCAATTTCACCATGAGCAATGTCCAGTATGCCAATGCCCTGCGCGACGCCGTCAAGCTCGATGACGGCCACCAAAGAATGCAGATTCTCAACTGGTGTGAGAAATACGCGCAGTTCTACGTTGACAAGGATCTGCAGAGTATCGAAGAGATTTTCGCTCCCGGCGCTCTCATCATTTCGGGCAAAGTGATTGTGGGCAAGGAGAAAAGCACCGTGGTCTACACACCGCAGGACGTTCCGGAGTACATCAAGAAACTCAAACGCATTTTCGCACTCAACCGCTATATCGGGGTAGAATTCGACCAGTACGAAATAATGAAACACCCCACGAAGGACAACATCTACTTCGTAACCCTGCGACAGCGCTGGACAACAAAAAACTATTCGGACGTCGGCACCCTGACTCTTGTCTGGGATTTCACCGACGAGGACCTGCCCCGTATTCAAGTGCGAGCCTGGCAGCCGCTCGGAGTTAAACCATTCACTGTAAACACAATACCTTTCTATGATTAATAAACGTTCTTTTATCAGCCTGTTGATGCTGATTTCTGTAGCTGTTCTGTCGCTGCCCGGCCACGCACAGAAGCTAAAACTGGATTCGTTCGAACAGACAATGGAGACTTCGGCGCTCCAGAATCCCGTCTACGACAACAACAATGTCAAGTGCGCACTCGTAAAAGTCGGAATCATCGCCGAGAATCCTCGGTTCGAAGGCGTCATGAGTTTCGAGAAAAAAGACGGCGAGTATTGGGTATACATACCCGACACCTTCGACCAGTTCATGGTCAAGACCGACAATTTCGTGCCTTTCATCTGCAATTTCGAACCCGTGAAGAGCGCATTCACCTACCGCGCCATCATCATTCCCGACGACAGCAAAGCCACCGA
>CABQCA010000096.1 GCA_902462525.1 uncultured Porphyromonadaceae bacterium | reverse complement strand
GTCGGCTGCATCGCGCGGCGCCACCGAAAGGCCGACAACAGCCATTGCCGGAAGATCGGGTATGTCATCGCCCACATATGCCACTTCCTCGGGGCTATAGCCATTACGATCCATCCACTCTTTCAGCACTGGCACTTTGGCTTTGCAGCAAAGAAAAATATCGGTCATGCCAATTTTACGGAAACGTCCTTCTACCCTGCGGTCATCGCCGCCGCTGATAATAGCGAGATGAAGACCGCCTTTCACCGCCTGAACCATCGCATAGCCATCTTTGAGATTTGCCATACGTTCGGGCGTACCATCAGGCCCCAGAGGCACCACGGCAGGTGAAAGGACACCGTCAACATCAAAAACTACAGCCTTAATTTTGCTGAGATCATAGTTTATCTTGCTCATTTGCAGAATTGTGTTGTTGCATTATCAGTTCGGAAAGCACTTTGTAGGCTTCCCTGTATACCGGATCAAGCGTCAGCATCTGACTACGCATCACAGCCATATCGCCACGCACTGCCGGGCCTGTCTGGGCTGCATACGAACCTATTGCACCGGCTTTCTCAATGGTCTGCCGAAGCAACGGTTCGGCGACTTCAGGCGGATATCCGGCCCTTTGGAGCTCCTCGTCGACAACCCCGAGAAGCACATTGACAAAATTCGATGTAAAAACGCATGCCACATGGAGATGCCGTCGCTTTTCCTCGTCGGAAGCGTAAACTTTGTCCGAAATCGCCTCTGCTAATCTCCGGGCTACAGGAACGTCCGATTCCCGTGCAGTCTCGACAAAAAAAGGAACCTCGGCCATATTGACGTCGAAGCCCTTTGTGAATGTCTGAAAAGGATAAAAAATGCCCGTGCGTGAACTGACAGAAGCCATTACCGACTTGTCGAGCGTACCTGATGTATGAAGGGCAAGCACAGAGTCGCCTATTCGCCCAATAGCCGACACTACATCGGCGGCGGCACGGTCGGCAACAGACATTATTATGACATCGGGCCTGTAGGCGGCAAGTTCGCAATAGCGGCACGCTTTGGCACCGGTCGAAGTCGCCAAAGCTTCGGCATGGGCCGGATCACGGCTTGCAATGGCTGCCAGATTACACACAGGTGAAGCGGCAAGTGCTTCAGCTATATGCGATGCCACATTGCCGGCGCCGGCTATAACTACACAAAGTCTGTCGTTCAGTCGTTCTGACTCTGATTCCATGAACCTATGTGTACTTTTTCCCAAAGCAATTTTTCGGGATTGACAGGACGACGTGTCTCATCGGGATAACCGAAGGTCATCACACATTCAACCACAATATCGTCGGGAATACCGAGAATCTCACGGACTATATTCTCCGACGGTTCGCCGTCGGCTGCAAGACGTCCGCGAACCTGCACCCAGCATGATCCTATGCCCAAATCAGCAGCCTGAAGATGCATCAGGATAGCAGCAACAGTCGCATCTTCTATGTACGCCTCACTTTTTGCCGGATCGGTGCATACCACAACAGCCAGACGTGCGTCTTTTATCGATGTGGCATAGTTTGGTTTACATTCGCTCAGACGGGCAAGGACAGCCGGATCTTCAACAGCTACAAACTGCCATGAACGTGCGTTCTTCGATGACGGAGCCAACAATCCGGCTTCAAGGATAGTTTTCACATGCTCGCTGTCAAGAGGCTTGTCGGTGTAGCGGCGTATGCTGTGACGGGTAAGAAGGAGTTCTCTCAGATTTTCCATAATATCGTTATTTTTTGGAGCGAGGGACAAGGTACGAGGGGCGTAGTACGGCGACAGCGAAGCCTCCTGCCTCGCCCTAAATCAGTTATGGCAAATCCATGCCGAAGGGAAGCGCTCGAAAAGAGCGGCGGCATCGGCTGCGGCCTTTGTAGCGGCAAACGAATTGCCGGAAGCAGCGTAGACACGACAACGGCCCTCTGTTTCAAGAATTTTCAGACCGAGTTCCTCCGGATAGGCGGCTATGAATTTGCGGGCATCGTCGACTGAAGCGAGCGATGCAACTACAAGATAGTAACTGTCGGACGAAACATTTTGTTCATTAGCAACAAGGCGCTTTCTCTCCGAAGGATCCACGATACTCATGCCGTCGGACGGAGTGTTGATGATAAGAACAAGAGCCTTTTCCGATTCCTGTTCCGGCCGAATAAGCTCCTGAGGTCGTGAATCAATACCCTCGAATCCGAATGAAGCTGCCTGAGTGTTCTGTGTCTGACGTCGCGGAAGTTGGGAAGCAACGAAAGCAATAAGCACAAGCAACGCGAACACTGCTGCACTTGATGCCGTACGCTGCAGCGACTGAAGGAAGATGCTGCGTTTTTGCTGTTCTTCCGGAGTAACGGTTGCCTTTTCTGCAGACATCTCCTCACGCCGGAGAGGCTCTATGGGGGCAAGCCAGCTCATAGCAGACACTTCACGGCGGATTTCGCTGACAAAAACAGCGCCTCCGTACTCGGAAGAATTGCGAAGAGAACCGGCAGAGCCAACAGCAACGCACTGACCGGCCTGTAGCCGCGATTTGATCTCCGCCACATCAGCGGACACACGTTCTGCAGCCGCCTGAGGGTCGCAGACAAGACTACGGGCAATCGACATGGAAAGTTCATTGTCACGTACGCTCTCGTCGGCTATGAACACGATATCATCAGCTGGCGGAACAAGCACACCGTTTTCAAAAACGGCACAACGGTGATTACGACGGAATACGCCGAAAGCCGGCACGACAACAATGTCGTGTTCGACCAGCAAATAGCTTATATGACGTGCCGTAGTGTTCATTTATCCATAGGAATGTCTCTGCCGTCAGCAGAATCGCTCTGCAAAGTTAGCAAAATATTTCCTTTCCCGCGTCCTTTCATCTCAATTTTTTCCTTATTTTCGCAATAGAATCACTAATTTTGTGCGTCTATAAAAGAAAAAACATTATTTATTCCATGAAGACACTCCTGACAATAGCAGCTGCTATAGGCTTGATTTTCCCCATGTCAGCAGCAACCGCCGACACCGGCAAAACTATCATAATTGAAACAGACAACACCGACCTTGTGCTCAAGGTAGGCGACAACGGACGCCTCTACCAGACATATCTCGGACCTAAGCTGAAACACCGCTCCGACGCTGAGATTCCGCAATGGTATCATCGCTCCGGCAGCGACGGTTCTGTCAGCCGGCGCGGCTGGGAAGCTTATTCGACATCGGGAAACGAAGACTTTTTCGAACCTGCGCTCGCCGTTACACATGCCGACGGCAATATGACTACATTTCTCTATTATACAGACTGCGAGATAAAAAATGTCGACGGAGGTACCATGACACGCATCACTATGCGCGACGACAAATATCCATTAGACGTAAACCTCTTCTATGTCGCATATCCGAAAGAAAATGTCATCACAGCATGGAGCGAAATATCTCACCGCGAGGAAGCTCCGGTCACTTTGTCGCGATATGCCTCGGCCATGCTCTACTTCAACGAGCCATGCTACTGGCTCACGGAATTCAGCAGCGACTGGGCAAAAGAAGCACAGATGAGCAGTCAGGAACTTCGCTTCGGCAAGAAAATCATCGACACCAAACTCGGAAGCCGCGCAGCACTCCATGCCGAACCGTTCTTCGAAATAGGCCTCGGCGCTCCGGTAAGCGAAAACAGCGGAGAAGTGCTGATGGGCACTATCGGATGGACCGGAAATTTCCGTTTCACATTCGAGGTCGACAATGCCGGATACCTGCGGGTACTGCCGGGTATAAACCCGTATGCCTCTGCTTATGAACTAAAAGCCGGCGAGACTTTCACCACTCCCGAATTTATTTTCACCGTCAGCTACGACGGTACATCGCAAGGCTCGAGAAATCTTCACGACTGGGCCAGGCGCTACACCCTTAAGGACGGCTGCGGCCGGAGAATGACATTGCTCAACAACTGGGAAAACACAGGTTTCAATTTCAATGAAAAAAGCCTCGCCAAAATCATGAAAGAAGCACGCGACCTCGGAGTCGACATGTTTCTGCTCGACGACGGCTGGTTTGCCAACAAATATCCGCGCGAAAACGACAAAGCCGGATTAGGCGACTGGCAGGCCACACGCTCCAAACTACCGGGCGGCATCCCCGCTCTGGTAAAAGCCGCCAAGACCGCGGGTGTGAAATTCGGGATATGGATAGAGCCTGAAATGGTCAATCCGAAAAGCGAACTATACGAGAAACATCCCGACTGGGTCATCGAACAGCCCAATCGCGAAACATACTACTTCCGAAATCAGCTCGTACTCGACCTCAGCAATCCCGAAGTGCAGGACTTTGTCTTTGGTGTTGTAGACAGCATACTCTCCGAAAATCCCGAAGTAGCATACTTCAAATGGGACTGCAACTCACCTATAACAAATATCTATTCGCCATATAATAAAGAAAAACAAGGCCGGCTCTACATCGACCACGTCCGAGGCATCTATAAAGTGCTCGGCCGTGTGAAAGAAAAATATCCCGATGTTCCCATGATGCTGTGCTCGGGGGGCGGCGGCCGATGCGACTACGAAGCCCTCAGATACTTCACTGAATTCTGGTGCTCCGATAACACCGATCCTGTCGAGCGTGCTTACATTCAGTGGGGTTTCTCGCAGTTCTTCCCGGCCAAGTCGATGGCGGCCCATGTGACGAGCTGGAACAAAAAAACCTCCGTCAAATTCCGCACAGACATGGCATCGATGTGTCGCCTCGGTTTCGACATCGAACTCAAAGACCTGTCCGACGACGACATAGAATTCTGCCGCATCGCCATAGCCAACTGGAAACGCCTCAACCCCGCTATAATGGACGGCTCACAGTATCGGCTCGTATCGCCTTACGAAACTGACCACATGGCAGTGGAGTATGTTGACGGTACTCGCGGCACGGGCGTTGTATTCGCCTACAACCTTGCACCGCGTTTCGGTGAGAATATCCGTAAAGTGAAACTGCAGGGGCTTGATCCCGACAAACAGTACAGAGTGAATGAAATAAACCTCATGCCTTCGGCAACTGCCACTTTACCTGAGAACGGAAAAACGTTCTCAGGCGACTATCTGATGAAAATCGGACTCGATCTCTTCGGTACAAAACACTACACATCGTCCGTTGTAGAACTGACTGCAATTTAAACTTCCTTAAAATCAAAAACAAACTTCAAAAATACCTTTGCAAAAGTAATGTAATTGAAAATAATATTGTAACTTTGCCAGCTCAAAGGCGCAGTTTCACCAAAACGGTGCCAATATATGTAAACAATCTTTTTCGGAAACTTTTCAAAATGGACATTTCAGACATCACTGTCAAGTTTGCCGAACCCTCGGATGCATGCCACGCCGAGCTGATAGTAAGACTGATATACGAATCGGCCCTTCAGCGAGGCACCGGTATCGCTAAGCGCACCCCCGAGTACATTGCCGCAAAAATCAACGGCGGCAAGAGTGTGGTGGCGCTCCACGGCGACCGTCTTGTAGGGTTCAGCTACATTGAAAGCTGGAGTCATGGTGATTTCGTTGCTACATCCGGATTGATTGTCGACCCAGATTACCGCCATCTTGGCCTTGCCGGCGCCATCAAGGCGAAAACTTTCGAGCTGGCTCGACTTCGATTTCCGTTTGCCAAACTATTCTCCATCACCACATCACTCCCGGTAATGAAGCTCAATTCACGAATGGGCTACAAACCCGTCACCTTCTCGGAACTCACCGATGATGAAGAATTCTGGCGAGGATGCGAGGGCTGCAGAAACTACGACATCCTTCAGCGCAACAACCGCAGGATGTGTCTCTGTACCGGTATGCTCTATGATCCGATGCAACCTCTTACAGAGAAAGAACGCTCCAACCCCTACCTTATGAAGGTGAAGAACAGCCTCAACAAGCTACTCCATCTCAACGCCATCAAATAACGAAATCGAATAATCATGCAACTTTCGCAAGCTCAAGTTGAAGTAAAAAAGGTGAAAATTCAGGCTTCGCCTGAGTGAAGATAATAGAAATTGTCACATACGCCATTATCTTCACCTTTCACCCTTCACTCTTAATTGAGCAAGTTGAAAACTTGCGAAATACAAAAAAACATAATGACAGAAACAACAAAGAAAAAGAAGGTGGTTCTCGCCTTCTCGGGGGGACTTGACACCTCATTCGCAGTAAAATATCTCGCAGAAGACCTTGGCTACGAAGTACATACGGCAATCGCCAACACCGGTGGCTTCACGCCCGAAGATCTCGACGCTATAGCCGAAAAGAGCCGCCGCCTCGGCGCCGCATCGCACGTCACACTCGACATCACTCAGGAATACTACAACAAAAGCATCCGTTACATGGTGGCCGGCAATGTTCTCCGAAACGGTACTTATCCTATCTCGGTAAGCTCCGAGCGTATATTCCAGGCCATTGCAACCATTAACTACGCTAAGGAAATAGGCGCCGATGCAATAGCCCACGGCTCGACTGGAGCCGGTAACGACCAGATTCGGTTCGACCTTACTTTCCAGATTCTCGCTCCCGAAATTGAAATCATAACCCCCACACGCGACCTCACACTCACGCGCGAGTACGAAATAAATTATCTTCGCGAACACGGCTACGTTGCCGACTTCAAAAAGATGGAATACTCCATCAACAAAGGCCTGTGGGGCACTTCTATAGGCGGCAAGGAAACCCTGCACTCCGAGCAGACCCTCCCCGAAGAAGCATATCCGTCGCAGGTTACTGCCACCGAACCAGAAAAACTCACAATATCGTTCAAGGAAGGGGAGATTTCAGCAGTTAACGGCGTGGAGTACTCCGACAAGGTAGAGGCTATCCGTCAGGTCGAAGCTCTCGGCTCTCGCTTCGGCATCGGGCGCGACATGCACATAGGCGATACCATAATCGGAATCAAGGGCCGCGTGGGCTTCGAGGCAGCCGGCCCGATTCTCATCATCGCCGCCCATAAGATGCTCGAAAAGCACACTCTCACCAAGTGGCAGCAGTACTGGAAAGATCAGGTGGGCACATGGTACGGCATGTTCCTCCATGAGGCCCAGTATCTCGAACCTGTTATGCGCGACATCGAAGCAATGCTCGAAAGCTCGCAGCGCAATGTCACCGGCACCGTCGAGCTCATGCTCCGTCCCTACACCTACACCCTCGTAGGCGTCGATTCGCCCTTCGACCTCATGAAGACCGACTTCGGCGAATACGGCGAAGTCAACAAGGCCTGGACTGCCGATGACGTCAAAGGTTTCACCCGCATCATGGGCAACCAGATGAAAATCTACCACAACAACCAGAAAAAAAACGGTAAGACCGAATGAAAAAAGTCGGTATCATTGGAGGCGCCGGCTACACCGCCGGCGAACTTCTGCGTCTGCTCATCAATCATCCTGAGGTTAGCGTCGCCTTTGTTCATTCCACAAGCAATGCCGGCAAACCTGTTGTGAACGTGCATGGCGGACTGCTCGGTGAAACCGATCTCGTCTTTTCGTCCGAGCACCCCCTCGACAGCATCGACGTTCTTTTCCTCTGCTCCGCTCACGGCCACAGCCGTGAATTCTGGGCCGAAAACAGCCGTCCCGAAGGTCTGAAGGTGATAGACCTCGCACAGGATTATCGCGACGAAAGCGACGGCTACGTCTACGGCCTGCCGGAAATCAACTTCGACCGCATCGCAGCCACCGACTCGGTGGCCAATCCGGGTTGCTTCGCCACGGCTCTGCAGCTATCGCTGTTGCCGCTCGCCGCAGCACACCTGCTGCCCGACGACGGCGACATAAACATAACCGCTCTCACTGGCTCCACCGGTGCGGGCGTGAAACCTGGAACGACTACGCATTTCAGCTGGCGCAGCGACAACATCTCAGTCTACAAGGCATTCACGCACCAGCATCTCATCGAAATCGGAGCTACTTTGCAAAAACTTCAGCCCGGAAACAGGGCGCACATCAACTTCGTGCCCATGCGCGGCGACTTCGCCCGCGGCATCTTCGCAGTGACTCATCTCAAATGCGGGCTGAGCGAAGAAGAAGCCGTCAAGCTTTACAAGGATTTCTATGCCGACGCACCTTTCACAATCGTCAGCGACCAGCTTGTCGACCTCAAGCAGGCTGTGAACACCAACAAAGCGATTATTCACGTAGAGAAGCACGGCGACCGGCTCCTCATAGCCTGCGCCGAGGACAATCTTCTAAAAGGCGCCTCCGGGCAGGCCGTGCAGAATATGAACATAATGCTCGGCTTCGACCAGCGCACAGGCCTCCGGCTCAAACCATCAGCTTTCTAATGAAACTATTCGACGTTTATTCACTATACGACATAGAGCCGGTCCGCGGCAAGGGCTGTCACGTCTACACAGCCGACGGTACCGACTATCTCGACCTCTACGGCGGCCATGCAGTCATTTCAATAGGGCATGCCCATCCGCACTACGTCCGGGCCATCGCCGACCAGGCAGCCCGTCTGGGATTCTACTCCAACTCTGTGCAGAACTCACTGCAGCAGACACTTGCCGATAAACTCGGAAACGCATCAGGCTACAACAACTATCAGCTGTTTCTGTGCAACTCGGGTGCCGAAGCTAATGAGAACGCTATCAAACTGGCTTCGTTCGCCACCGGACGCGACCGAATTCTCGCATTCGGGAAAGCTTTCCATGGCCGTACTTCGGGCGCAGTAGCCGCCACCGACAATCCTGCTATCCGCGCGCCGTTCAATGTCACCGACAAGGTCACCTTCGTGCCCTTTAACGACATAGCGCCGGCGCGTGCCGAACTGGCTACTGGAAGATACGCCGCCGCTATTATTGAGGGCATACAGGGCGTTGCAGGCATACACGTGCCCGGCCCCGGATTCCTCAAAGAACTTGCCGCAGTCTGCCACGATACTGGCACACTCCTGATACTCGACGAGATACAGTCGGGCTACGGCCGTTCGGGCCGCTTCTTTGCCCATCAATATGCAGGCATACGCCCCGACATCATCACCTGCGCCAAAGGCATAGCCAACGGCTTTCCCGCCG
>CABQCA010000095.1 GCA_902462525.1 uncultured Porphyromonadaceae bacterium | reverse complement strand
GAATCGCTGTCGACGAAACCGGCTCACCTATTCTTCTCTGCAAAGAAGGACAGATCACTGTCGGCCAAGATGTTGCCACAGCAAAACTTCTGGTGCGCTCAACCGATGCCGTGGCCGACAATGCCTACAAATACGAAATCTACCGCTCCAATGTGCCCTTCAAGGGCGTGCGTCTGCAGTCGCCCACCGGCGACGAAGGCGGCTATCTTCTCATAAACTACAGTTCGGCTCAGGGCAAGACAGATCTGCCGCACGACTGGATGCTGCCCGGCTCCAACAACATGACATTCTCAGATGTGCGTCTGGGCATCGACTTCGGCAGTACAAACACCTCTATCGCCTATTCCAACAACACCCTTGGCGAACAGGCATTCATATTCAGTAACCAGCGTGTGTCGCTGATGGGACGCGAGATGCCGGGAATGCCTACACCTCCGCCCACAGAAAGCCAGATTTTCTTCTTCCCCGGCAAAGGCACCGAAGTGCCCTCGAACGCCATCAACAGCGTGCTCACTCTGCACGACAACCGTCGTCTGCCTGACCTCGCAAACGGCGAGACCCTTAAGATGCGCAACGAGCAGGAAGTGATCGGCGGCTTCCCCTGTTTTGCCGAAAACCTGCCATTTATCAACTCCGACAACAAGACCATAAGCCTGCGCTATCCCTGTGTCGGCGAAGTGACCCAAATCCACAATATGAAGTGGGAAGACACCGACGACGACATTGCACACAAGAGCGCCTTCCTGCGCACGCTCATGCTTCAGGTCTATGCCAATCTCTTCGAAAAAGGGCTCCTTCCCAAAAGCGTCAAGTGGTCCTATCCCTCGTCGATGGCCGGACAGCTACTCTACTCCTACCAGCAGATATGGGACAGCCTGCGCAACATCTCGCCGCTCATTATCGACGGACAGCGCAAGGATCTCGAAATAAGCCGCTACACCGACACCCGCAGCTTCGGCAGTGAAATGGGCGAAGGCGCATTCGGCGCCGCGGCCGACGAAGCCGACAGTTCTTTCAGCGGCAACTCCTTCAACGGAGGCGGCGGTTTCGACAGCGGCAGTGGTTTCAGTAACGGTTTCGGCGGCGGTGGCTTCGAAGGTGGTTTCAATACACCGGCTCCTAAAGCTGAAGCAAAAACGGCTGAGCAGGCTCCTGCCGATGATCTCATGCCTGACGACCCCAATGCTGAAGTACGCTATGAACCCGAACCGATGTATGCCGACGGCGTCGCTCAGGCATCGCTCTCCGAGGCCGAATCGGTAGCCAACTTCATTTCCAAGAAGTACGGCGACGAAGAAAATGTGCTCAACCTCTGCTTTGACGTCGGCGGAAGCACCACCGACATATCGGCTCTCTTCTACCTCTGCGGCAACGTAACGATGGTGAAGCAGAACTCGGTTCGCTTCGCCGCACAACGTGTGTCGCAGGCCGTAGGCCGCTTCCCTTCATTCAAGAGAGTGCTCACCGAAATCTGCCAGCAGTACGGCATCAAGATGGTAGGCCTCAACATGGGCAACGACACCTACGGTCCCCAGACCGCCTCCTACTTCTTCAATCAGATTGTCAACAAGCTCAAGGAAAACCAGCTCGAAGACTTCTACCGCAAGATCGCAGCCTACTGCCCGCAGCTGATGTGCGTCAACATGTACGTAACCGGTCTGCTCATGTACTACGCAGGCCAGATAGCCCACAAGCTCATCGACGACCTCAAACGCACACCCGACACCGAATGGGAAGCCAAGACACGCCCCAACGTCCGCGTCACCTTCGCCGGCAAGGGGTCGCGCCTGTTCCAGTGGCTCTCGACTATCAACCCCGGTGCTGCAAACCAGTACTACGGCGGCATGTTTGTCCGCGGATACGGCGTCGATCACCTCAAGGAAACACTCGCAGGCTGGCAGGTTATCGAACTGCCCAAGCTCGATGATCCTGACATCAAGTACGAAGTTTCGAAGGGACTGGCCAAGGGCAATACGAAGCTCATGCGTCCCAAGCACGAACAGCCATCAGAAATCATCGGCGAAGCCGGCTTCGAAGTGCGCGGTAAAGACAACGTACGCCGCGAACTCGACTTTGTCAACTCGCTCACACCGGCAATGGTGAAAGTCATCGGTACACGCTTCTCGGCAAGCAGCACAAAACCGCAGGCTCAGAAATTCACCGACTTCTGCGGTTTCTTCTATCAGGCGGCAAGCCAGCTCTTCGGCTGGAATGTTAACCCCAACGAACTGAAAAACGCCTGCCAGAATCTGAAGATGACAGCCTATGTGCAGAACATGCCCGAATTCCGCGATGCCAAGGAACAGGCCGAAGCCGGAAAGGGCTTCAACTTTGTGGCGCCGATTATCATTCTTGAAGGCATGAAGTTCTACGACGAAACTCTGCTTAAACTCATCAAATGACCGACAGTTATAAAATACTGATATCTCTTTCCCGCCATCGCATGGCCTTCGAATACAGGCTGTGCGATGGCGAGGGAAAACTTCGCTCCATGCCAGGGGCACAATGGCCGGTACCGCCGGCTTTCTACTGCTCGCAGGCCGGAATCGTCATAGGCAATGAGGCTCTCCGAGCCGCCGAAGGCGGCACTGCAGGCGCATTCGCAAACTATTTCGACTCTTTGTCGCTAAACCGCTCATACACTCTCGACGGAAAGACAAAACCCGCCAACGAGCTGATTCTCGATGCCGCCGAATGGGTATTCGGCCGCTTCTTCTGCGAAGTGATGTTCCAAAGCGACCTCAGGCCCGAAGATTACCGGGCCTCAATGCCACTGACCATCATTTTCGAATCGAACATCAGCGACAACGAGCGGCTGCACGTTTTCAATCTGTTCAGAGAAAACGGCTACGAAAATGTAAAAGCCGAAAAGTTCCGCGACTACCTCGCACGCTTCGTCCGCGAAACTATGCTGAGCGAATACACCGCGCAGAAAGTGCTTGTGGCGCGCGCCGAGGGCGGTGACATCACCTTCCAGCTCATCGACGCCGACGAATCCACGCCAATTGTCGAGAAAACCTTCATCGGCTTGGGTACAGACCAGCGCAGCAAGGCTGTTGAAGATATAATCTGGGCCGACGTATGTGCTGAAAACCCCTACGAATCACGCGAACTGAACACAGGTCCTCTCCGTCGTGCAGCCGATGAATTCTTCAGAAGCACCGATCAGATCGTGATGGACAATATCATGCTGACCAACGGCAATACCTACCGCTACAGGCTTAACCGCTGGGAAATCGACGCCACCGGCGGCGATGGCGAACTGCGGCGCGCTCTCGATGATTTTCTTGCCGAAAACGGCATGCCGACCGCAGCAGCACGCTGTTGCTGCTGCGCGGCGAAGCTGCACGCAATCCGTACTTCAAGCAAAACCTCGGAGGCAATTTCGCACATGTTGTCTCTGCCGATGCTCTGCTCCGCGCACGCGTGATGCAGCTCGTAGCCGGTCCTGCCCCCGTAAAAAAAGAGAAACCGAAAACCGCAGAAGAGGAAAAACCCGATGATTTCGACCCGCAGGCTTTCGTTGCCGCGCTCGAGAAGAACCGCGACCGCTACCAGGCCGCCGGCAACAAGCGCCTCTTCACCATGTTCTCCGACATAATCCGCAAAACAAAAGCGGCCGAAGAATATCGTGTGAATCTGCCCAAGAAGCGCCAGAGCCCGCACCGGGAGGAGATAGCATCGATAGTACAGGCTCTCGACGAGTACGTGACCCTCTGCACAAAAATGAAAGTCGACGCTTCGGCCTACGGCAAAGCCCTCGACGCCTACAGATCCTTGATTTAGGCAGACCGGCTGTCGGTTGAAGACCGGACCAATAATCACGGCCCCGTAGAAAACGCACAAGCGAAATCTACGGGGCCGTTATTTTGTATACTTTATACTAAGGTCTACAGAGCGATTTTAGCAACGGCAGAGCGGCCGTCGGCGAGGGCCACGCGTGCTATGTAGAAACCCGCGGCAAGAGCACTGAGGTCGGCATCGGTTGCCACAAGAGTACCTGCGGCATTGTAGACCTCGATGCGGTCTATAGTGCAGTCGCCGTCGGCGGCACAACGCAGCGTGCGGCCTTCGACCCACACTGCAATACTGTTCCGGGCCTCGATCAGTTCGGCAGAAGTCACATCGCCCATGGCAATAACGCGTCCATAAGCCGAGTAATTGCCCATGTCGGTCTGAGCGCTGGTGTTGCCCGTCTGAGCGATTACCATATAAAGACCGTCTTCAAGGTCAGTACCGGGCCTGTAGTTGAAACTGATGCTCTTCTCTACTCCCGGCTCGAAACGCTGCGAACCCATGTAGGCCAGTTCGCCGCCGCGATAAGTGAGACGCCGCAGACGCACATACAGGTTCTGCGAAACCGTAGCCAGACCGCGGTAGGTGAGCGAGCATGCCACGCGTTCGCCCTGACGCAGACGCTCGGGCATACTGAATTCTACCATTTCGGCGGTCAGTTTGTCGGAAGAAGCCACAGTCACTATTGTAGGCTCGAAAGGGTCGTAGAGCGGTGTCTCACGTCCGTCGCTGTCGACAGCGGTATATGTCACGCGGTAAGAGCCCGGATCGAAAGGCAGATAGCGTGCGAAGCTCACGCTCTGAGGCGTATTTCCTGTAAAATCGACATCACTCTGCACAAGAGGAATACTTTCGCCGGTAGTTTCATTGACAAATCGCGCAAGAACCGATACAGAACCAGGCAACGCCGCATTGCGAAGCGCCACTGTACCTCCGAAAAGTTCGCCCTGACGGACAGCACCGGCCAAGGCATCGGAAGCGCCCGAAGTCCAAGCCATTTCCGATGCTACGCGCACAACAGGTCCCGTGACGGATTTTACTCTTACCTGTGTCGGACCGACGGCGCCATCGGCCACGGCATATTCCTTGTCGCCCTCCTTCACTACTGCAGTGAGCCAATAGTCGCCCTCCGGGACAGCCGCCGACACAGGCATCAGAACATCAAGACGCTCGGCCGACTCATCGTAGATGTTGCAGCCCAGCGACGTGTCGAAGCTTACCGAAGCATCGGTGCAGCTTGTGAGGCGTAGCGTAAGCGACGTCACCACGAAGTCGGCGCTGCGGTTGGCTATGGCGAGGGAAAGCCGCGCGGCACCCCCGGCATAGAAATCGCCGTCGGTTCCGACTGGCTCCGTGAGAACACAGTCGGGAGCCGGCTCGCGACGGCCCGCAATACTGACAATACCCCGCGACACTTTCACATCGTAGCACGCCGGCAACCCTTTGGGATGGCGCAGAATTGCGAAACTGCCGTCGCCCTGACGGTAGCCCATACGCACGGTGTAGTCGCCGTCGGCCACGCCGCTTACTTCCGAAGTCACATTCGTCGGCCGGAAAAACACGCTGCCGGAATGTCCGGCCGAAAACCCGGGAATCGAGATATCCTCGCCGCCGAGACTCGCCGCGATATTTCCGTCCTTATCGGTGAGAAGTACCTCAATACGGCCGTTATAAGGTTCAACATCGATATTCTCGACATATGACATGGCGTTGAACGTGCCGGCGAACGGTCCGTCGAAACTGAAACGCGAAGCACCATAGAGAGCATACGACATAGCCGAGCCTTCTGTTGCCGGGCGTATGCCCGTCACCATATCCTGGCTGAGATTATAACCGCCGGCACCGCCGCCTTCGCCAAGACTCTGCGGGTCGAGATGATTTATCATAAAATAACCGTTGCTGCGGCCTGTCCAGCCCCAGTTCACATGCACATA
The DNA here is from genome assembly GCA_902462525.1 of uncultured Porphyromonadaceae bacterium. Taxonomy (GTDB): domain Bacteria; phylum Bacteroidota; class Bacteroidia; order Bacteroidales; family Muribaculaceae; genus CAG-873. Next base: position 3,306 of record CABQCA010000095.1, on the reverse strand, counting down.
GTCGGCGCTGTCATAGCCGTCGAGCACAAAGGCATGGCCGCCGGTGCCGCGGTCGCTCGTGCCGCCATAGAACACCGGACGACCGGCATCGAGCTCGGCCTTAATAATAGCCATCCATTCCGAAGTAGGATAGCAGTCGCGGCGATGGCTGCGCACGCCGGCGTCGTAGCCGAAATAAGTACGCAGGGCATACGGCACAAGCATGTCGTATGTGCCGCTGCCGGCAACTTCGTACTGCATTTCCAGAGCCACGCCCATTTGCGCCGCCAGTGTGGCATATGCATCGCGGACAGCAGGCCGCGGAATCACAGGCGATACCGCAGGCATATTGGCCCAGTCGTAGGCAGTGGCGCCAAAATCGGCGCTCAGCGTCTGCCCCGAAGCGCGGTCGGTGTATGTCTTGCTGCCGCTGCCCTGTGCCGGGTAACTGTAGTAGCGCATTATCTGCGTGGCTGCAGTAGCGACACAGCCTGTGTAGTAGTGGCGCTCGGCCCCGTCCTGAGTATAGACGGGAGTCATGTTATTGAATGGGTAGTTCTGTCCCCATGCGATGTCGCCCAACAGCGGTTCGACCACGGCGACAGGCTGCTCGGTCAATGCCGTAGCGCCGGTTTCACGGTCTTCACCGAGAGCCGAATACGCGTTTTCATACATATCAAGGAGACCGCGTAGGCCTTCAGGCGCGTTATCGGGGTCTATGCAGCCTTTGTCGGCATATCCCAGGACGCTACCGAGGCGATCGTCGCCGGAAACAATGACAAATCCGGCGCCGGCGCCGCGGTTGAAAATATAGTATGGTTCGTTTTCAAATTTTTTATCCTTTAACGGCGCTTTTTGCATGGCTGCAGCAGTGCCGCCGTGCAGAAACTGCGCTGCTATCGCGGCGGCCTCCGAGCTGCCGATAGCGCGGGCGCCGGCAGAGGCCGGAAGCAGAGCGGCAAACAGAAAAGGAAGTATTTTCTTCATGACAAGAAATGTAAAATAAGGCGGTACGCGGCTGCTGATGTCGCGCACCGCCCTAAGGTGGTGAGGAAAAATTTATCAGAATATCATTTTAGCTGTTTTGGCACCGACCTTCACTATCACTACACCGCGTGCCGGAACAGCTATGCTGCTTGTTCCTTCGGCGACTGCCGAACGCACGAGCACACGGCCGGCAATATCGGCAATCTCAACGGTTGCCGCTGCTGGAGTAGTGATGGCAACAGTGCCTTCTCCGGCTTTGGCAATGACTGTACTGTCGGCAGCATCGACCGAACCGATACCGCTGCTGGGTGTGATGACAAGAGGCTCGCTCGGCGACGACGAAATTTCAGTAATCTCACCGCCGTCGACAGTACGGCCGTTGGCAGCCACGGCGAATGTGTAGTTAACGCCCGCTTCAAATTCCACCTTGCCGCTGTACTCGCAGGCCTCGGTCTCGGCTGTAGCATAGGTTGTGGTGCTCACATAGCCGGCAGGCTTGAGCTGCTTTATGTCGATGTTGTCGATTATCACACGATCGTCGCCCGACACTGCCACCTTGACCTTGGTGGCATCGGTACATCCGGTGAGGGCAACTGTATAGTCGGCGAATTCCTTCTTGTCAATAGTCACTTCGACGGGAACCGATTCATTGCCATTGGCGTCAACAGTCGAGAATTTAACCACATATCCGGTGTAAAACGTTCCATACCGGTTGCCGGCCATGTTTATGACCACTGTGGCCTTGCCGCCGTCGGCCGACAGGTCGAGAGCCGGTGTGGCGATATAAGCATCTCCACTGAAAGGAGAAATGCCGATTGCTCCTCCGGCGCTGAGTAGGTCACTGCCCGTCCAGCCGGGTTCGCTGAGCAGAGCAAGCTTGCTCTCGCCTATGAAATCGACGGAGCTGAGCGAACCGGTTGTCATGGCGCTGAAATCCTCGCTCAGGACGGTAGCTTCGGCGGCCTCCGCAAGAACCGTCGAGCGGAAAACAGCCACAGAGTAACTGTCGGCATCGGCGACCTCACTCCACGATGCGGTAAAGTTGCCGCTTTCGTCACACGACATCAGCTTGGCCACAGGCGTCGCAATCTCAGTGATGACCTTTACGACCTCGATTTCTTCCGAGTCGCTGGAGACACCGGTTGCGTTAGCGGCGCGGACAACGTAATAATAGGTTGTAGCCGGGTCAAGGCCCTCAATCTTCACACTCGTACCTACAACCTCCATATTCTCCTTGAAGAAAGCTTTGTTGCCGGCAGCATCGTAGCTGTAGACATCGATGTAGTATTTAAGAGCGCCGGTGACAGTCCGCCAGCGGGCTGTGAACGATGTTCCGTCGGCATCGGACGGCTGATAGACCGTAGGAGCCGACACAAAGTCAGGCGACTGAGCTATTTTGATATACTTCACGAAAATACCGTCGGCAACAAGAAATGGCGATATTTTGGCCTGATTGGAGTATGACGATGCCGATGTGGGTGTGACGATATACTCGATATCCTGCCATTCACCGCTGCTGAGGTAAACAGTCTGGGCCGTGCCGTAGCCCCATGCGAGACTTACGCCACCAATATTGGTATTGTTGAGTTTCACCGTCATGGTAACCTTGATGGCGCCTCCGGTGGTCGTAACTCCCGAAAAACGAGGCGACGACAGGGTGCTTCCGTCAGGGATATAGATGCCGGAGGTTCCGGCCTCACCTATCTTGCCTGTGCTTGTGCCAACCCAGTCCTTGAATGCCGAGGGGCCGTAAGGATACGATGTGCAAAGCACCGGAGCTTCTTCAGTACCGTTGGTAAGAGTCGAGAAATCGGCCTCTGCCAAAACGTTTTCTTCGGCAGCTACATAGAATGCGCTCACAGCCACCGCTGACAGGGTAAGTAAAAATTTATTCATGTAATAATAACTAAGAAGTAAAAATCTGACTAATATGCTGCAAAGATAGCACTTTTCCCTGATTCTGACCGTAAAAGCACATCATTATTTTCTCAAGTTACTGGCTTTAGCTGTCACCAAGCCCCTCCGATTCACAATTCGGCGGCATTTTGACAGTAATTCGGGCATTTTTCACATTCATTAATAATCCGAATTGCGATTTTTTGTTAATTTTGTGCCGAATTGTATTCGAGACAATGAATAAATATATCCTTCTGAAACCTATGATGGCCGCGGTCATGCTCGGCGTAAGTGCCGCTGCCGCATATGCCATACCCGCTAAAAAAGGGCTTATGACATTCACACAAGGCGACGGCACAACTGTCGAAGTGCAGCTTGTCGGCGATGAGTACGCTCATTTTTACCTTACTGCCGACGGATATCCGCTCGTAGAACGCGACGGTA
>CABQCA010000094.1 GCA_902462525.1 uncultured Porphyromonadaceae bacterium | reverse complement strand
GGACGACTACAAACAGCAGACCGACGATGCCGTCGAAGGTTCCGGCATCTTCAAGCTCAACAATTCCGACAAGTACATTCTCATGTACGACGTCTATATGAAAGGCCGCTACGAGTTCTGCGAATCGGCCGACCTCGACAGTTTCACCGTCATCAACGACAGCATAAGCATGGACTTCCACCCGCGCCACGGCACAGTGCTGCCCATAACCCGCGCCGAAAAGCAGCGACTTCTCGAAAAGTGGCCGTCGGCAGGACTCAACGGCCACGTCAACGCCAATCCTGTGCTGCCCGACTGGCACGCCGACCCCGAAATCCTTCATTCGGCAAACACCGGCAAATACTACATCTACTCCACCACCGACGGCACACCCGGCTGGGGCGGAACAGCATTCAGCGTTTTTTCGTCCGACGATCTCAGGACCTGGACTGACGAAGGCGTGATGCTCGATGTAGCCACCGACCAGGTACCCTGGGCCGAAGGCAACGCCTGGGCACCGGCCATCGAGGAGAAGATGATCGACGGCAAGTACAAATATTTCTTCTACTACAGCGCCCGTCCCGCCGGTGGTGATGCCAAGGAAATCGGCGTAGCCACCGCCGACAGCCCCGTCGGCCCCTTCACCGACCTCGGCCATTCCATCGTGACCAAGTCGCCCGTCGGCGGTGGTCAGCAGATAGATGTCGATGTGTTCACCGACCCCGTGAGCGGCAAAAGCTACCTCTACTGGGGCAACGGCTACATGGCCGGCGCCGAACTCAAGCCCTCGATGACAGAAATCGACGAATCGACAGTCACCGTCCTCACCCCGGAAGGCGGCACACTCGAGGATTACGCCTACCGCGAGGCACCCTATGTGTTCTTCAAGGACGGCACTTACTACTTCACATGGAGTGTCGACGACACCGGCTCGCCCAACTACCACGTCGCCTACGGCACCGCCAAGTCGCCCCTCGGCCCCATCACCGTGGCAGACAAGCCCGTCATTCTCAGCCAGGACGCCGTCAACGGCATCTTAGGGCCGGCCCACAACTCGGTTGTAGAACTGCCCGACAGCACCTGGCGCATCGTCTACCACCGTATCAACCCTGCCTACCGGCACAAACAGCCCGGCGTTCACCGCCAGGTGTGCATCGATGAACTGACCTTCGCCGAGGACGGCACCATCAATCCGGTGAAGCCCACGCGTTAAAAGATGTTAATACCAGAAAGCCGCTTAAACCTTCGCCTGAAGCAAAGGTCAAAAGAACAGTAATAAGACAGACAAGGGCATTGCCCGAAACGACTTTCATACACACTAACTTTTCAAACAAGAAGTCCCGACTCGTGAAGAATCGGGGCTTTTTTTGCGTTTAAATTTGCATAGAACGACTGCTCTTTCTATCTTTGTCAAAAATCTCCGTACTAAATGAAAAACATCGTCACCCGCTCACTTTCGGGCATCATATATGTGGCTCTCATAGTGGGCGCCATATTCGCCGGCCTCAGCTGGTTCACGGCCCTTACGGCCCTGTTTGTGCTCCTTGCCATGATAGAATTCAGGCAGATAGCCATGAAAAACAGCAGCACGGCATCATTTATTCTCGATGTGGTGGCGGCGCTGGCCCTCTGCGTGCTTCCGGTGCTTTTCGAGATAAACCTGAGCGGCACTGTGGTTCTGGGCTGTTTCGCCGTGCTTTACCCCGTTTTCCGATTCACGGCGGCCCTCTACGACAAATCGCCCAACGCCTTCCGCAATGCTGCCATGTCGAGCCTCGCCGTGGGCTATATAGGCCTTAGCCTCGGCCTGCTCAACGCCGCGCTCTGCTACGAATCGGACAGCTACCGCGATATTGCGCTTTCAATGTTTGTGATGATATGGCTCAACGACACCGGCGCATACTGCACAGGTTCGCTGATAGGACGGCGGAAGCTCTTCGAGCGGCTGTCGCCCAAGAAATCGTGGGAAGGATTTTTCGGAGGCCTGACGTGCTGCATCATCGCCGGCTATCTCTGCGGCGCATGGCTGCATCTGACGGTATTCACAACCGTCGAGTGGGTGCTCTACGGCATTATGGTGTGCCTGTTCTCGACTGTGGGCGACCTCTTCGAGTCGCTCATCAAGCGCACACACAGCATCAAAGACTCTGGTCGTCTCATACCGGGCCACGGCGGCATTCTCGACCGCATCGACTCGCTGCTCTTCGTAGCCCCGGCAACCTTCGTTTTCCTCATTCTGGCAGAATACTTCTGATAGTTGACAGGTGCGAGTAATTATTAGTTTAAAAAGTCGAAGGAGTCGAAAAAGTTAAGATAATAGTTCCATCGAACAAAACATTCCTTCTCCTAATATCCTTAAATCAAAAGCTATGCTCGACAGCAGTGACTGCAGAAGACCTTTCTTCACCGAATTAATATTGCCACACAGTAAAATATCCGACATTTGCTGGGCTAAAGGCTGTTTCAGCTGGCTTACTGGTCGCTATTTCCTTTTAGTACAGAAAGAGTCGACCGTTCACCCCGGCAAATATTGCACCGTGATTGTCCACGGCAAGGGCCTTCTTATGACAGAAACAGTCATTGAAGCGAATTTAGACAAAAGAAGGGCCAAAACACTGAACAAATACCATCTCGGCATACCGACGGAATTACGCGACAGCTATCCTATGCTCTCCAAGATATTACGCCCCGGCAGCCCCTGGAATTATGAGAACGAAAAGGTAACTTACACTTTTAGCAGCGATTTTCCGGCCAATGATAAAGTCACTCTCAACAAAGAAAGAGAGCAGAAAGTCAGAGAGTTTATCGAGAAACTTGAAATAGCAACCGTTGAAACCGATGCTCTATTTAACGGCAATATCCTACCTGCAAAAACCATCGACAACAACAGAAAGATATCGCTGATATCCGGCGAGGACCTCAATCTGCCGCTGACTCACAAAATCGGCGACATCACCATAAGATACTGCGAGAACCGCAAATCAGAGTTCTGGGGTACGAAGAATTATATTTTTCAAGTATCTCGCGACGGGCGTATTTTCACAGTCTATCTCATCCCGTCGTCGCTGCTCTCAGATAAATGCAAGTTGAGAGCATACCTCCGCTATCTCGACACATCGACTATCGATATCCTCACCACAGTCTACTCAACCGGCTTGCCTGAAGAGTTTAAGAAAAGTTTTCCTGTTACGTCAGCTTTTATTGAAGGTGGCAATCTTCCGGGAAAGATGACGCTTTGCGCCGATGAAATCGACCAGATTCTCGACGAAAAATTCCCCCTGGACTTCAATAGGCCCGTACCGCAATCGGCATTGAAAGCGATTCCGATTTTCATCACCATGGCGCTCGCACTCGTCAACGAGCTCGGCAACTTCCGCCGCACCGCTCTCTATACTCGTCTGCGGACAATTGCCCGCAAAAAAGACGATGCTAAAGGCAATGCAATGATGAGGCGCCTTGCCATCTTGGGAATCGGTATGCTCATAGGTTCGTCGTTCGATATGCCCGATACGGACGTTGATACCGGCGATAGTCTTGCTGCCGACACTCCCGATATAGACGAAACTTCCACCGATGCCGAAGACAACACAGACATTGATGCCGGCAATAGTGCCGGCGTCGCTACTACACCGGGTGTAAGCCAGTCTATGCCCGGGTTCGGCCACACCAGACCAGGCTATCTGATCAGCAATCCCTTCGGCGATCCCGATCAAATGAACATAATGTTCGATATGATGCATTCGACAGGGCAGATCGACGATAAAACGTACGACTTCATCCAAAATATGAATGCTCAGGCAGATGCAGAGATTGCAAGACATCAAGCAATAACCGATTCTTTATTCAGTAATGACCACGAAAAAGTACGCCCGATTATAGGCCCCAGTTCCGAAGACTGGGATCGCTTCGACGGCTATGAATCGACCAGAGAAAGCGCAGTTAACGCCTATCACGACGCTCTTGACAGAGGCGACCTTGATGAAGCTGACCGTCAGGCCGATATTGCCCGCGACGCACAACGTCGCAAAGAAGGAATTTACAGCGTGCAGTACACTCCGCAGTCCATAGACAAACGCGCCGGATTGTGCTGACCGACATTTCTCAATAAGCTAAATTTTCATAATAACCGGGCGATTTGCCAGCCCGCTTGTTCTTCCTTATATCTAACACAGAAAACACACTATGGCAACTGTTAAACCATTCCGGGGAATCCGTCCTCCGCGCGACCTTGTGACTGAAGTCGCGTCACGCCCCTACGACGTTCTCAACAGCGAAGAAGCCCGTGCCGAGGCCACCGGCAACCCACGCTCGCTCTACCACATTATAAAACCTGAAATAGACTTCGCACCCGGTACCGACGAACACAGTCCCGAGGTCTACGACAAGGCCGTCGAGAACTTCGCAGCCTTCCGCCGCAACGGCTGGCTGGTGCAGGACAACGAAGACCACTACTATATCTACGCCCAGAGCATGGACGGCCGCACACAGTTCGGCATCGTGGTGGCAGCCAGCGTGGCCGACTACATGGAAGGCCGCATCAAAAAGCACGAGCTGACACGCCGCGACAAGGAAGAGGACCGCATGAAACACGTGCGTGTCAACAATGCAAACATCGAACCGGTGTTCTTCGCTTTTCCCGACAATGAAGTTCTCGAGGATATTATCCGCCGCACAGCCCTCACCGAACCGGAGTACAACTTCACCTCGGCCGACGGTGTCGGACACCATTTCTGGGTAATCTCCGACCCTGCTACCATAAAGACCGTCACCGAGGCTTTCGCCGCAATACCGTACCTCTATATAGCCGACGGCCATCACCGTTCGGCCGCAGCCGCCCTCGTGGGCAATGAAAAAGCACTCGCCAACCCTGAGCACCGCGGCGACGAGGAGTACAACTACTTCCTCGCCGTGGCCTTCCCGGCCTCGCACCTTAAGATTTTCGACTATAACCGTGTTGTCCGCGACCTCAACGGACTCTCCGAAGCCGAATTCCTCGAACGTCTCGAAAAGAACTTCGTGGTTATCGACAAAGGCACCGAAACATACCGTCCCAATGCGCTCCACAACTTTGCACTCTACCTTGAAGGACATTGGTACTCGCTTACGGCACGCCCCGGCACTTACGACGACACCGACCCGATCGGTGTGCTCGACGTAACGATATCGTCCGACCTGATTCTGCGCGACATCATAGGCATCACCGATCTGCGGTCCGACAAACGGATCGACTTTGTGGGCGGAATCCGCGGCCTCGAAGAACTGAAACGGCGTGTCGACAGCGGCGAAATGGCCTTCGCCCTCGCCCTTTTCCCCGTGAGCATGAAGCAACTGATGGACATCGCCGACACCGGCAATATAATGCCACCGAAAACCACATGGTTCGAGCCCAAGTTACGCTCCGGCCTGGTGATTCACGACCTCGAATAAGCCCAGGCAGCATTCTTCATCACCTTTTAGAGTATGTTTACTTTTAACTTTATGAAATCTTTAGAAGCTTATTCGGCTTGTTTTAAGCTTTCATTCAGTCGTTATGGAACCCCATAACTCTTTCATTCAATCTTAAAACATACTCGAAAAATCTATCTAAATCTTAACATAAGCCAAAAGTAAACATACTCTTAAACGCACCGTACGGGCCAATTTCGGCCTGTCCGGTGCGAAATATCACGGTAAAAATGAGGATATTTCGGATTTTTTTGCGAACTTTGCATTTTGAATAGCCAAACGGTTAAAGAAATGCAGTTCACAGCACAACAGATAGCACAATATACAGGCGGCCGCATCGAGGGCTCGCCCGAAGCGTCGGTATCGACCTTCGCCAAGATAGAAGAAGCAGGCCCCGGCTCGATAACCTTTCTTGCCAACCCCAAGTACACTCACTTCATCTACGAAACGAAGGCGTCGATAGTGCTTGTAAACGACGATTTCAAAGCCGAGCAACCCATAGCAGCCACGCTTATACGCGTCGCCGACCCCTACAGCACGCTTGCCAAGCTGCTCGAGCTTGCCGCAAGTGTCACCAAACCGTCGCCCCAAGGCATAGAGCAGCCGAGCTTTATAGCCGAGGGCGCAGAAGTGCCGGCATCGTGTTATGTCGGCGCTTTCGCATACATAGGCAAAGGAGTAAAGCTGGGTGAAAACGTGAAAGTATACCCCAACTCCTACATCGGCGAGGGCACCAGCGTCGGCGACGACACTGTTGTCTACGCAGGCGTAAAGATATACCACGGCTGCCGCATAGGACGCCGGTGCGTGCTCCACAGCGGAGCCGTGATAGGAGCCGACGGCTTCGGCTTCGCTCCCGACGCCGATGGCGTGTACCACAAAATCGAGCAGATAGGCATCGTTGAAATCGACGACGACGTCGAAATCGGCGCCAACACCACCGTCGACCGTTCCACCATGGGCAGCACCCGCATAGGCCGCGGCGTGAAGCTCGACAACCTCATTCAGATAGCCCACAACGTAACCATAGGACACGACACCGTCATGGCATCGCAGGTAGGAGTCGCCGGTTCAGCCAAAATCGGCGCAAACTGCATGATAGGCGGCCAGGTCGGCATTGCCGGCCACAGCACCGTAGGCGACCGCAGCGGCATCGCCGCCCAGAGCGGCCTCCCGAAAGGATGTCCTCCCGACAGCCGCATAATGGGGTCTCCGGCAGTGCCGATGGGCGAATTCGCAAGACTCTGCGCCTACCAGCGCCGGCTGGGCGAACTATTCCGCCGCGTCGACGAACTGGAGAAAAAACTCTGACATCGAACCACACACTAACAGAAAACAAATCAATCGACCTCATATACAGCACATTTCATGAAGCAGGTAACACTCAAAGGGGAATTCACCGTCGAAGGCAAAGGCCTTCACACGGGCGGCCACCTTAAAGCCACATTCTGCCCCGCTCCCGATAATCACGGATACAAAATACAGCGCACCGACCTCGAAGGCGAGCCGGTGATCGACGCTGTGGCCGAAAATATCGTGGCCACACAGCGCGGCACCGTCATCGGCAAAGGCGACATCACCATAAGCACCATCGAGCACGCCATGGCGGCTCTCTATGCCCTCGGTGTAGACAACTGTCTCATCAAAGTCGACGGTCCGGAAATACCTATCCTCGACGGCAGCGCCAAGCCTTTCGCCGATGCCATCGTCGCCACCGGCCTCGAAGAGCAGAAAGCCGACAAGGAAATTTTCTACGTAAAGCACAAAATCGAGGTTGTAGACCCTGCCACCGGCTCCAAGATAATGCTGCTGCCCGACGATGAATTCAGCCTCGACGTGAAAGTGAACTTCGAATCGGGATTTCTCGACAATCAGTACGCCACACTCGACCACATGGCCGAATTCGTGCAGGAAATAGCTCCGGCGCGCACTTTCGTTTTCGTCCGCGACGTAGAGCCGCTGCTCAAGGCCGGCCTCATCAAAGGCGGCGACCTCGACAACGCCATCGTAATCTACGAAAGCCCCAAGACCCAGGCCGAGCTCGACCACATCGCCGACGAAATGGGTGTGCCCCGCCACGACGCCACTGTTTTCGGCTACATAAACGAGAAACCCCTCTTCCATTCCAACGAGCCGGCGCGCCACAAGCTCATGGACCTTATCGGCGACATCGCTCTGATAGGCCGCAACCTCCGCGGACGCGTCATCGCCACAAAGCCGGGCCATACCATCAACGCTCAGCTCACCAAGGCCATTCGCTCGGAAATACGCCGTCAGGATGTGCAGGCACCCCACTACGATCCCAACGCCGCGCCTCTGATGGACAACAACAAAATCCGCAGCCTCCTGCCCCACCGCTACCCCATGCTTCTTGTCGACAAGGTGATAGACAAAAGCGAGAACTTCATCGTGGGTGTGAAGAACGTAACCACCAACGAACCCTTCTTCACAGGCCATTTCCCGCAGGAACCGGTGATGCCCGGCGTGCTCATGGTCGAGGCCATGGCCCAGACCGGCGGTATCCTTGTGCTCAGCACCGTTGAAGAACCCGAGCGCTACAGCACCTACTTTATGAAAATCGACAACGTAAAATTCCGCCAGAAAGTGGTTCCGGGCGACACACTGCTCTTCCACGTATCGTTTGTCACCCCTATGCGCCGCGGCATGGCCGTGATGAAAGGCCGCGCCTTCGTAGGCGAGAAAGTGGTGTGCGAATGTGAATTCATGGCGCAGATAATCAAAAACAAATAAAAGCAATCTATGATACATAAATTTGCGTGCGTCAACCCCGGCGCCAAGATCGCCGACGATGTGCTTGTCGGACCCTTTACCACCATCGACGACAATGTCGAAATCGGCGAGGGCTGCAAGATAGGCAACAACGTCACCATTTTCTCCGGCGCACGAATCGGACGCAATGTCACAATATTTCCAGGCGCCGTTGTAAGCGCCATTCCCCAGGATCTGAAATTCCACGGCGAAGACACCGTAGCCATTATCGGCGACGGTACCACCCTGCGCGAATGTACCACAGTGAACCGCGGCACTGCCTCGAAGGGCAAAACCGTGGTCGGCAGCAACACCCTGCTGATGGCCTACACCCACGTGGCACACGACTGCGTGATAGGCAACAACGTGATAGTGAGCAACGCCACCCAGTTTGCCGGCGAAGTCGTGGTCGACGATTTCGCCGTGATAGGAGGCGGCAGCCTCATCCACCAGTTCTGCCACATCGGCATGCACGTTATGCTTCAGGGCGGAGCTCTGGTGAACAAGGATATTCCTCCCTATATCCGTGCGGCACGCGAACCCATATCCTACGCCGGCATAAACATCGTAGGCCTCAAGCGCCGCCGTTTCACCAACGAAACCATCAACGAAATCGAGGAGATATACCGTCTGCTCTACAACTGCGGCATGAACGTGAGCGACGCCGTGGCCCACATAGAAAGCGAAGTGGCTCCCAACGAAGTGCGCGACGCTATCCTCAACTTCGTCAAAAGTTCCGAGCGCGGCATAGTACGCGGTTACTAATCTATTCCTTACAATATGAAACTAATCAAACAATTTCTTGCCGCCACAGTACTCGCCACAAGCGCCTTCGGCGCCTCGGCACA
>CABQCA010000093.1 GCA_902462525.1 uncultured Porphyromonadaceae bacterium | reverse complement strand
TTCTTGGAGTCGTATGCGAAGTAAGCCTGGCAGTATTTGTCGGTGTTGTCGCCGATGATTTTCACAGAGTTCTTGTTGGCGCCTACAGTACCGTCGGCGCCGAGGCCGTAGAACTTAGCTTCGAATGTTGAGGGATCGCCCAGAGCCATGGCCGGGAGCATGGGGAGCGATGTGAAAGTCACGTCGTCGACGATGCCTACAGTGAAGTGGTCCTTGGGCTGGGGGAGTGCGAGGTTTTCGTAAACCGAGATGATTTCGGAAGGAGTGGTGTCTTTTGAGGCGAGGCCGTAGCGTCCGCCGACGATGACGGGAGCGTTTTCCATGCCGTAGAAACATTCCTTGACGTCGAGGTAGAGGGGTTCGCCGTTGGCACCGGGCTCTTTAGTGCGGTCGAGCACGGCGATGCGCTTGGCAGTGGCGGGCACGGCTGCGAGGAAGTGCTTTGCCGAGAAAGGACGGTAGAGGTGAACCGACACCAGACCGACCTTTTCGCCTTTGGCGTTGAGGTAGTCGATGGCTTCTTCGGCGGCCTGTGTCACCGAGCCCATGGCGATGATTACGCGTTCGGCGTCGGGAGCGCCGTAGTAGTTGAAGAGGTGATATTCGCGGCCTGTGATCTTGCTGATTTCGCCCATGTAGTGCTCTACGATTTCGGGCACGGCATTGTAGTGCTCGTTGCAGGCTTCACGATGCTGGAAGAAAACGTCGCCGTTCTCAGCCATGCCGCGGGCAACGGGTGTCTGCGGGGTGAGGGCGCGCTTGCGGAAAGCGGCGAGAGCGTCGCGGTCGAGCAGGGGAGCGAGGTCCTCGTTTTCGAGGGCTTCGATTTTCTGAATCTCATGCGATGTGCGGAAACCGTCGAAGAAATTGACGAAAGGCACGCTGCTCTTGATGGTGGCCAGGTGAGCCACACCGGCAAGGTCCATCACTTCCTGAACCGAACCTTCGGCGAGCATTGCGAAGCCGGTCTGACGCACGGACATCACGTCCTGATGGTCGCCGAAAATCGACAGAGCGTGCGAGGCTATGGTACGGGCCGAGACATGGAACACCGAGGGAAGAAGCTCGCCGGCGATTTTGTACATGTTAGGAATCATCAGCAGCAGACCCTGCGATGCGGTGTAGGTTGTGGTGAGGGCACCGGCCTGCAGCGAGCCGTGTACGGCACCTGCGGCACCGCCTTCCGACTGCATTTCCTGAACCAGTACTGTTTCACCGAAGATGTTCTTACGACCTGCGGCCGACCATTCGTCGACGTATTCTGCCATCGTCGACGACGGTGTGATGGGGTAGATGGCAGCTACCTCTGTGAACATGTAGCTCACATGGGCGGCTGCCGTGTTGCCATCGCAAGTCAAGAATTTCTTTTCTTTACTCATAAGGCTTTTATAATTTACGAAATAATTTGTTTTCGGTTAGTTACTGATATATACGTTTTTAAAACTCTTTTCGCCCAAGGGGGCTTGTCTCTATAGGCTGCAAAATTACAAAAATTTTGGCTTACCCCGGTATAATTTAGTCTTAAAAATGGAACGTTAATGCTTTGCGAGCCTTAAAAAAGACTAAAAACTCGGATTTTCTTGCTGGTATGCTGTTTATTTCTTAACTTTGTATAAGAGCGGGTTCCGCATGGGTGCGGCATCCCTCCATACCATGATTTTATCTTACTTACTGACATAAATATACATGACACAGACCATCAAAGCCGGCATTGTGCTTACAGCCGCCCTTTCCGGAGCATTTGCCGCCGGCGCACTAAATTCCAACTTACCGCAATATATGGAAAGCGAATATGCCTCGTGGCCGGTCTACGGCGGTTCGGACCTCGAACTCACCGTAGACAATTCCGGCACCCACTTCGCTCTGTGGTCCCCCAAGGCCGAAGCTGCCGAAGTGCTTGTCTACGACACCGACCGCAATACCCCTGCGGTCGATACTCTCGCCATGACACGCGGTGAAAGCGGCACTTGGCGGGCCTCGGTTCCCGAAAAACTCTACGGCAAGTTCTACACTTTCCGCGTTACTGTCGGAGGCCGCAAGCTCGACGAGACCCCCGGTGTATGGGCCAAAGCCGTAGGCACCAACGGCGAACGCGCCGCAATCATCGATTTTTCGACTACCGACCCCGAAGGCTGGGCCACTGACAAGGGCCCCGAACTGAAGAACATCACCGACGCCGTTATCTACGAGATGCACCACCGCGATTTTTCGGTGCACCCCTCGTCGGGAATCGTGCACAAAGGCAAATTTCTGGCACTAACCGAGCCGCAGACCCGCTCGCTTCTCGGCGACGCCACCGGCATCGACCACCTCAAAGAGCTTGGCGTGACTCACGTGCATATTCTGCCTTCCTACGACTATAACTCGGTGGACGAGAGCAATCTGCCCGCCAATCAGTACAACTGGGGCTACGACCCGTGGAACTACAACGCTCCCGAAGGCTCGTACAGCACCGACCCCGCCGACCCGGCTGTCCGTATCCGCGAGATGAAGGAGATGGTGAAGGCACTTCACGACGCCGGTATCGGTGTGGTGATGGACGTGGTCTACAATCACACCGCCAACAACGACAACTCCAACTTCTCGCTCACCGCTCCGGGCTACTACTACCGCCACCGACCCGACGGAAGCTACAGCGACGCCTCGGGCTGCGGCAACGAAACGGCCAGCGAACGCGGTCAGATGAGCGATTTCATTGTCAATTCGGTGAAATACTGGGCCGATGAGTACCATATCGACGGTTTCCGCTTCGACCTGATGGCCATTCACGACATTGAGACAATGAACCGTGTGGCCGCAGAACTCAAAAAAATCAATCCCTCGATTTTCGTCTACGGCGAAGGCTGGACCGCCGGCGACTCTCCTCTGCCCGCCGAACAGCGTGCCCTTAAGGAAAATGTCGATAAGATGAAGGGTATCGCAGTGTTCTCCGACGATATCCGCGACGCTATCAAGGGCCACTACAGCAACGCCTCCGACCGCGGATTCGCCACCGGCAAGCCCGGCAACGAAGAGACTGTAAAAATCGGTATTGTCGCTTCTACGGCTCACCCGCAGGTCGACTACAGCAAGGGCAATAACTCGAAATTCGCATATGCCGGCGCTCCGACCGAAATTATCAACTATGTTTCGTGCCACGACGACCTCACCCTCACCGACAAGCTTGCCGCCTCGATGCCCGGGAGCACCGAAGCCGAGCGTCAGCGTGCCGCACGGCTTGCCCAGACGATAGTCTTCACATCGCAGGGCACACCCTTCATGTTTGCCGGCGAGGAAGTGTTCCGCGACAAGAAGGGCGTGCATAATTCCTACAAATCGCCCGACTCCATCAATGCCATCGACTGGACCTTGAAGAATAAGAACGCCGAACAGTTCGACTACTACCGCCAGCTCATAAAGCTCCGCAAGGCTCACCCTGCATTCCGCATGACCACCGCCGGGGAGATTGCCAGAAACATTGTTTTCGACAAAGTGAGCACGCCCAACGTGATATCCTACTCCATCAAAAACAATGCCAACGGCGACGAATGGCGCGAGATAAAGCTGGTGTTCAACGGCTCAGCCAATCCCTATGTGGCAAAGATTCCCAAAGGCGACTGGCAGATAATAGCACGCGACGGCAGCATCAATGCCGACGGTCTCGGCAGCACACGTGGCGGTACAATCGTAGTGGAACCCACCTCCGCTCTCATTCTCGCCCGTACCAGATAAACATGAAGCGTGCGACTCGGTCGGCTGTGTTTCATTATGCTTAAAATGGTTTAAATTCCGACGCTCTCTTGGAAATTATTGCTATTTTTGCGCTGAAAACCTCTGCAATAGCAAAAGTATGCATAAGCTTCATCATATACTGTCGGTTTCTGCGGCATTGCTGGCTGTGGTCATGTGCTCGTGCTCGGGCCGGAGCCACACCGACACTTTCGAAGTCGGCGAAGCCACGCCCGACACCCTCACGCATCATGCCCGCTATCTCACTCTGGTCGACTATGGCAACGGCAGCACGCTTGCCGAGATTGCCAGCCCATGGGATAAGGACCGGGCACTGGCCCGCTATCTCCTTGTCGACCGCGATTCCGCCGTGCCTGCCGACATACCGGCTGCCACAGCCGTGCTACGTGTGCCTCTGCGGAAAACCGCTGTCTTTTCGAGCGTTCACACCTCGGCCATGAACGAGCTGGGTACATTGGACGCCCTTGCAGCTGTGGCCGATGCGTCGTATTTTCCGGCAGGCGATACTGTCTGTGCCCTTCTTGCCGGCGGACGTGTGGCCGATGCCGGCCAGGCGCAGTCGCCGTCGGTGGAGCGGCTTGTGGCATCGGGCATCGAGGCTGTGCTCCGATCGCCGATGCAGGACATGAACGGTGCGGCCCTTCCCCGTACCATGACGGCGGTCGAAATGGCTGACTATATGGAGACCTCGCCGATAGCCCGCGCCGAGTGGCTGCTCCTGATTGGCGAGCTTTTCGGTAAAAGAGCGGAGGCACAGGCTGTTTTCGAAAATGTGGTGTCCGACTACTCGGATCTCGCCCTCAAGGTGAAACTGGCGAATGAGCCCTCGCCGCGGATACTGACCGACACCGAGTACTCGGGCGTGTGGTATGTTCCTGCGGGCGGAAGCTATCAGGCGCGGATGTTCGCCGACGCCGGCGCCGACTATCCCTGGAAGGACAGCGAAGGGTCGGGGGCGTTGTCGCTGTCGCTCGAAAGTGTTGCCGATGCCGCCATCGATGCCGATATGTGGCTTGTGAAGTCTTACGGCTTCGAGACCACGCCGGCCTCGCTCAAGGCCATGAATCCGCGCTACACTGCCTTCAAAGCCTGGAAAAACGGCGACATCTACAGCTGCAACTCGGCTGAGCGCCTTATCTTCAACGACATGGCCTTCCACCCCGAGAAGATACTTGCCGAGTACGTGGCTATTTTTCATCCGTCGCTTATGCCTGCGTATGAGTTGAAATATTATCGTCGCACAGGCCGATGACAGCCCGCAGCCGCATATCGATTGTAGCGCTTGCCGTTGCGACGGTGGCGCTTTTCCTGCCGGGACTGCTTGCCGGTGGCGTGGATCTGCCGTTGTCGGAGGTGCTCGGCGCTTTTGCCGGCAAAGGCGATGCCACGGCGCATTTCATTGTTGTGGAGACGCGCTTTCCGGCGCTTGTCACAGCCATGCTGGCCGGGGCGGCGCTTGCTGTAGCCGGCCTGCTGATGCAGACATGTTTCAACAATCCGCTCGCCGGGCCTTCGATAATGGGCATATCCGGTGGTGCAAGTGCCGGTGTCGCCGTTGTGCTTCTTGTCTTCGGCGGCGTGTTCGGCTTCTGGGGTCGCATGGCCCTCATCGGAGGTGCCTTTGCCGGAGCCGCAGCTGTGCTTGGCGTGCTGCTGCTGTTCTCGCGTTTTGTCAGTTCGGCCGATGTTCTTCTCATTATAGGTATATTGACAGGCTATCTCACAGGTTCGATGATATCGCTGCTCAATTTCTTTGCAGCGGAAAGTGCCGTTCACAGCTACGTTCTGTGGGGCATGGGCACATTCTCGGGCGTCGACCTCGGCAGCCTGCCGCTTTTCGCGGCTGTCGTGCTGCTGCTCATTGTGCTGTGTGTGCCTTATTGCAAGAGCCTCAACGCCATGCTCCTGGGCAGCCGCTATGCCGAAAGCTCAGGGGTGGCCATGCAGCGCACACGCACGGCTCTGCTGGCTGTTTCGGGAGGTCTGACGGCTGTGGTGACGGCCTGGTGCGGTCCTATCGGTTTTCTTGGGCTTGTGGTGCCTCATATTGCGCGCCTGATGTGCGGCACGGCAAACCACCGCGTGCTCCTTCCGGCAACAGCACTCGCAGGCGCCCTTATCGGCGTCGTGTGCCAGATAGCATCGGTGGCACCGTCGCTTTCCACCGGCTCGATTCTGCCGGTCAATGCCATAACGCCTCTCATCGGCGTGCCGGTGATTCTTTACGTTCTTCTCAACAGGCGCCGGCTGGTGTATTTCTCATGAAAACGGTTCTGAAAGCAAACGGTCTGGCTGCAGGCTATCCGAAGCGGCGGGTTCTCACGGAGATTGACGCCGCCGTCGGAGCCGGTACGTTCACGGCCCTTATCGGCGCCAACGGCAGTGGAAAATCGACCTTGCTGCGCACTCTCGCCGGCGTGCAGCGGCCTCTTGAAGGGTCGGTGGAAATCGACGGACGGCGACCGGACGAAATGAACCGGCGAGAACTGGCCCGCAGTCTTGCCATGGTGTTCACCGACCGTAGCGGCGGCGGCGGTCTCACTGTCGAAGAGACGGTAGAGATAGGGCGCCACCCTTACACCGGTCTGCTGGGACGGCTGTCGGCCGACGACAAAGCCGCTGTGGCCGCGGCTATCGCGGCTGTGGGCCTGAAAGGCATGGAAAAACGCCTTGCCGGCACACTGAGCGACGGCGAGCGCCAGAAGGTGATGATAGCCCGCGCTCTTGCTCAGGATACTCCGCTGATAATACTCGATGAACCCACGGCATTCCTCGATGTCGCAGGACGCATCGAGATTACGGCTCTGCTCCGACGACTTGCCGACAACGGCAAGACGATAATTCTTTCGACCCACGACGTGTCGTCGGCCATCGCCGCCGCCGATTTCGTATGGACCGTCGACAAGGGTGCGGGACGGGCTGTCCTGTCGCCTGTTTCCGAGGCTGTCGCCTCCGGGATTCTCGAAAAGGCCTTTCCCGGCCTCCGGTTTGATAAAAACACTCTCTCATTCTGCCTCAGTACAAAATGAAACGCTTCTTTATATTTCTCGTCGGAGTCATTGCTGCCGCCGCACTCCACGCCGGGAGTCCGAAACGTGAGTTCCGCGGTGCGTGGCTCAATACAATCTATCAGAGCCAGTACAAAACCCTCGGAACAGCCCGCTGCAAGGCCTATCTGTGCTCGCAGCTCGACAGTCTGCGCGCCGCCGGCATCAATGCTGTCATTTTTCAGGTTCGTCCGCAGGCCGATGCATTCTACCCCAGCCGCCTGGAGCCGTGGAGCCGCTTTCTCACCGACAACGGCAAAGCGCCTTCGCCCGCGTGGGATCCTCTGCTGTTTATGACCGAAGAGTGCCATCGCCGCGGCATGGAGCTGCATGCGTGGCTGAATCCCTACCGAGTGACGAGCGCCCGCAAGCAGACACTTCCCGCCGGACATATATATCATAAATACCCGCGCCGCTTCGTGCGCTACGACGGCAAACTGTATTTCAACCCGGCCTTGCAGGAAAACCGCGATTTCATATGCCGGGTTGTGGAAGACATCGTGAGCCGCTACGATATCGACGCTATCCATTTCGACGATTATTTCTATCCGTATCCGGCGAAGGGACTCCCGTTTCCCGACCAGGCCGACTACAGGAAATCAGGACGCGGAATGGCTCTGGACGACTGGCGCCGCCATAATGTGGATCTGCTGGTCGAGCAGGTGAACGCGACAATAAAGAAAATCAAGCCGTGGGTGCGCTTCGGCATCAGTCCGTTCGGCATATGGCGCAATAAAAAGACCGATCCCCGGGGCAGCGATACCAGCGGTCTCCAGAATTACGACGCTCTTTATGCCGATGTGCTGCTGTGGGAGGAAAAAGGCTGGATCGACTATCTTCTGCCGCAACTCTACTGGGAGATGGACCATCGGGCTGCATCGTACCGTGTGCTTGTCGAATGGTGGAACCGCAACGCCGGAAAAAAACGACATCTTTTTATCGGCCAGGACGTGGAGAAGACCATAAAAAAAGGTGAACTCGCGGCTAAAATGGCACCGGCACGCAGTCTTGAGAACATTGCGGGCAACTGCTGGTGGCCCGGCTATTCGCTGACACGCAATGTGTGCGGCGTGGCCGATTCTCTCGCCGCCGGCTACCAGAAAAACATAGCTCTGCCGCCGGCCTATCCGTGGCTTGGCGCCGATTGCCCCGATGCGCCCGCCGACATGACTATAGAACCCGGCAAAACCATTGCATGGACTGCGCCGAAGCCCGCGGGGCGTGCCGGCGATGTGGTGATGTTCGCGGTTTATCGCTTTGATTCGCCTGAAGATATCGACATCGGACGCGGCGAGGCCATAGTGGCGGTCACGCCCGATATGTCGTATCGTGCGCCGGAACCGGGCACTTATGTCGTTACGGCTCTCGACCGACGCAACAACGAGTCGGAACCATCTGTCCCCGTGGTGATAAGATGATTTCCGTAATAGTTCCGGTGTACAATGGCGAAAAGTACCTGCGCCGGTGTCTCGACAGTCTTGTCGGACAGAACGACGGTGATGTCGAGGTGATAGTGGTCGACGACGGTTCCACCGACTCCACTGCTGAGATTGTGAGGAGCTATCCGTCGGTGCGGTATGTCTTTCAGAAAAATGCCGGGCAGGCAGCGGCGCGGAACACAGGCATTGATCATGCCACCGGCAGCTATATCGCATTCTGCGACGCCGACGATGCCTATGCTCCCGGGGCATTAGGGCGGCTGCGGCAGGCATTGGAGATGTTCGGCGGGTGCGACATAGCATCGGCTGCATTCTGCGAGTCGGCCGATGAGCCGGAGGCATGGCCCGTGCCCGGACCTTTTGCCTGTTATGACGCCGAGGAAGCCCTCCGCCGGATTCTGTATCAGGACGGTGGTTTTCATTGTTCGGTGTGGGCCAAGCTTTTCCGGCGGCATCTTTTCGACGAAATTCGTTTTGTGCCCGGCCTTTACTACGAAGACCTTGAAATAACCCCGCGGCTCTATGCCGGCTGCCGCAAGACCGCCGTAACTCCCTCGCCGCTATATTTCTACCGGAAAAATCCGTTGAGTTTCATAAACACATGGCATCCCCGCCGGCTGCATGCGCTCGATGTGACCGAGAGCATTGTGGCTTTTGCCGCCGGGCGTTTTCCGGCGCTTTTGCCGGCTGCGCGCAGCCGCAGGTTCAGCGCATACTTCAATATGTTTGTCGAGGGAGTGCGTCATGGCGACGAAGACCTCGCCGGCCGGTGCTATGCCATGATAAAAAGCGAACGGGCCGCTATTCTCGCCGACCCGCGTGTGCGCTTCAAAAACAAGGCCGGAGCCCTCGCCTCATGCTTCGGCAAAGCCTTTCTGCGTCTGCTGGC
>CABQCA010000092.1 GCA_902462525.1 uncultured Porphyromonadaceae bacterium | reverse complement strand
GTGTCCCGACGAGGATATCGGCTTTGCCTTGCGAGAAATCGTCGATAATACGGGCATAGCCGTCTTTGTTGCGGGTGGTGTCGAGGTCCATTCGCAGAATCTTGCGTCCGGGAAATGTATGCGCTATTTCGTCTTCGAGGCGCTCGGTTCCGTAGCCGACAATCTCCATAGCCGGCTCCTTGCATTCGGGGCACAGTTCCGGCACGGGATATTCGGCTCCGCAGTAGTGGCACTGAAGTCGGTTTGTGCGTTTATGATAGGTGAGGGCTACGTCGCAGAAATTGCATTTGGGGGTGAAGGCGCACATGCGGCAGCGAGCCATGGGGGCATATCCCCGTCGGTTCAGGAAGAAAATAGACTGTCGTCCGCGGTTGGCGGCGTCGACGGTAGCGTCGAGAAGATGATGCGAAAAATATCCGGTGACGGCCTTTCGGCGCCGTTCGGCACGCATGTCGACGATCTCGACGGGTGGCAGCGGCACGTCGGCATAGCGTTCGGTGAGTTCGATGAGTCCGAATTTTCCGGTGAGCCCCTTGTAGTATGTTTCGACCGTCGGCGTGGCGCTGCCCAGGAGGGCCTTTGCGCCGTGCATTGCTGCGAGGACAATGGCAGCGTCGCGCCCGTTGTAGCGAGGAGCGGGGTCGGCCTGCTTGTAGCTCGGCTCGTGTTCTTCGTCGACGATGACGAGGCCAAGTGAGGCAAAGGGCAGGAACACGGCTGAGCGGGCACCGATTACCACCAGCGGTTCGGCGGTGTGGAGCAGACGGCGCCATGTCTCGACTCGCTCGTTGTCGGAAAATTTGGAGTGATAAATCACCACCTTCGAGCCGAAGACCTTCTGCAGGCGTGCGGTGAGCTGTGTGGTAAGAGCGATTTCGGGAACGAGAAAAAGCGCCTGGCGCCCCTGGCGGAGCACGTAGTCGATGAGGTGCATGTAGATTTCCGTCTTGCCCGATGATGTTACTCCGCGCAGCAGAGTCACGGCATTGCCGACGAACGAGGCATGAATT
The DNA here is from genome assembly GCA_902462525.1 of uncultured Porphyromonadaceae bacterium. Lineage (GTDB taxonomy): Bacteria > Bacteroidota > Bacteroidia > Bacteroidales > Muribaculaceae > CAG-873. The sequence goes on along the minus strand of CABQCA010000092.1, from coordinate 8,151 downwards.
CCGTCGAGGGCTTTCTTCTGGGCCGCGGACAGAGCGGGCAGCCCGCAGCCTGAAGGCCCTGTGTAAGTGAAGCGTGAAATTTCCTTATGGTAAATTTCCACCAGGCCTTTGACGGCAAGCGCCTTTACGGTGGCACGCGATACTTCGGCCCGTTCGGCCAGCACGTCGAGCGGCACTTCGACCAGGGGAGCGTTTTCGTTGTTGAAGTTCGAGAGGGCAAGGATAGCCACAAGTGCCGATTCCTGTGCCGACGAGCGTTTCACTGCCTTGAACGATGCCTCGAGGACACCGCTGTCGTGGCGGGCTATGACAGGACGCACATAGTAGCGCTTGCGGGCGCGATAACGCTCGACAAGTTTTTCAGATACTATGACGAGACCTTTCGACATGAGCCGCGCGACGGGCTGTGTCAGAGAACCGGAAGAACCTTTGGGCTCAAGGGCATGGACTGCGATGGGGCCTTTTTCGCGTATTGCGGCCAGCAGTTCGAGCTCTTTGGGCGAGCAGGAGGCTATGGCTTCGTCGTCGGCATCGGGATCGATGGTCACGCGTGTCTCGCTTTCCAGCTTGAGCCCGGCGGGGAGCGCTGCTTTGTAGACTTCGCCCACGGTGCACAGAAAGTAGTGGGCCATCCACTCCCAGAAACGTATCTGAGGGTTGCGGACTATAGGCTCTGGGTCGAGCACCGATACTATCTCTTTGAGCGGAGGGCCGCCCTGCGGGGCTGCCGGAGTGACGGCGGCGATTATGCCGGTGTAGTAATGGCGCACACCGAAAGGCACTATGACACGGCTGCCGGTGTGCACGCTGTCGGTGAGTCCGGGCGGAACAATATACGTGAAGGCGCCGTCGACAGGGAGCGGCACAATCACTTGTGCGAAAAGAGACGATTTTTTGTCCATACCGACAGCGAAGTTACGAATTTTTTACGAAATAGCATGAGCGGCGCCTAAGCTGTCGTATTTTGAAATATGGAAAAATTTCGTTAATTTTGTTGTTGATATGACCAAAAAAGTATAAAGGTTTGTAATAAGCACTGAGACAGTGAATTGATATGAAAGCAGCAATAGTTTACGACAGGACAAGTTCGTTCCTCTGGCAACATTTTCTTTTGATAATCAGTATGTTCGTCATGACATTAGGGGTTGCTTTGTGTGTCCGTTCGGGCATAGGCAGCAGCGTGATTTCCGCCATTCCCTATGTTTTCGCGCTCGCCGGCGACAGCGGCAAGGCTCCGGCGCTAACTATCGGCGCATACACATATATCATGAATTTTGTGCTGGTTCTCTCCCAGATTCTGATTCTTCGCCGGCAGTTTCAGGCCGTTCAGCTTTTTCAGCTCGTGATAGGCTTTTTCTTCGGCTTTCTGCTGGACGTCAACATGGTGCTCACATCGTTTGTGCAAGTCACCTCATTCATATCGCAGTTCGCTCTTCAGCTGCTTGGCTGTCTGGTGCTTGCTGTGGGAATATCGCTTGAAATACGCTGCGGTTCTGTGACGATGCCCGGCGAAGGAATAACGGTGGCTGTTAGCCGCGCTACTGGCATGGCTTTCGCACGTGCCAAAATCATTGTCGACACTCTGCTTGTGGTGAGCGCTGTAGTGACTGGTTATATTTTCTTCGGCAACTGGCTGTGGAATGTTGTGGGCATAGGCACACTCATGGCTATGGTGCTGGTGGGGTGGAGTATAAAAATCATTGACCCCTACATGGGCTGGTCCACACGGTTGCTTCACTGCCGTCCCGGCTATCAGCGGCATATCTATGGTCTTGCGCGTTTTATCTACCGCCGTTTCAACTGATTATTTCATGAAAACGAGGTAGACAGCGGCAATCAGACATACGAAAGCCGCGAAATGGTTCCATTGCAGCGCTTCGCCTTTGAAGAAAACGACGGTGAAAACAGTGAAAACTATAAGGGTGATTGCTTCCTGCAGAACTTTGAGCTGCATGAGCGAGAAGGAACCGCCGTTTTCGTGAAAGCCCATGCGGTTTGCCGGAACCTGAAAGCAGTATTCCGCCAGAGCTATGCCCCATGAGAGGAGAATGACGGCGTAGAGCGGCGTGTTGGCCGACAGAATCTTCATTTGCTGCAGTTTGAGGTGGCCGTACCATGCGAAGGTCATGAATACGTTGGCAATAACGAGCAGCACCACCGTGATTATCATATTTTTCATTTTCGGCTGCAAAATTAATGAGAAAAGGCATAGCGGTGTCAAATTTAACGAATATTAAGAGTACCGTATTCCTCAAAAAATTTTGCATAATTCATCGGCTATTATGAATATTTCAGTAATTTTGTCTTCAGTGAAGCATGGCTGACCATATTAGTACCTTCCTAATATTTACCTGATAACCGGCTCTCTCCGGATGTCCTTGACAGATAAAGCAAACATATAAGTACCACTATGCCGCAAACCACCTTGTCAACAACGGCGATATCAAATCCACAGCCAATTACGTGGCCGGCATCATCGGTTATTGTAGCGGCATCAGAATGAACAACGCTTTCAACAACGGCGTAATAAGCACCACCGCTTCAGATGCCGCAGGCATTATGGCTTACACCGGCGATGTCACCACTCTGAGTTTCTGCGCCAATTACGGCAATGTTTCGGCCAAAGCCGAAGCTGCCGGAATAGTTGCCAACGCCACTAAAAATCTTGAACTTACATCTTCGTTCAACGCAGGTGATATTACCGTCACCAACCAGGCCGCAGGCGGCCTCGTCGCCATGGCAGACAAACCCGAAATCAGCCGCTGCGTCAATTTTGGCTCCGTAACTAACAGCAATGCCAGCCTCGGCTCATCGTATGCCGGCGCGGCAGGTATTGTCGCCAAAGCCAACCCCACTGTCACCGACTGTGCTAACTTCGGCAATATCACAGCGAAGGACAATGCCGGCAGTGTATTGGCTTATTGCAAGTCGTCGTACACAGCCTACTCCATAACCAACTTCTATAATGTCGGAAAAGTCAGCTCAAGCGTCGACACACCTAAGGCTGTAAACTTGTTTGTCGGCAATGGAGGCAAGGTTTCATATACCAACTGTTTGTACGACAATCAGGTGCTTCCCGGAAACGATGACGCAAACGGTGTGACCACTGCCACGCTGCTAGCTACAGACTTCGGTGACAACTTTACCTCGTCGGACAACGGTTACCCGATGCCCGTCGGCCTTGAAGACTACACAGTTTCGCGATTGCACCGCACAGCTCTGCTGTTCTCAGTCGAAAACGACAACTACAATAAAGTCTCCGACAGTTTCAGTATAAAAGCCGACCCCGAGGTGACGTTTGAAAGCAACGACATATTTACTGTCTTTGCAGACAACACTGTCAAGGTAAAAGAATATACCACAGGTGACTATGTTCTTGCCTCAAGTCTCGGCGACAGCCGGCGTCTCATCGCGCTGCACGTTGAGAGCGGTAAAACTGAAGTTGAAGATATCGTAGGTTCTGAGATAAAAGTAATCGAATACTTTACTATCGATGGTCTCCGCATTGATTCGCCCGCCCCAGGTACAGGCGTCCTGATACGATGCACTATCGATAACAACGGCAATGTCGCAGTTAAAAAAGTGATTATCTGACACCCCTATAACAATAGCGGCGGCGCAGTCCCTTTCAGGAGGATTGCGCCGCTTCATTTCTTATGCCGTTTTTAGAAATATATTACATCAAAGTTTAACGAATATTAAGAGTGCGGGTCGTCACCTTTCCGAAAATAAGTCTTACCTTTGCGTCAGACATTGAGAAAAAAGCTGAAGAGCTCCGGCGGGTTTTCCCGGCGAGAGTTTCTTCTTTTATTGTGACTTTAAAATTAACCAAGTCTGTTCGAACGGAGCTATAGCCGTAAAGAGCAGACAATAAACCTTTAATAGAAAAACAAGAATTATGGCAATTACTTATATGACTAAAGAAGGCTATGACCGCAAAATGGAGGAAATAGCCTATCTCGAAAGCGTGAAGCGCCCCGAAATCAGCCGCGCCATCGCCGAAGCCCGTGACAAGGGAGATTTGTCGGAAAATTCGGAATATGATGCCGCCAAGGAAGCCCAGGGGCTGCTTGAAATGAAGATAGCCCAGCTCAAGGATCTGGTTGCCAATGCCCGTATCATCGACGAAAGCAAACTCTCTACCGATGAAGTGCAGATGCTCAACCGCGTGAAAATCCGCAATGTCGACACCGGCAGTGAGGCCGAATACACCATTGTGGCCGATTCGGAAGCCGACATGAAAGCCCGCAAGATTGCGATAAGCACTCCTATTGCCCGCGGTCTTATCGGCCACAAGAAAGGCGAAATAGTGGAAATTTCCATTCCCGCCGGTAAAGTGCGTTTTGAAATCATAGAAATCGGACTCTGATGGCAAGCATCTTCTCGCATATAATAGCCGGTGAGATACACTCTTATCGTGTCGCTGAGGACGAGCGCCACTATGCTTTTCTCGACATCAATCCCCTTTCGGAAGGCCATACCCTTGTAGTGCCCAAGCGCGAGGTCGACTATATCTTCGATCTCAGCAACGAAGAGTACGCAGCACTGCAGCTTTTTGCCAAACGGGTGGCGGGAGCCATTGAAAAAGCAATTCCCTGCAAGCGCATCGGCGTGGCTGTAATAGGTCTTGAAGTGCCGCATGCGCACATCCATCTTGTGCCGATCAACAAGGAATCCGACATGGACTTCCGTCGTGAAAAACTCACCCTTACGCCCGAACGTATGGCTGAAATTGCCGAGGGCATAGCGAAAAATTTCTGATTATGAACAAACTGATTTATGGCAGTCTGGCTCTCGCCGCAATTGTCGCCTCATCGTGCTCAGGACCGAAGGGCTGGAGTGTGGAAGGTATCGTCGAAAACGCCGGCGAGACAGGCAAAATCGTTCTCGAAGGCTACAACAACGGTCTGTGGTACACTGTCGACAGCCTCAGCCTCGACAATAACGGCCGTTTCGTCTATAAGGCAGATGCTCCGGCGCATTTCTCTGAAATCTACCGGTTGACTTCGCCGGCTGGCGGAAGTATCTATTTTCCGGTCGATTCTGTCGACAAAGTGACTGTAACAGCCGACGGCAACCATTTCGGTACCGGCTACGTGCTCGACGGCACCGAGCTTGCCCGCACAATCGGTCGCATCGACAGCACTCTTGCCGTGAGCGGTAATGTAGACAACGCCGATGTGCTCCGCGACCTTGTGGGCTACGTAATCGCCGACACTACAGGCACTGTGGCTTACTATCTCACAGGCAAGACGGTGGGCGGAAAAGCACTTTTCGATCCTAATGACGACTTCGGCAACCGTGTATTCGGCGCCGCAGCCCAGATTTTCACAACCTTCGCTCCTGATGATCCCCGTGGCCGCTATATCCTCAGTTCGTACTACAACGGCCGCAAAGCCCTGGGAAAGATTACGGAAGCTCCCACAACAGTGCTCGAAGCCGATGAAACGGGCTACATCGATGTGACAAACTACGACGACCGCGGTGTGAAGCACTCGCTTTCCGACTATGTGAAAGACGGCAAAGTGGTGATTCTCAGTTTTACGGCCTACGGCACAGAGGCTTCAGTGCCCTACAACGCGATTCTTAACGACATCTACACAGCCAATCACGACAAGGGGCTGGAGATATTCCAGATTTCTTTCGATAATGAAGAACAGGTGTGGAAACCGGTAGCCCGCAACCTTCCATGGGTGACGGTCTGGAACTCGCCTTCCGACGGCGTAGCGGTGCTTCAGCAGTATAATGTAGGCGCGTTCCCCCTCTCGTTCATCATAAACCGCAAGGGCGAGATTGTGTCGCGTGTTGCCGACCAGGCAAAACTTGCCGGCGAGGTGGCTAAATATCTCTGATTAATACTTGCAGATTGAGAAAAAACGCGTAAATTTGCATACAATAAACACAAATCCGTAAATTTCTAAACTAACAACACTATGGCTTACGTAATCACCGACCGTTGTGTGGCTTGTGGCACTTGTCTGCCCGAATGTCCCGTAGGTGCTATCTCCGAAGGCGCTATCTATGTAATCAATCCTGACGAATGCATTGACTGCGGCACTTGCGCATCTGTATGCCCCAACGACGCTATCGAACCCGGCGAATAACTTTTCTCCGTCGATAGACTACGACACACCGCCGTCCGGCCTTTATTCCAGGTCGGACGGCGCTGTTTTTTATAGTAAGCAACACAGCGCGCTGCAAATTGAATAATCTAAATTCCTGCTTTTACGGAGAGACCGTCGTAGGCTATGGCGACGTTATCGGGAAGTGTTCGACTGACGACGGCGTGGAGTCCCATGTGATGCGAAAGATGTGTGAGGTAGGTTTGTCGGGGTTGTATCTGTGCAATGATGTCGAGCGCTTCGGGCAGACTCATGTGCGATGGATGCGGCTGTTGCTGCAAGGCATTTATCACCAGTGTGTCGACACCGCGGAGGCGTTCTATAGTTTCTGGCGGCATGCAGCTGCAGTCGGTGATGTAGGCGACCGGGCCAATCCGATAGCCGAGAATAGGCAGCTTGCCATGGAATATGCGCAGGGGTACGATTGTGTCGCCGCCGATGTCGAACGGTTCGAGCGATTCTATCTCGTGAGGAACGAACGTAGGTACGCCCGGATAGAGGTGCTCGGCGAAAGAATAGGGCACAATCTGGCGGATGTAGCGGTACACGCCGGGTTCGCACCATATTGGGAATGAGCCGTCCTTGCAGTAGGGCCTCAGGTCGTCGAGACCTGCCACGTGGTCGTAGTGGCTGTGGGTGAACAGAGCGGCGTCGAGCCGCGGTGAACCCTGACGCAGAATCTGCTGGCGGAAATCGGGGCCGATGTCAATGATGAAATTATTGTCGCGTGGAGTGCTGATGATGGCCGATGTCCGGAGCCGTTTGTCGCGCGGATCGGCCGATGTGCAAACTTCGCAGCTGCAGCCTATCTGCGGAACTCCCGTGGAGGTTCCGGAACCTAAAATGGTGACAGTGTAGGGCACGGTATCAGGCTTTGCGTTTCTGGAAGTTCTCGCGCAGGGTGTCGATGACATTTATAATGTAGTCGCCGGTTTTCTCGAGGTCGCTGATGAGGTCCATGTAGTAGATACCGGCCTGATATTCGTAGTGCTTGTCGTTGATGTTTCCGACGTTGGCGCTTCGGAGAGTATTGCGGTAGTTGTTGATTTCGCGTTCTTTGTTGTAGGACTCTATGAGCGACTTCTGGTTTACATTCTCGACGTCTTCGAGCTGATGAATCATCATGTCCATCGCCGAGCGGACGTAGGAGAACATATTGTCTATATTCGAGTATATTTCCTCGTTGAACTCTACGCCTGCCTGTATCTTGCGGTTGAGAATCTTACCTGCACCGAGACAGCTGTCGGCGATGCTCTCGATTTCGCTCACGATGTTGAGCATGGCTGCGATTCGAAGTTTGCCTTCGTTCGACAGACGTCCTTCGGCGCATCGGTTGAGATAGTGGGCTATCTCGAGTTCCATGCGGTCGGAGATGTCTTCGTATTTCTCAAGGCGTGAATAGAGCTGGTTGAAATCGTCGCTCTTTTCCTTAGTATGGACAAGAGTCTGTGCCATGTCGAGCATGCGGCCTACGCGTTCGGCATATACACCCATCTCTTTTTCGGCCTGGGCGATATTGAGTTCGGAGGCATTGAGCAGACCGCCGGAGATAAATTTGAGAGTGAATTCCTCGTCGTCGCGATGTTTGGCGGGTACCATCCATTCGACAATTTTGACATACAGCCCCGTGAGCCATATCATTATGGCAACATTCACAAGGTTGAATGTGGTGTGGAAAATGGACAGGCCGAACGATACGCTCATCTGCATTGCCGCGATGTTCCGGAGAGCTTCATGACCGGCGGGCAAGGAGTTGTCGAAAAGATGGTTGTAGAGTTCGGGCGAAGTGGCTTCGAGATTGGTCACATATTTGTAGAGGGCGTTGGGGTCGCCCTGACCTATTGCCTCGGTCAGCCATGCGTTGAAGCCGGCGAAAGGTATGAATATGCACAGGCACCACACCGTGCCCAGAAGGTTGAACAGCAGATGTCCCATCGAAGCACGCTTGGCGGCGACATTGCCGCTGAACGATGCCAGAATCGGAGTGATGGTGGTACCTATGTTGCTGCCCAGCACAATGGCGCAGGCG
>CABQCA010000091.1 GCA_902462525.1 uncultured Porphyromonadaceae bacterium | reverse complement strand
CGAAACGAGCACGGCGAAGTGGTGATGGACGAAGCCGCCGGCAAAAAGGTGATAGACCGCCTGGGCGGCTACGACAAAATCTACCGCATAAAATTCGAGGCCGACTACCTGAAAAAGATAACCTACGAAGGAGCAGCGCGCCGCTACGGCACGCCTCTCGACCCCGAAATCGAAAACCGGATAATATTCGAGCTGCATGTAATGAAGACCATGGGTTTTCCGGGATACTTCCTTATTGTGCAGGATTTTATCCGTGCCGGACGCGAACTCGGCGTGAGCATAGGCCCTGGCCGCGGCTCGGCCGCCGGCTCGGTGGTAGCCTACTGTCTGGGAATAACACAGATCGACCCGCTGAAATACGACCTCCTGTTCGAACGATTCCTTAACCCCGACCGCATATCGCTGCCCGATATCGACGTGGATTTCGATGACGACGGCCGTGAAACGGTGCTCAACTATGTGACCCAGCGCTATGGCGCGCCAAACGTAGCCCACATCATCACCTACGGCACCATGGCCGCCAAGACATCGATAAAAGATGTGGCACGCGTGATGAAATACCCTGTCGCGATGGCCAACGCTCTTACAAGGATGATACCGGCGCACATGCCCATCGATCCCCGCGACCCCAACCACGAAAAGGAACTCAAACCGACGGTATCGAACTGCATCAACTATCTCTCCGATTTTCAGGGAGAGATGGAGAAAAACGCCGACGTGCGCGACCTTCTCCACTATGCCGACAAGCTCGAAGGCACTGTGCGCAATACCGGTGTGCATGCCTGCGGCGTCATCATTTGCCGCGATGACGTGACCGACTGGGTGCCGGTGAGCACCGCCGCCGACAAGAACGGCGACCGAATACTGGTGACACAGTACGAAGGATCGGTCATCGAGGACACGGGCCTCATCAAGATGGACTTCCTGGGTCTTAAGACACTGTCGATTATCCGCGACGCCGTAGCGAACATCAAGCGCTCGCGCGGCATCGACGTAGACATCGACAACATACCCATCGACGACAAGAAAACCTACGAACTCTACAGCCGTGGCGCCACCGTGGGCACATTCCAGTTCGAGTCGCCGGGGATGCAGCGCTATCTGCGCGAACTTCAGCCCAGCGTATTCGAGGACCTCATAGCCATGAACGCCCTCTATCGACCGGGCCCTATGGAAAAGATTCCCGACTTCATCGCCCGCAAGCACGGCAAGGAGCCTATAGTCTACGACATTCCCGAAATGGAAATGTATCTTAAAGACACATACGGCATTACGGTATATCAGGAACAGGTGATGCTTCTTTCGCGCCTGCTTGCCAACTTCACCCGCGGCCAGAGCGACACCCTTCGCAAAGCCATGGGCAAGAAGCTGATAGAGAAGATGAACGAGCTGAAAGGCCTCTTCCTCGAAGGAGGTCAGAAAAACGGCCACTCACCCGAAGTGCTCACCAAGATATGGAGCGAGTGGGAAAAATTCGCTTCCTATGCTTTCAACAAAAGCCACGCCACCTGCTACAGCTGGGTAGCCTTTCAGACAGGCTACCTCAAAGCCAACTATCCGGCCGAATACATGGCAGCCGTACTGAGCCGAAACCTTTCGGACATAACCAAGCTGAGCTTCTACATGGACGAATGTAAAGCCATGGGGCTCAGCGTGAAAGGCCCCGACATCAACGAATCGTACGCCACGTTCAGCGTTTCCGGCACCGATGTGATACGCTTTGGCCTCTCGGCCATCAAGGGCGTAGGCAACGATGTGGTGCGCAATATCGTGGAAACCCGCGAGACCGGCGGACCATTCAAAGACATCTACGACTTCGTGGAGCGTGTACCATCGGGAACACTCAACCGACGCGTGTTCGACAACCTCGTGATAGCCGGCGCTTTCGACTGCTTCGAGGTCATAAAGCGCGAAGATCTTGTGGCAGAGGCCGGCAAACGCGGCGAAACAGTTGCCGAACAGTTGCTCCGCTACGGTTCCCAGCGCCAGAACGAATCGAAAATACAGGCGGCGTCGCTTTTCGGTTTCGACGACGACGAAATCCTGTCGCAAAGCCGGCCCCCCATACCCGGCGCCCCGTCGTGGGACAACCTCACCCGCCTGAATAAAGAGCGTGAACTCGTAGGCATGTACCTGTCGGCGCATCCTCTCGACCCTTTCTGGCTCGATGTGAACTACGGTGTGCCGTTTACGGCCGTGGAGAAAAACGAAATTTCGCAACCCACCAAATCGCCGATAGCCTTCGCCGGCATGGTGACCGCCCTCGAGGAAAAACAGACCTACGGTGGCGGCAGCATGCTGATAGTTAAGGTGGAAGACTACTCGGGCGTAACCGACTTCACCATGTTCGAAAAGCAGCGCGCCGAGTTCGGCCACCTTTGCACGCCCGGCTCTGCAATATGGGTCAGCGGCAGTTTCCGCGAAGTGACAAACAAGACCACCGGAGCCAAAAACCTGCGTTTCGGCCTCGAAAAAGTGATTCCTCTTGAAAGTCTCCACGGACATCTTGTCAAAGGCATGGAAATATCGAGCACAGTAGGACAAATCCGTCAGCTCGACGAACTCCTTGCCGATATCGGACACAGTGAAAGCACCGAAGCCGTGCCTTTGAACCTCACGATATTTGACCCCGAACTGGGCCGCAAACTTCATTTCAGCTCCGGCCTGCGAGTGAAACCAGACAAAAAACTCATCGAAACCCTCGAAAGCCTCGACTTCGAATTCAAAATCGAACGCGCCCGCGGATAGAAAATCCGTAGGCTGAATTAAAATCAAACAATTAGAAAACAACAAACTAAAAACCGTACAATTATGAGCATGACATTCACCGACGATAACGTAAAAGAAATCATAGCCTCGGGCAAGCCCGTGGTAGTAGACTTCTGGGCCACCTGGTGCGGCCCTTGCAAAGCGCTCGCGCCTACCATCGACGCCCTCGCCGAAGAATACGAAGGCCGTGTGGTAATCGGCAAATACAACACCGAGGACAACGACGAATTCTGCACCGAGAACCGCGTGATGGGAATTCCTCTGCTTCTCTTCTTCAAAGACGGCAAAAAGGCACCGTTCCGCCTCGCCGGAGCCGTTAAAGCCGAAGCCATACGCGAGAAAATCGAAGAACTGCTGAGAATGTGAAAACGGTATATACACCCGAAGATATCGTAAAAATCTTAGAGGCCACCATAGGCCCTGTGACAGCATCCGGGGAGCTTGACGACGACGAGCTCCGCGAGCGGCGACTTGTACGCTCCAATTTCATAGGCATGGTAGGTGAACAGGCTGCAGCAGAAGTACTTGCTTCGCACGGCAAGCGCAGCGGCGCTGTCCTGGTGTTCGCCGGCGACGACATGTGCGGCGCTTATGCCCTTGCTACGGCGACCTCGCTGCACGCCCTTGGCTGCCGGGCGAAGGTGTGCCTTTTCAACATCGCCGGCAACATGCTCAGCGATGACTGCCGCAACGAGCGCGACCGCTTTGTGCGCTGCGCGGGCCATGAGTGGCTCAATGAGGTGGTGAATCCAGGCGCCACCTTCACCATGCCCGAACTCGACTCGACAATGACAGTCGTCGACGGACTCTTCGGCATCGATTATCAGAAGCCCCTCCGGGGTGGTTACCAAGCCATAGCGAGGTATATCAACGAAAGCCCGTCGGCACCCAATGTAGTGTCGCTCGACATACCGTCGGGCATGAACCTCGACCTGCAGGTTGGCATGGTGAACCGCAATATCATCCATGCCAGCCTCACCCTTGCCATCGTAGGCCCGACACTGGCATTCTTCATGCCGGAAAACGCACCGCTCATAGGCCGCTGGAAAACCCTCAGGCTGCCGCTGGACAAAAGCGTCGTAAAACATCCCCACTACCGCATAGCCGATGCCAAAGCCGTGCGCGCCATCATGCCGGTGCGCTCGCCCTACTCCGGCAAGCACGAGCTGGGCACGGCGCTTATCTGCGCCGGCTCCTACGGCATGCTCGGAGCCGCAGTGCTCGCCACACGCGCGGCCACGCGGTCGGGCTGCGGCAAAGTGATATGCCACGCCCCACGCTGCGGTTTCTACGTGCTGCAAAGTTCTGTGCCTTCTGCGCTTTTCGAAACCGACGGAGCCGATTTCGACATACAGCGCTTCGAAAGCGAGCACAACGCCGACGCTACCGCTGTAGGCCCCGGCATAGGCACCTCCGACTCCACTGTCTACGGCCTGGAGCGCTTTATCAAAAACTGCCGCAGCAACGACCGTCCGCTCATCATCGACGCCGACGCCCTCAACTGCATCGCAAAACGCCCGAGCATACTCGACTTCCTGCCACCCGGCTCAGTCCTCACCCCTCACCCCGGCGAATTCGACCGACTGTTCGGCCCGTCGAACAACCACTCGGTGCGTCTTCTCAAAGCCATTGCCATGGCCGAGCGCTACAAAATAATAATAGTGCTGAAGGGACACTACACCTTCACCGTCTGGCCCGACGGCAGCGTGGTGGTGAACGCCTCGGGCACCGACGCTCTCGCCACTGCCGGCAGCGGCGACGTGCTTACAGGTCTGCTATGCGGCCTGGAGGCCCAGAACATGGCGCCTGAACTGGCGGCCGTCGCCGCCGTCTACATTCACAGCATCGCCGGACGCCTTGCCGCCTCGCGCCACGGCGCACGGGGCACCACCGCCGAAGACATCGCCGAACTCACCGGTGCCGCTATTGAAAACATCTGCAATCCACCATCAAAATGAAAAGAACGCTTATCGCCATATCGGCCGGCCTTTTAGCTATCGGCGCCCAGGCGCAGACAAGCCAGAAAATGACTGCCGGAAAAGCCAGCGAATACGGTCTGGTGTACACACTGCCCAAAACGGCCGTCGACATCTGCATCGAAGCGCAGATCGACGAAGAACACCCGGGCGAGTTCCACAACTATGCCCGCCGTCATCTGGGCATTGAAAACGCCATTACCGCCGACAGCCACAGAATATCGGTTAGATCGGTAATGATAATTCCACGCGGAATTCCCGACCCAGACAAGCGCTACCATGCCCAGTTCAAGGCCGGCTCCACACCGTATATGATACTTAACGACGAGGGAGTGCCACTTTCGGTGAACACCGAGGACGTGTTCGAGATAACCTACCCGGCGCTGCCCGAAGAAATGCTCAAAGCACCTTCGCCGCTCGAAACGCCCGAGGCACGTCAGGCCGTCACTGCCGAAATGGCGCGCAGCTCATCGACATCGAAGCGTGCCGAGCTTGCCGCACAGCGCATTTTCGAGCTGCGCGAGACACGCTCCGACATCATTTCGGGTCAGTCCGACAATCCTCCTGCCGACGGCAAGGCCATGCAGCTCGTGCTCGACAACCTGTCGGCTCAGGAAGCGGCTCTGACGGCAATGTTCGCCGGCACACACAGCACATGCACCAATGTAGCGAAAATTACTATTGTCCCCGACAGCAACGGCATGGCCGAAACCGTCGTAGCCCGCTTGTCGGCGGTCGACGGAATCATCGATGCCGACAACCTTGCCGGAGCACCCGTGACAGCCACCGTCACAATCCTCGAAAAGGGCGAACTGCCGGTTCTTGAAACCACAGGCGAACCTAAAACCTTCCCGAAAGGCGGCGTAGCCTACAATATTCCCGGCCGCGCGCTGGTGACGGTGTACTATGCCGGCGAGAAAATCGGAGAAGAAGAAATCGCCCTTCCGCAGGCAGGCACGGTGTTCGGCATCGACCCGAAACTGTTCACCGACCGCAAGGCGCCCTCAAAAGTACTTTTCGACCCTACGACAGGCTCCATCGTAGAACTCGGACCTGCTGAATAACATGGCATTCTTCAACAAAAAGCTCAGCCCGGAGGAGATAGATTCCATCCTCGACCGCGCCGACGAACTGTGCGAGCAGCAACGCTACCGCGAGGCATTCCGCCTTGAGGCAGATGCCGCCAATGCCGGCAACGCCGTGGCGCAGTGCCACATGGGGTGGTACTGCGAAAACGGCCTCGGCACCGAGCGCAACCCGCGCAAAGCCTTCGAATGGTACCACCGCTCGGCCGAACAGAACGATCCCGACGGACTCGCCGCCCTTGCGCGGTGCTACGAAAAAGGCATCGGCACTCCGAGAAATCTGGCTTCGGCTTACGAAAAATACGCCCTTGCATCAGAACACGGCAACGAAGAAGCCGATGACAATATGAAGCGTGTGGGACGCCTCATGATCAGTGAGGACCCGCATGAAAGCACCGATTTTTCGATCAACGGCAGAACGATGACGCTTGAAGAAATCATCGAAGCCGCGGACACAGGCGATGCCGACGCCATGCTCCTCCTCTCGAAAATCCATAAACGCAAGGGAAATCCGGAATATCTGAAACTGCTGCGCTCCGCTGCCATCGCCGGAAACACAACCGCGATGACAGACTACGGAACCGCCATTTCCGACAAAGATCCGGAAGAAGCTCTGGTGTGGTTTCTTCGTGCCGCCGACAGGAACGACCCTACGGCCACACTGAATCTCGGCGTTGCCTATGAAAACGGCGACGGCGTGGAAGCCGACCCGGCCAAAGCTTTCCTTTATTTCAGAGAAGCCCACGAAAAAGGATGCGCGGCAGGCACACTGCATCTGGGCATGGCCTATGAAACGGGGCGCGGATGCGAGCGCGATGAGGCCGAAGGTATGCGCCTCATCCGCGAAGCTGCCGAAAAAGGCGATGCCGAGGCGGCCTACGAACTCGGTGTGCGCCTCGACGACGAATACAGCGAGGATTTCGACAGGCAGGGGGCTATCCGATGGTTCAAAACGGCAGTCCAGGGAGGAAACACCGACGCTCTGTTTATTCTCGGCGCCACGCTCATCGACAACGGTACCGACGACAGAGATATCGCCGATGGAATAATGTATCTGGAAAAAAGCGTCGAGGCAGGCGACACCTACGCCATGACCCGTCTTGCCGAGTGTTACATGGACGGCATAGGAGTCAAGGCCGATGCCCGGCACGCTTTCACGCTCTATAGAATGGCCATGGAAGGCGGCGACGACAAAGGCTATTTCTTCACGGGGCGGTTCTACCTCGATGGTACGGGCGTGAAGAAAAATCTTGCGAAGGCCATCGACGTATTCACCGAAGGCGCGAAACTGGATTTCGCGGAATGTCAGTACGAACTCGCCATGATGAACGCTCACGGCACTGGAATGTGGGAAGATGAGAAAACAGCTTTCAGGCTCATGAAAAAATCGGCCGAACACTGCTATCCGCCTGCACTCTGCCGCCTGGGGCAGTTCTACGAACAGGGCTTCGGCACGGCCCCTGACAATGCAAAAGCCGTAGAATGTTTCAAAAAAGCTGTCGACATGGGTAACGCCGAGGCATACGCCTACCTGGGGTATTACTACGACATAGGAGAAATACTGCCCCACGACCCCGAAAAAGCCCTGATACTTTACACTCAAGGCTACGAAGAGGGATACAGCTACGCCGCACGGCGCCTCGGCATGATGCTCACCAACGAGGGACGCACCCCCGACGAGAACATCCGCGGCATCGGGATTCTCGACCGACTGGCAAAAAAAGGCGATACAAAAGCTATGATTCTGCTGGGAGGCATCTATGCCAACGGGGACATTGTAGAAAAAGACATCGCCGCCGCCAAGAAGTGGTACCAAAAGGCTCTTGACGCCGGCGACGATGATGCCGAGGATGTCCTCGAAATGCTTAAGTCAATAAAAAGAGAAGAATGAGTTTAGACAGTATAGAACGTGCAAAGGTTAAGATAAAAGCTTAGTCGCGGAGCTTGCCGGCAAGGCCGTCGAGAAAGTCGGCTCCTTTCTCCATGGCCGATGCGGCGGCACCCTTCACCTTTCCGGCGATATCTCCGGCTGTGGCACGGGCCTGATTGAGAGCAGAGTCGGGATTCTCCTGCTGCTCATTCAGTGCAGCGGCGGCGGCCGAAGCCGCCTGCGAAAGTCCGTTCTGAACATTACCGGCCACAGTGGCGGCTTTTTCCTTTATGTTTTCAACGGCTGCTCCGGCCTTGGCCTTAAGAGAGGCCGCCTGCTCTGCGGCAGATTCCTTCACTGCGTCGGCCTGCTGACCGACAGCTTCTTTTGCGGCCGCAGCCGACACACGGGCGGCATCCTTCGATACCTGGGCGGCAATACGGGCT
This sequence comes from uncultured Porphyromonadaceae bacterium, assembly GCA_902462525.1. Lineage (GTDB taxonomy): Bacteria > Bacteroidota > Bacteroidia > Bacteroidales > Muribaculaceae > CAG-873. The sequence goes on along the minus strand of CABQCA010000091.1, from coordinate 1,056 downwards.
TCTTCGAGATGTTCTGATTTCATAATTCTGTAGTTTCTGTTGGTTACTTCTTAAAACAACCGGAAGCCTCCTGCGGTTTACAAAAAAACTATAAAGCTTGTCCGTCGCCAAAAAAGCGGAGAAACTCCTGCTCGAAATTCGGAGTCAGGACACCCTGCCCTATCGCACGGCGAATCTCACCGAAAGTCCAGAAACGGCCTCCGTCGAGTTCGTCGCTCGGCCGAGGCATTGTTACGACCGTCGTACGCCAGGCATTTACAAGTTCGCACTCCCTCGGCGACTCAAACACATAGCTGCCGACAGGCACGGAAGTAAAATCGACAAGGCCAAGTTCTTCGCGAGCCTCCCTGCGAAGAGCGTCGCCGATATCCTCGCCATAATCCACATGGCCGCCCACGGCGGTGTCCCATTTGCCGGGCTGTATGTCTTTCCACTGCGGCCTTTTTTGCAGATAAAGGCGTCCGTCAGCGTCGAAAACATGCAGATGCACAACAGGGTGCAGCAATCTTGCACCGCCATGACACTCGCCTCTCGTAGCACGGCCAGTCACATTGCCGGCGTCGTCGACCACCGGCAGCCATTCGTCCATATTATCTTTCATTGCAGTCATAGTGGGGCAAAGATACTGAAAAACACGCTGATTTATGCTAAAAATATATAACCGCTTAGCCGAGATGCGAAAAAAATCTTACCTTTGCACCATCGATCGAAAAAGCACATTATGAACATAAAGAAACTACTGCCTGTCGCCGCCATCGTGAGCGCCGCAAGCCTGTGGGCAGCAACTCCGGGCAACGTTATCGAAGAAGTGGCCTGGATGATAGGCGACGAGCCAATCTATAAATCGGATATCGAGCGAATGTATCAGGAGATGCAGAGCGACCGCGCCACTATCGACGGCGACCCCTACTGTGTTATTCCCGAGCAGATAGCCATCGAGCGTCTGTTCCTGCATCAGGCCGATCTCGACACTGTCGAGGTTCAGGAATCCATGGTGCAGATGCAGCTCGACCAGCAGATGAACTATCTCATCAACAATCTCGGCTCGCGTGAAAA
>CABQCA010000090.1 GCA_902462525.1 uncultured Porphyromonadaceae bacterium | reverse complement strand
GGCCCTTGTGGCTCACGACTATAAGATTGTGAACGAGGAGGTGTTTGAAAAAATGAAAGAACAATGTCGGAAGAAGAGAAATTAGCTCTGGCGGAGTCGCTTGCCTCGGAGCTGCACTTCAATTATCGGCGCATGCTGCTGCAGAAGGCACGCATGGGGCGCTCGGTGGTGCTCGCCGACAGCGAGGGGCAGCCTGTGGCCGTCAAGGCCAAGAAGGTGCTAAAGGATCTTCTGACGGCCCACAGCCATCAATGATCGAGGATATCAACAGCGGGACATTCGTCCCTCGTACATAAAAACTCGTTCCTAAACCTGCATTATCACATGGCCAATCTTCTGAGCATAGAAAATCTTACTAAAAGCTACGGTGACCGCATGCTCTTCGCCGACATCACTTTCGGTGTCGACGAGGGTGACAAAATAGGAATTGTAGCCCGCAACGGCACCGGCAAGACTACCATGCTTCGCATCATAGCCGGCGATGAGAGTGCCGACTCAGGCCGTGTTGTGTGCCGCAACGGTCTTCGCATAGGTTATCTGCCCCAGGAACCGGTGTTTGCAGCCAATGCCACTGTCCGAAGTGCGGCTATGGATGACATGCCTCAGACCGATCACACCGATGATCCCGAGGCTATTATGCGTCTGCTGTCATCGCTTGGACTCAACGAACCCGACAAGCCTGTACGGCTGCTTTCTGGAGGCCAGCGCAAGAAGCTGGCAATAGCCCGGGCGGTAATTGCCGACCCGGCGCTTCTTATTCTCGACGAGCCTACAAACCATCTCGACATAGCCACAATCGAATGGCTCGAAAACTATCTGCCCCGTTCGCGGACAGCACTTCTGATGGTTACTCACGACCGCTATTTCCTCGACCGTGTGTGCAATAAAATCATGGAACTTGACCGCACGAAAGCCTATATGGTCGAAGGCAATTACGATATGTACTTGAGGCGTCGGGCTGAGCGTATAGAGGCCATGGGGGCCGAGCTGGCAAAGGTGAGGAATACCTTGCGACGCGAGCAGGACTGGATGAGCCGCCAGCCCCAGGCGCGGGGGGGCAAGGCCAAGTTCAGAATCGATAATTTCTACGAACTTAAAGCCCGTTCGCAGGTAAATCTGAATGAACGCAATGTGCGGCTTGATGCTGTTTCGAGTCGCATCGGGTCGAAGATTTTCGAGGCCGAGAATGTGTGCAAACGCTTTGGCGACAAGGTGATTCTCGATGGTTTTACCTACACTTTCGCACGTGGTGAGAAAATCGGCATTGTCGGCGAGAACGGCGTGGGCAAGTCGACTTTCATAAAAATGCTACAGGGTCTCGAGCCTTTCGACAGCGGTCGGTGGGATGTAGGCGAAACAGTGCGATTCGGTTACTACAGTCAGGACGGTATAACATTCGACGAGAATAAGAAAGTCGTCGATGCTGTCACTGAGATTGCCGAGGACATAGTTCTTGGCGAAGGTCAGCGAATAGCTCCTATGCAGTATTTACAGCGATTTCTTTTCGCGCCTGCCGACCAGCAAAAGTATATCTGCACACTCAGCGGCGGAGAGCGCTGCCGTCTGCATCTTGCTACGGTGCTCATGCGGCAGCCCAATTTTCTGATTCTCGACGAACCGACCAATGATCTCGATATCATAACTCTCGGAATACTTGAGGAATATCTCAGCGAATTCAAGGGCTGTGTAATAGTGGTAAGTCACGATCGTTTCTTCCTCGACAATATCGCTGACCATCTCTTTGTTATGGAAGGCAACGGTGTGGTGAAGGATTTTCCGGGCAATTACTCGGAGTACCGCGAATACATGCAGACTGTGGAAAAGGAGAAATCAGCACCCAAAGCGACAGCCGACAACCGTCCGCGCCGCGAACGTCCCGACAATAAAATGACCTTCAGAGAGCGCCGTGAATTCGAAGCTCTCGAAGGCGAAATGGCGGTTCTCGAAGAGGAGAAAACGGCTCTGGAGGCCTTTTTTAGCAGTGCGGTGTCGCCTGATCCTCAGGAATTTGCTGAAAAATCCCGACGTTATGAGCAGGTGAAGGAACTGCTCGACGAAAAAGAGCTGCGATGGCTCGAACTTTCTGAAAAATCATGAAGTCAGTACCGACAATTCTATCCATATTATTGTCGTTCGGTGCTGTTGCTGCAGAAATGCCCGACAGCACTGTCCGTAAACCTCACGAACTTAAGGCCATAGAGGTTCTGGGTGTCAAACGAGCTCCTGATGGTGCCAATTCGGCCGAAGCCGTGACGCGTATCAGCGGCGCCGATGTTCGCCGTCTCGGTGTCGGGGCTATAAAGGACGTCAGTACCATGGCCCCCAATCTCTATATGCCGTCTTATGGCTCGCGAATGACATCGTCGATCTATGTGCGCGGTCTTGGTTCGCGTATGGACCAGCCGGTGGTCGGTCTGAGTGTCGACAACATTCCGTTTCTCAATAAGGATGCCTATGATTTCGACATAGCCGACATCGAAAGTATAGAGATACTGCGTGGTGCTCAGACGGTGCTCAACGGCCGCAATACCATGGGCGGCCAGATAAATGTCCGTACATTGTCGCCTCTTACGGCCAAAGGAGTGCGCGCATCGGTGCGCTATGGCTCGCACAATTCTGCCAGAGTGTCGGCGGCATACTACGGAAAACTGTCACCGGAGGTGGGAATGAGTCTCGCCGCACAATATGGACACACCGACGGCTTTTTCCGCAACGGCTACGACGGCAAACGTCTCGATCATGAGAATTCGGGCTCTTTACGCTGGAAAACGGCGTGGCGACCTTCGGCTGCGCTGTCGGTGACAAATGTAGCCACCCTCGGCATGAACCGTCAGGGCGGCTGGCCATATGCTGCTGTCGACGGCGGTGCCATAGCCTACAACGACACCTGCGCCTATCGGCGCACGGCTTTCGCCGACGGTGTGACGGTGGCGTGGGCCGGACAGCGTGTGGTAGTTACATCGCTGACTTCTGTGCAGTTTATGGACGACCGAATGGATCTTGACCAGGATTTCACTACCGACCCTTACTTCACTCTCACTCAGGCACGCCGTGAATGGACCGTGACCCAGGATCTTTTTACCCGGGGCACCCGCGGCAGATACAGCTGGCTCGGGGGTGTTTTCGCTTTTTACCGCACGACGCGCATGGAAGCGCCCGTAACGTTCAAGGACACAGGCATATCTCAACTTATCGAATTCTATCGCAACAAATACAATCCGGAGTATCCCATCGAGTGGGACAGCCGCCGCTTTACACTGGGCAGCAATTTCCGGCCGTCGGCAGTGTCGGCTGCGCTTTACCACGAAAGTACATGGCGCACAGGATTCTGGCGGTTCGAAGCCGGCATGCGCCTCGACATAGAGCGCACATCGCTGTCCTACCGCAGCTTCTGTGATACCGGCTACAAGACATGGCACTTGCTGCCCGACGGTAGCCGCGAGTTGTATTCGCATACGCCTGTCGACATTGACGACAGCGACCGTCTGCACCGCACATTCGTGGAATTCATTCCTAAAATAACTGTGGCTTACGAACGTCCGGGAATAACGGCATATTTCAATTTTTCGAAGGGTTACAAGGCGGGTGGCTATAACACCCAGATGTTCAGCGATGTGCTGCAGCAGCGGATAATGAATATCATGGGCATGAGTTCGCAGTACACTCTTGACCAGATTGTGGGTTACGAGCCGGAGCGGAGTTTCAACTACGAACTCGGAGCCGACTGGCAGCCTCTGTCGTCGCTGAGAGTCGACGGCGTGGCTTTCTTCATCGATTGCCGCAACCAGCAGCTCACGGCTTTTCCGCCGGGAAATACCACAGGACGCATTATGACTAATGCCGGTCGCACCCGCAGTTTTGGCGCCGAGCTGACAGCGAGGTGGACGCCGACCGACGAATTTTCGGCACGCATGAGCTATGGTTTTACCAATGCTACATTCCGCAAGTACCGCGACGGAAACAACAGCTACCGAGGGCGGCGTCTGCCCTATGCTCCGGAGAATACCTTTTTCGCAGAAGCCACGTGGCAGCCGGCGGCGCAGCTGTTCGCCGGAGTGCAGCCTTCGCTTACGGGCAGTGTAAACGGTGCCGGACGCATCTATTGGGACGAGGCTAACACTCTCTCGCAACCGTTCTACTGTCTTGTCGGCGCATCGATGGCTTTCACCGCTCCGAAATGGAGCGTGCGCCTGTGGGCTGAAAACCTCACAGGCACACGCTACGATACTTTCTATTTCAAATCTATCGGTCACGCTTTCACCCAGCGGGGTCTCCCGGCCCGGTTCGGAGTCACCTTTCGCGTTGCGATATCAGATTAGGAAGTTAGGAAATTAGTACATTAGGAGGGTAGGAAGTTATGAGATTAGGAGTTTCCTGATTTCAGCCTACTATCGAGGCAACATCGGCGGTGGCGACGGTCTGCTGTTCGCCGGTGAGCATATTTTTCACTGTTACAGTGCCGGCGGCAAGTTCGCTTTCGCCGATGATGGCGAAGAAAGGTACGCCCAGGGCATTGGCATAGCCGATCTGTTTTTTCATTTTGCTGCTGTCGGGATAAACCTCGGCGGCGATACCGGCGGCGCGCAGTTCCTTGACGAGCTTCATCGATGCCGCGCTCTTGGCTTCTCCGAAGTTGGCAAAAAGCACACGTGTGCTGCGGCCTGCGTCTTTAGGGTAAAGGTTCAGGGTGTTTAAAACATCGTAGATTCGGTCGGCGCCGAAAGATACGCCCACACCCGAAATACCGTTGAGGCCGAAAACGCCTGTGAGGTTGTCGTAGCGTCCGCCGCCCGATATGCTTCCTATGGCCACATCGAGCGCTTTGACTTCGATGATAGTGCCGGTGTAGTAGTTGAGTCCGCGGGCCAGCGACACATCGAGGTCGAGAGCGGCGTCGAGGCCGAGAGCCTCTGTGGCCGAGACTACTGTGCGGAGTTCTTCGACACCCTTGGTGCCTGTTTCGCTGGATGCGAGCAGGGCTGCAAGTTTGTCGAGGCGTTCTGAGGTAGTGCCCGTTATTTCGAGAATAGGCGTAAGGGCCTCGATTGCTGCGGGTGCGAGACCGCGTTCGGCAAGTTCTTCCTTCACCTTGTCGATGCCGATCTTGTCGATTTTGTCGATTGCAACAGTGATGTCGATAAGTTTGTCGGGCTCGCCAACGATTTCTGCGATACCTGCCAGTACCTTGCGGTTATTAAGTTTGATTTCCACGCGGATATGGAGACGACGGAACACCTCGTCGATCATCTGCAGCAGTTCCACCTCGTTGAGCAGCGAGTCGGAACCGACTACATCGGCGTCGCACTGGTAGAACTCTCGGTAGCGTCCTTTCTGTGGCCGGTCGGCGCGCCACACCGGCTGAATCTGAAAGCGCTTGAATGGCAGCTGAAGTTCGTCGCGGTGCTGCACCACAAAGCGGGCGAAAGGCACCGTGAGGTCGTAGCGCAGGCCGCGGTCGCATATTTTGGGAGCGGTGCGCAGACTGTCGCGGCCGGCCAGCAGGCTTTCGTCGACGTCCTTAAGGTAGTCGCCGGAATTGAGGACCTTGAAGAGGAGTTTGTCGCCCTCTTCACCGTATTTTCCCATGAGGGTCGAAAGGTTTTCGAGTGCCGGAGTTTCGATCTGGCGGTAGCCGTAGAGGCTGAATACCTCGCGGATAGTATCGAATATATAGTTTCGGCGTGCCATTTCGAGTGTCGAGAAATCGCGTGTGCCCTTAGGAGTCGATGGTTTCATAATCAAAAATATATGTTTAGTCCCACAAAATTAGCAAATATCTCTCAAACCGCCAACATCTTCTGTCCGATGTCCCCGGCAATGATATGACGGGGCTGCGGTCTTAGATAGGGAAAGAACAGTGTTAAATTTAACAAATCAAAACCGTATTTAGGTTAATAATGTTAGAATTAGTTAAATTTAACGGGGGGGGTGAAAAATATTTAATAGCAATTATCTACATTTGTGATGTCATTTCCGGATTTTTGATATTCAGTTATTCCAGTCAGTGGCAAATTGCCACAATGTTTAATTATTTATGTTCTAAGGTATGAAAAAACTATTTGCCTTACTCGTATCAGCAGTGATGTTCGTCGCCGTCTCGGCTCAGAACACCACGACTGTGACCGGAACTGTGGTTTTCGCCGTCGACGACGAGCCTCTGCCCGGCGCCACAGTAATTCCGGCCGACGGTGCTTCGGGTGTTGTCACCGACATCGACGGTAAATTCAGCATCAGGGTTTCGCCTAAAGTAAAGAAACTCCGTGTATCCTACGTGGGCATGCTCACCCGCGAAGTCGACGTCACCGGTCAGCCTCTTCTGGTGAAGCTCAGCAGCGCCGACAATCAGCTCAACGAAGTCGTTGTCACTGCTTTAGGTATGAAGCGCGAGCGCAAGGGTCTCGGCTACGCCGTGCAGGACCTCAACGCCGACGATCTCAACACCGACGGTACTACCTCGCTGGCCAGCGCCATGCAGGGCAAGCTTACCGGTGTTGACATCCGTCCGTCGTCGGGCGCTCCCGGTGCTTCGTCGCAGATTGTGATCCGAGGCGCCCGTTCGTTCGACGGCAACAACCAGCCGCTCTACGTTGTCGACGGCATGCCAGTCGAGACACAGCCCGACTACAGTACCGCCAACTCAGTGACAGGCGCCAATATCGCCGACCGCTCAATCGACATCAACCCTGAGGATATAGAATCGGTCAACGTGCTCAAAGGTCAGGCAGCATCGGCTCTTTACGGTATCCGCGCTTCGAACGGCGTGATAGTCATCACTACCAGGCGCGGCAAATTCAATTCCAATAAGCCCACAGTCACAGTATCGACAAATCTGTCGGCCGAAGTGGTGTCGCGCAAGTTCGAACATCAGACTGTCTACGCCCAGGGCAACTCCATCGCTTCGGGCTACAATCCTTCGTCGAGCATGACCTGGGGCCCGAAAATAACCGAGCTTCCCAACGACGCCAGATACGGCGGAAACAGCAACGGTCATCAAGGCATGTACTTTAACCCCAAGCGTGAAGCCGCCGGCCTTGACGGCTGGACTACCCCCGAAATCTTCGACAATGTCGGCGATTTCTTCCGCACGGGTTTCACCGAGAATACTAACTTCAACATCAGTCAGCGCACCGAACGTGCCAGCTACTCGTTCGGCATCAGCAATTCCTATCAGGACGGCATAATACCTTCGACAGGCATGAACCGCTGGGGAGCCCGCGGCCTGGTCGACTGGACTATCGACAATGAATGGAAGACAGGTTTCTCGGGCAATTACAGTTCCACAAAAATTACTTCGGCTCCCGGTGCCAACGATGGTATCATGAACGTCGTCTATTCAGCTCCGGCCGAGTACAATCTCAAAGGAATTCCCACCCATGTTCCCGGCGACCCGACGAGCCAGGTTCTGTTCCGCTCCACAAGTTTCAACAACCCGTACTGGTGGGCCGACAACAACGAGTACCTGCAGCACACCAACCGTTTCTTCGGCAACGCATATGCCGAGTACACCCCCTCGCTGGGCAGCGACAACATGCGTCTGTGGTTCCGCGAGCAGGCCGGTATCGACATGTACACTTCCAACTACAGCGATGTTAAGGAAGTAGGCTCCGCCGGCCAGGCACAGGGCGGCATCGAGAACTACGGAGTGTCGCGCAATGTGTTCAACAACCTCTTCACTGCCAACTTCACCGCCGAATGGGACGAATTCAGTTTCGATGCCATGCTCGGTAACGAAATCAACCAGGACAACGCCCGCTACTGGGATTATGTCGGCAATAACTTTAACTTCTACGGTATGCCCACAATGGCGAATGCCACAAGTTTTTCGAATTCGGAGTACAACCGCAAGGCGCGTACCGTGGGCTTCTTCGGCAGCGTGGGTCTGTCGTGGCGCTCGATGCTTTTCCTCACCGTCACCGGTCGCAACGACTATGTGTCGACCATGCCGCGCGGCAACCGCTCGTTCTTCTATCCGTCGGTATCGCTGGGCTGGGTGTTCACCGAACTCCCGGCGCTCAGAAACAACGCCGTACTCTCCTTCGGTAAGCTGCGCGCCAGCTATGCCCAGGTGGGACAGGCCGGTACTTTCTATGAAAATTACTACTATGTGCCGGGCTACGGCAGCGGCATGTACCAGTACGACCCGGTGACATATCCCGTAAAAGGTGTCTCGAGCTATGTTCCCTATTATGTGGTCTATGACAAGAACCTCAAGCCACAGAACACCGAGAATGTCGAAATAGGCGCCGACCTCCGTCTTTTCCGCGACCGTGTGCGTCTGGAGTACACTTTGTCGTACCAAAATGTCACCGACCAGATATTCACCGTTCCTACAGCCGGTTCGTCGGGCTACCAGTACAAAATGACCAACGCGGGCAAGATGCGCACATGGGCGCACGAACTTGGTGTCAGCATAGCTGTTCTGCAGCATCGAGACTACGACCTCAACCTCGGCATCAATTTCACCAAGGTCAACAACAAAGTGGTGGAACTGGCCGAAGGTGTCGAATCCATCATGCTCGGCGGCTTTGTAGAGCCTCAGATCCGTGCACAGGCCGGCAATACCTATCCCAATATCTACGGCACGGCCTTCAAGCGTGATGAGGCCGGTCGTCTTCTACTTCTCGACGGTCTGCCCCAGGGCACTTCCGACAGTCAGGATCTGGGCAACTGCTCGCCCGACTTCGTGACCGGCATCACCTTCGGCGGACGCTATCGTCGTCTGAGTGTCAACACCACATGGAGCTGGCAGAAGGGTGGCCGCATGTACCACGGTACCAACATGGTGATGAACTATTTCGGCGGCTCTAAAGAATCGCTCGACTATCATGAGGGTACTATGGTGGTCGACGGTATCGACGAAATAACCGGTCAGCCCAACACCGTCGAAGTTTCAAAACAGGACTACTACATGGCTTACAACGATGTCACCGAGGCCGGTGTCTACGACATGAGTTTCCTCAAGCTTCGCGACATCACCCTCACCTACAAGCTGCCGTCGGTGGGCAAGATCGACATCGAGGCCTTCGGTTTCGCTCGCAACGTCCTTATCTGGGCCAAGATGCCGAACTTCGACCCCGAAGCATCGCAGGGCAACGGCAATATGGGAGGCTACTTCGAACGCTTTTCTGTGCCAAACACTTCGTCGTATGGCGGCGGTCTTAAATTCACATTCTAATTCTTAAACTACAGAAATATGTTCAGGAAACTATTATATATCCCGTTCCTCGGGCTGGCTCTTGCAGCCTGCACAGAGGATACTATGGACAACATCAACAAAGACGAGTCCAATCCGCCGGCATCGGCCGTGAATGCCAAATTTCAGGTCACCGATGCCATAGTAGCCACTGCCTATACCGGATGGGGTGGTGCATATGCATGGTACATAAGCTCCTATACCGAGCAGACATTCGGCACAGGCAATAATCAGGCTATGAAGGCAGA
>CABQCA010000089.1 GCA_902462525.1 uncultured Porphyromonadaceae bacterium | reverse complement strand
GCCCGGAACCGTCGAGGCAGTATCGCGTAAAAACGGCAAGGAAGTGCGCCGTACTTCCGTCAGCACGGCCGGCGCTCCCTACGCCGTGCGTCTCACCCCCGACCGCAGCGTCATCAGCGCCGGAGGCCGTGACCTCAGCTATGTGACAGCTGAAATCGTTGACCGGAACGGCAACCTCTGCCCCACGGCCGACAACGGAATCGAGTTCCGCGTCACCGGTGCCGGCCGCAATGCCGGTGTCGACAACGGTTCGCAGACATCGCTCGAACGCTTCAAGTCCGACCACCGCAACGCATTCAACGGAAAAGCCCTCATAATCATCGAAAGCACCGGCAAACCCGGTGAAATCACTGTCGAAGCCGTCTCCGAAGGCATCAACTCGGCTAAAACCAATATTACCGCAAAATGACCCACAAACCATTGATTCTCTCACTGGCACTCGCTGCCGCCGGCGCCACAGCACAGACTCCGGTCTACCTTGATCCCTCGAAACCTGTCGAAGAACGGATCGAGGACGCACTCTCCCGCATGACTCTCGAAGAAAAAGTGAAAATGACCCACGCACAGGGCAAGTTCTCGAGTCCCGGCGTACCGCGTCTCGGCATTCCCGAACTGTGGATGAGCGACGGCCCCCACGGCGTGCGTGCCGAAATAAACTGGAACGACTGGGGCTACTCCGGCTGGCTCAACGATTCCATCACCGCGTTCCCGGCTCTCACCGGCCTTGCCGCGACATGGAATCCGGAACTTTCGGAACTCTACGGCGCAGCCCTCGGCGAAGAAGCACTCTACCGCCACAAAAATGTGATTCTCGGTCCCGGCGTAAACATCTACCGTACCCCCCTAAACGGACGTAACTTCGAGTATATGGGCGAGGACCCCTATCTTGCCGGCGAAATGGTGGTGCCCTACATCAAAGGCATGCAGGACAAGGGAGTAGCAGGCTGCCTCAAGCACTTCGCCCTCAACAATCAGGAAAAATGGCGCGGAAACGTCGATGTGAAGCTATCCGACCGCGCACTCTACGAAATCTATCTGCCCGCCTTCAAACGCGGCGTTGAGGACGGCGGCGCATGGAGCATAATGGGCGCATACAATAAAATCTGGGGACAACACTGCTGCCATAACGATCGCCTGCTCAACGACATTCTGCGCGGCGAATGGAACTTCGACGGTGCGGTAATCACCGACTGGGGGGGCGCCCACGACACCAGGGAAGCCGCTCTCAACGGTCTCGACATCGAAATGGGTTCCTACACCAACGGTCTGACATCGGAAAGCGCATTCACTTTCGACGACTATTATCTTGGCAAACCATACCTCGAAATGATAAAACGCGGCGAAGTGCCGGAAGAAACCGTCAATCAGAAAGTACGCAATATTCTGCGCCTCATGTACCGTACATCGATGAATTCTGCCAAAGGCTATGGCTCCGTGGCATCACCCGAACACTACGAGGTGGCACGCAAAATAGGCGACGAAGCCATCGTGCTGCTCAAGAACAACGGCATTCTGCCCCTCGATCCCGCCAAGCAGCAGAAAATCCTCGTTGTGGGCGAAAATGCGGTGAAAAAACTCAACGAGGGCGGAGGTTCGTCGGAACTGAAAGTGAAGGACATGTTCTCGCCCCTCGACGCTATCCGCGAAGTCTACGGCGCCGACAATGTGAAGTATGCCGAAGGCTACCGCACAGGCCGCTTCGAGTACGACCACGAGCACCTTATCCCCGAACCCATACTCGACTCGCTCCGCAACGAGGCCATCGCCATGGCTCCAGATGCCGACGTAGTCATCTACATAGGCGGCCTCAACAAGAACGCCTTCCAGGACTGCGAGTCGACCGACCGCTACGAATACAATCTCCCCTGGGGCCAGGACAAACTCATCGAGGGCCTCGCCGCCGCCAACCCCAACATCATAGTAGCCAACATTTCGGGCAACGCTTACGCCATGCCCTGGCTCGACAAAGTGCCCGCCGTGCTGCAGTCGTGGTACCTCGGCACCATGGTGGGGCCGTCGATGGCCGACGTAATCTCCGGCAGCGTAAATCCCAGCGGCAAACTGCCCTTCACATTTCCCAAACGTCTTGAGGACAACAGCGCCCATCATTTCGGCACAGCCTCCTATCCGGGCATCGAACAGGCAAATGCCAAAGGCAGTGCCGATGATTTCAAAGGCGTGGACATCAGCGGCGGCAACGACCCCGTGGTGGAATATGCCGACGACATCTTAGTGGGCTACCGCTGGCACGACACCAGGAAGATTCCGGCACTTTTCCCCTTCGGCTACGGTCTCAGCTACACAACCTTCGACTACGGCAAAGCCACACAAAGCGCCGGAAAAATGAATGCCGACGAAACCATCAGCATCACGGTGCCGGTGACAAACACCGGCAAGACCGCCGGTGCGGAAGTAGTACAGCTCTACATCGCCGACGACAAGGCCTCCGTGCTCCGTCCGGCCAAGGAACTGAAAGCCTTCAGAAAAGTGTTCCTCGAACCGGGACAGACCGCCGAAGTCACATTCACCGTCAAGGCCGACGACCTCAAATACTTCGACGATAAGAAACACGAATGGGTTGCCGAGCCCGGCTCGTTCAAAGCCCTCATAGGCTCTTCGTCGACTGACATCCGCAACACCGTACCGTTTACACTGAACAAATAAATGAACAGCAAAATCTTCATCACGGCCTGCACCATGCTGCTCACGGCAGCCACGGCGCAGGCCGTGAATCCGTTTCTGCCGCTGTGGGAACACATTCCCGACGGCGAACCCTATGTTTTCGACGACCCCGACAACCCGGGCCGTCAGCGTGTCTACATCTACGGTTCGCACGATATGCTGCGCGCCATGTACTGCGGCACCGACCTCGTGGTATGGTCGGCGCCGGTCGACTCGCTCGACCGCTGGCGCTACGACGGCGTGATTTTCAAGATTGAAAACGACGGTGCCGGGAACCGCCTGCAGAACGAAGCCGGCCGACCCGACGTGCTCTATGCCCCCGACGTGGCCGTGCGGACACTCCCCGACGGCTCGAAAGAATACTACCTCTACCCGAACAACCAGGGCGGAGGCCGAAACGGCATGGTGGCTAAGTCAAAGCGGCCTGACGGCCCATTCGAAGTGATAAACTGGAATCCCGACAAGCCGACAGAGACAATCGGACCGCTCGGATTCGACCCTGCGGTGCTCGTCGACGACGACGGCCGTGTCTATGCCTACTGGGGCTTCGGCCGCTCGCATGCCGCTGAACTCGACCCTGCCACCATGGCCACCGTGAAACCAGGCACAGAGATTGTCTGCGACATGGTGACGGGTCTCGATACCGAAGGCGACGGCCATTTCTTCGAGGCTTCGTCTATCCGCAAAATCGGCGACAAATATGTGTTCATCTACAGCCGCCGCGCACCCGACGGTGAGTTCGGGCTGCCGCAGTCGAACTACACCCTTGCCTACGCCTACAGCAACAATCCGCTCGGACCCTACACCTACGGCGGCACCATCATCGACGCACGCGGCCGCGACACCGACGAAAACGGCTTCTCCATACACACGGCCACCCCGAACGGCAACACCCACGGCAGCATAGCTGAAATCGGCGGCCGCTGGTGGGTTTTCTACCACCGCCAGACGGGCGTCAACGAGTACTCGCGTCAGGCCATGGTTGCGCCGATAGACGTGAAAGTGACACCCGGCAAGAACGGCAAAGTCGAAATTTCGGAGGCCGAATATACTTCCGAAGGCTTCGACACCGACGGTCTCGACCCCATGCGCCGCTATCCGGCGGCAATTGCATCGCATTTCACGGGCCCTACACTGGCCTATCAGACTTATCCCGACATGCACTACTCCGGCCCGTACTTCGAGCCGAAATATATCGAGAACCACGCCGTGGCCGACCCCTACAACGACTCCATAAATGTAAACCCGGTGATAAACTGCACCTCCGGCTCGATCTTAGGCTACAAATACTATAATTTCGACAAACTCCCGGCAGGCAAGGACATTGCCCTCGAGCTTGAGATAGTACCCTCCGACACCGACGGCACCATCGAGGTCTACACAGAGGCACCCTGGCGCGGCACCCCCGTGCCTGCGGGCCGCTTCCGCCTCAAAGGCACCGCCGACCGCACGCCGCGAACCGTCACAGCCACCCTCAGCGGCATAGGTGCCCTCAGCGGCAAGCACCCTCTTTACCTCACATTCAGCTCGCCGGTGCCCGGCAAGAGCATCTGCTCGATTCTGCGGCTGCAGTTCAAGGTGAAGAGTGAAGAGTGAAAGGTTAAGGGTATAAGCTATTACCTTCACTCAGGCGAAGCCTGATTTTCACCTTATTCACTTCAACTTGAGCCTTTGAGATAGTCGGAAGGATTGACGCCGAATTCTTCTTTGAAGCACTGGCGGAAATAGGGCGTGGAATTGATACCTACCTTGAAAGAGACTTCCGAAACGGTGTATTTGCCGGTGGCGAGCAGCTGTTCGGCCATCTGCATGCGCACTTTGCGGATATACTCGTTCGGCGAAAGACCTGTGAGGGCTTTTACCTTCCGGTAGAGCG
The DNA here is from genome assembly GCA_902462525.1 of uncultured Porphyromonadaceae bacterium. Classification (GTDB taxonomy): domain Bacteria; phylum Bacteroidota; class Bacteroidia; order Bacteroidales; family Muribaculaceae; genus CAG-873. The sequence continues at coordinate 4,914 of CABQCA010000089.1, read as the reverse complement.
TTGCGCGCGACATATACATGGTATCGGAAAGAAAAGCCACATCCACATTCTCGGTAGAAATATGTTCGGCTACGGCAGTGTGCAGGCGCTCGAGGAAATCCTTGTCGAGAGGCGTTATTTCGGGCCCTTTCACAGGCTGCTGATCATCCGGCTCCGGAGCAGCTTCCTGCCGGCCTTTCCGTCCGGACAGCGGCGCCGCTTCGGCAGCGAGACGGCGGCGGGTCCGAAGGATATTGTTCACCCGGCTTATGAGCAGCTGCGAGCTGAACGGCTTGGTGAGGTAAGAGTCGGCGCCGGCCTGATAACCTTCCTCGCGGTCGGGGTCGCTGTCCTTGGCCGTGAGCACTATCACCGGAATGTGGCTTGTGAGAATGTCGTTTTTGAGCAGACGCGTCATCTCGAGGCCGTCCATCACCGGCATCATCACATCGGTTATCACAATGTCGGGAAGACATGTTTTAGCCTTTTCGAGGCCTTCCTGACCGTTTGCAGCCTCGCGGACCTCGAAGAGATCGGTGAACGATTCCTTGATGTACTCGCGCAGATCGTCGTTGTCCTCGACCACCAGAACAACCGGCATGCGCTGGTCGTCGGCGCCCGATTCTGCAGCGTTCTCCTCGTTCTGCGGCAGGGCCGGAGCCGGAGCGAAACTGTCGTCGGGATGAATGGCTTCGGGATATGCGTCGTCGAGAGGCAGACGCAGGGTGAAAGTAGAGCCTTCGTTGACTTTCGACTCCACTTTAATGGTGCCGTGGTGCAGTTCCACAAGGTTTTTCACCAGAGCCAGACCGATGCCGGTTCCCGAAGCCTGATGGCTGCCTTTTTCCTGATAGTACCGGTCGAAGATATGCGGCAGCGCCTCGGCAGAGATGCCGTAGCCGGTGTCCTGCACACTGATGTCGACATACCGCCGGCCATCGTCCTCAGCCTCGCGGCATCGGATGTCGATAGAGCCTTTGGTGGTGTACTTGAGGGCGTTCGAAATGAGGTTGTCGAGAATCATGCCGACCGACTCTTTGTCGTAGGGCATGATGATGCTCTCGGGCTGCGCCGAAATGTTGATTTTTATCCGCGAACCGTTGATAAGCTCCTTGTACTTCAGCGCTGTTTCGTAGACCGTCGACACGATATTGCCCTTCATAATCACCAGACGTTTGTTTGCCGTCTCGCTTTTGCGGAAGTCGAGAATCTGGTTCACAAGCGAAAGCAGGCGCTCGGCGTTGCGGTTGATCACCGACAGACGGTGGCGCTCGCTTTCGGGCAGTTTGTCGCTCCGCAGCGTATCCTGCAGAGGTCCGACGATGAGAGTGAGAGGTGTGCGCAGTTCATGGGTGACATTTGTGTAGAAGCGCAGGCGCTCGTCGGTGAGCTCCTTGTCCTGCAGACGCTGCTTTTTCTCGAGCTGATAGAGCGACTCGGCCAGCAGACGCTTGCGGTAGAAGAAAATCATAAGATAGATAATGAGCGCTGCCAGAACGAAGTAGATGGTCTTTGCCCACCATGTGAGGTAGAGAGGCGGACGTATAGTGATTTTCACCGTGCTGATGTTCCCGCCCCATGCCTGGTTGCGCATACGGGTGTCGACCTGGAATATATATGTTCCCGAGGGCAGATTGCGGTAGGTCACCTGGTTGCTGCCGTTCGAGAACCAGTCCTCGTCGAAGCCCTTGAGCCGGAAACGGTACTCCACACGGTTCACAAGGCTGTAGTCGGTCACATTGGCCGTTATCGAAAGTGTGTTGCTTTCGGAGTCCAGTTTTATGGGACAGCCGGATTTGAGTTCGCCGAAAGTAGCGTAGTCACGCACGGTCTCGCCGGGGCCGAAGACCTCGAATTTCGTTATGATCGCTTTTGGCGGTTCGTGGACGGCAAGCACCTCGTCGGGGTCGAAACGACATAGGCCGTTGAGAGCGCCGAAGTAGATGCGGCCGAGGGTGTCGGTGGCTGTGCTCCGGCACATGAAAGAGCCGATAGGCGTGTTGTCAAGCGGGCCGTAGCCCACAATACCGTCAGGCGAAAGAATGGATATGCCCTTGTTTGTGCTTGCCCATATGTTGCCGTGCCGGTCCTGTGCGACGGCGTTGACATTGCTGCTCGCCATGCCGTCGGAGTGGCGGTAGTTGCGGTAGACGGTATCGCCCGGGGCCTCAAAGTGCACAAGCCCCTCGGCGGTGGCGACCCACAGAGTGCCGCTGCTGTCGGTGAAGAGGTCGTTGACAGTGTTCGAGGGAAACCCGTTCGCCACATTAAAAACCCGCATCAGTTCGTTCCGGTTATCAAACACCAGAAGACCGCCGCCAAAAGTACCCACCCACAGTCTTCCCAGACTATCGACGGCAAGGTCGCGTGCTGTACTTACATTGAGATATCCGAGATTCCGGCGTGTGTTCATGTCGAGTTTATGCACTCCGCCCGTGCCGACAATATATATAGTATCGTTCTTCTGCACGATTGAGCGCACGTCCTCGTTTCGGACGCTGTCGAGGGGTACTTCGGCGAATTTTCCGCTTCGCAGATCGCGTAACCACACACCGCCGATGAACATGCCGAACCACAGGTTGCCGTTGCTGTCGCAGAGCGACGACTGTATGTGGCGTGTGCGGGGATTGCCTCCGAGTGTGCTGATAAGTTCCTCACGTCGTCCGTCACGGAACACGTTGAGGCCTCCGCCGTCGGTGCCTACCCATATTCTGCCCTCCTTGTCGACAGCCACATTGCTCACCGTACGGTGCGACAGCGAAGTGCCGGAGCCGCCGTCGCCGTTGCTGTCGAAAAGCGCGAACAGTGGCGGCTGCAGCCCCACGAACACCAGTCCCGAGCCCCAGTCGCCGAGCCATATGTTCCCGAAGGTATCGCGGTGGATTGCCCTGAAAGTAGCGAAACGGTACTGCGCGGGGTTCTGCTCAAGCTGCGGAGCACGGCTCAGAGCCTGTGGCGTGAAGCCTTTCGAAAGATCGAGAATATAAACACCGTGGAACTCGGTGGCGATCCAGTAGCGTGAGTCGCCCATGTCGACGATATCGTAGATCATCACTCCTCCGAGCGGACCTCCGGCCATGCGACTGAAGCGTCGCGTCTCGGGGTCGTAGAGCGCCGGGCCGTTGTCGGTGCCCAGAAGCACTTTGCCCGATTTTATCACCTTAATACAATAGACCATTCCTCCGGGGATGGCACCCGGGTCGGAGGCATCGGGGGTGAAGTTGCGGGCGGTGCGTGTGCGGGGGTTCATTTCCATGAAACCATTTTTGTGGCCTATGTATATGGTCCCGCCGTCGGGAGTAGCGGCAGCCGTCCATATGTTGACCTGCGGCATGCCCTCGACATTTGTTTCGTTGAAATGCTCGAAAACGCCTGTGCGGGTATCGAAAAGGTCGATACCTCGCCAGAAAGTGGTGACAAGCAGCCTGCCGTCGGCATAAGGCACAATGCGGGTCACGTCGTCGGTGATGAGCGATTCGGGGTCGTCGGGCCGGTGGCGTATCTGCCGCACGGTGCCGGTAGCGTAGTCGAAGGCATTGATGCCGGCGCGCTGGGTGCCGATCCACATCACCGAGTCGACCGGATCGTCGAGCAGAGTGTTGAGTTCGTTTCCGCTGAGACCCTTCGCTGGGTCCACCTCATCTTTATATATCGATATGAAGCGGCTTCCGGCGAAAATGTTCAGTCCGTCCTCGGTAGCCACCCAGATTAGACCTCGCTTGTCCTGGGCTATGCTCACCACATAGCTGTTGGAAAGACCGGCCTCGAGACCGAGAGGCATCACCGCCGACGCACCCGAAACCGCAGCGGCGGCAAGAGCCGTCATCAGTGCTATGAAAGCTGAAAATACCTTTTTTCTCATAATATGATATTTGTAGTCCAAAGATAGTCTTAAATAGTTCACTAAACAAAGGAAGAAAAAGAAATGAATCAAATATGACTATAAAATGAGTTAAAACCGACTGTTCCGTTCCAATAAAATATATACTTTTGCGTTTGAATTTACGACGGGGGCAGACTCTGCCATGAAAACAGCCCTCTGAAGACAGAAAGATTCCTTAGATTCACCATAAAAAACCAAATCAAGACAGAAACGATAAACTGACAGAACAGAATTACACCATAGAAAACTCGATTCACTTCGATTCATTATTAATCAGAAATTTCATTAACCAATCAACAACCTTAACCAATTTTTATGACCTACAAGCATGCATGTATTACGGGTGTGTTGGCCCTCTCGCTGCTCACTTTCTCGGCCTGTTCCGACGACAATGAGTATCCTGTGGTGGACAACGAAGTCCCGACCTTTGCAGTGACTGCCGACCATGTCATGACCGACAACGGACGCGACGTTCACTTCGCAGGTAAAATCACCGATGCCGACGGTATCTCCAAGATCACCATCACCTGCCCCGATCTCGGCATCGACAAGACAATCGACATTATCGATATTTTCAAGGAACCGCTCACCGAGTACGAACTCGACTACAAGTTCCGTATGCGCAACGAGTTTACCGCCGAGCGCTACGATGTTCTCGTGACTGTCTACGACATTGCCGGCAACAAGACCGAGCAGAATATTCTCATCACTATGGATGGCGACTTCGCCGCTCCGGTGTTTGAAATCGCTCCCGGCGCCAAAGTGTCGATTCTCATGAGCGAGGAAGTGGCCTACACCCTTCGCTTTACCGTTCGCGACAACCGCGTGCTCGACTATGTGACTGTCGATGTCGAAGGCGTAGAGGGCTATCCCGTCACTATCGACGGCAACGGCCGCAACCGCATCGAGTACGCCGAGCTACTCGCCCTCCCGGCCGAAGAAGCTACTTATAATGTGACCATCACCGCTGCCGACAAGGCCGCTCAGGATGGCGAAGTGCGCACCACGGTCATCGAATCGGTTCTCAGCGTGGCTGAGCTCGCCGACTGGGA
>CABQCA010000088.1 GCA_902462525.1 uncultured Porphyromonadaceae bacterium | reverse complement strand
AAGCGTCGCGGTCCGAAATATTGTCGTAGCCGAAGACATCGGTTTCCCAATAGTGTTCCCAGACTTTCGGACACTTCGAGAAGTGGAGGTTATGCGAAGTATTGGTGCGGTATTCGTCCAAGGGATCTACCGTTGTGGAAGGAGTGGCAATGCCGGTGTATGTAACAAAGAGATCATCGTTGTCAGGATCGAAGTTCTTGCCAACTTCTGGATTCGACACTGCAATACCGAAAGCACGGTATATGATGCTCGATTTGATGCAGAATTCATCGAAATCCTTGTAGAGGATGGTATTGGCCGGCAACACAGTTTCGGCAGGAGTTCTGAACTGTACGTAGGTGGTGTCGGTCGTTATGTTCTGCTGAGCGCCGGCTTTCTTCTGCACGATGCGGAACCAGTACTCGGTATCGGCCTTGAGGTTGCCGTAGACGAAACGGTTTTCGCCCCAGAACATATTGGCCACAAACCAGTTGGTCTTCGAAGTAACGGAACGGCGGATAGGAGCGCCGTACTGGGTGTATGAAAGTTCGAAGTCATAGTCACGCGACTCGGTACCCTGGCTGTTCGTGCCGGTGCCTTTAGCATACTTGCCCCATTCCATCACAACGAGGTGCGGGAAGAGCTTGAATACGCTGGCACTGACCTCAGTCTCGGTGCGCACGCGGCAGCTGCCTTCGAGTTCGGAGGTCTCGCCGTTGATTGTCACCTTAAGCTTTGCTGTCAGCTGTCCGCGTACGGTAGGCTCACCGTTGAGAGCCACCGACAGAGTGCCGTTGCCCAGACCCATCTCCTTGTCGACGATGGGAGTGGCGGTGATTTCATCGGTTGGCTGGCCGTTGACAAGCAACTCGCACTCCACATTGGCCTTGTAGCCGGGCTTCGATTTGAAATAGGGTATCTCGATAACCTTATTCGAAATTTTCTGGTCGAGGAATATGGCTTCGGGCATCACCAATTTTCCCAGATAGAAGAATCCATCCTCCTGCTTTACTGTCACGCTAAGCTCCTTGCCTCCGCCCGCGAGAGTCACATGGCCTTCACGCTCGGTGCCGTCGTTCTGTTCTACAGTAATCTTTATGATTTGTTCCGAGCCGGAGGCACTGCCCGATTCAGGAGAGCAGCTGATCCATTCCACGTCTGGCGTCGCCTGCCAGTTGCCGTTGGTGAGCACGTAGAGATCCTTTGTGGAATTGAGGAATGTAAACGACATCTCGTCGGTGTTGCGCTTGAGCACGTTTACATCATCATCGGAGCACGAGCAAAGGCCGCTTGCCGCCAGCGCTATGCCTATGGCCGATATTATATGTTTGAGTTTCATATTTCTTATCTTGATGAATTAGTGATGACGATGGTTTATTCCCATCCGGGGTTCTGGCCCAGGTCAGGATTGATGTTGAGTGCCGTCTGGGGGATAGGATAGTAGTACATGCGGGGCAGCCACTGACGGTCGATGATATAGACTATACAGTTGTCCTTGTTGAGGCCGTAGATGGTGGTGTTGTCGCCTTCCTCCGCCGTGATTTCCACATAAGTGACAGAAGCAGTTGTTTTCGAGGGCTTCGGATGGCTCTTTGAGAAGAAACAGATGTCGTTCTTTCCGTCGCCGTTGAGGTCCATCTCTTTGCCGAGTTCGGGCACGTAGATACCGTCGTATTCGCGTTCAAGAAGCGGGCAGGCACGCCAGCGCCACAGGTCGTCGCGGCGGGTATTCTCCATAAACATTTCGATGGTGCGCTCGCGGCGTACTTCGAGAATCCACTTGTCGTCGACAACAGTTCCGTCCTGACTGTTGGTATAGTACTCTACCAGATAGGGGTCGGCGGTAGCGGGAGCCATGCCGTTTACACCCGAGCGCTCGCGCAGTCGGCGGATTGTCATGTCCCATACGTCCTGAGTCATCTTGCCCAGTTCGGCCTTGGCCTCGGCATAATTGAGCAGAATTTCGGCGAAGCGGAACACCGAAAGCGAGTTGTTGCTCCAGTCGCCGCCTTCAACGGCATTGTCGGGAATCGACCATTTGGCGATGCGGTACCATGTATTCTGCTGCTCAAGGTTTGTAAACGTCTTGCTGATATCGGTAGTAACGACACCGTTGACTGTTTTGGAGTAACCGGGGTTGAGGAACGACTGGGTCATGCGGTAGTCGCGGTTCTTGAACTCGTCCTTGAACTCGGTTTTGTTATAGTCGGCCTTGTCGGTGAAACGTGTGCCGTCGAGGTTGAGGTACATGTTCACGAATCCCTTGGTGGCGCTGAGACGGTTGCCGGCGGTCGGGCTCATGTACCAGGTGGTGGTGCCGTGGCGGTAGTTGAGTTCCGTGCTGTATTCACGCGGCAGAATCACCTCCTTGCGCTGCGGGCTTTCGCTGAGGAAGAGCTTGGAGTACACATGGGCTTCGTTGCCTTTTTCTTCGAGAAGATCGTAAGGGCTGTTGTTCATCAGTTCTTCATCGGCCTTGACAGCCTCCTCGAGCCAGCGCTCATAGTCGCCGAGCTGGTGATATTTGCGGAAGGTTCCTTCCCACAGACAGATGCGGGCCTTCAGTGCCAGAGCACAGTACTTGTTGATAATGTTCTTATCGACATACTTGGCGTCTTTCGAGCAGTTCTCGCAGGCGAAGTTGAGGTCTTCAAGCACTTTGTCCATCACGGTGCCGCGCGGATCGCGGCCTTTGTAGAGCTGTTCGTTGTCAGCCGGGTCGATGGGCTCGTCGTACCAGGGCACATCGCCGAAGGTCTTGACCTTGTTCCAGTAGAACCATGCGCGCCAGAAGCGTCCTACGCCTTCATAATGATTATATGTCGCTTCGTTGACGGCGCTCCGGGCCCCAGGCATATACTTGAGGAAGTAGTTCACATCGTAGAGCTGGCTCCAGTTGCCTCGGCTCCAGTTTGTGGCCTGGGCAGCACTGTACTGGCCCGGGCGCAGATAGCCTTCCGTCTGCTTGGCCACCGCGATGTCGCTTATCTGGTCGCCGTAGGTAAGGGTGGCCGCACTGGGCAGATAGGTGTTGAGCAGACCGTAGGAGTATGTCTCGAGCGCTGTTTCAGTGGTGAAGAATTTGTCGCGTCCGACAGTGTTCACCGGTTCCTCGTCGAAGTAGTCGCTGCACGATGCCAGTGCTGCGGCGGCTCCTAACATTAAAACTGATTTTTTAAGTATGCTGTACATATTGATTGGTCATTGAGGTGATTAGAACGAAACATTGAGGCCTACGGAAACGCTCTTCGTCATCGGGTAGCCATAAGAGTCGCCGTTGGTGCCGGCGGTAGTCTGACCGAAGTCGGCGTCGCCATGGGTTATCATTTCGGGATCGATGTTGCGGGCGTGCTTTTTGAGCGGCGACCAGTAGAAGAGGTTTTCACCCGACACGTACACACGAAGCTTTGTAATAGGTGTGTTTCGGAGCAGCTTCTGATTGAAAGTATAGTCGATAGTCAGAGTTTTCAGACGGCAGTACGCTGCATTCTGGAGATAGCGGTCGTTGGCCGCACGGGCAGCACCACGAGGATTCGAGAGTGCGAGGGCGCTCTTGGGCAGCGGCCAGTAAGCGTCGGGGTTCTCGGGGCTCCAGTGATCTTCGACCTGCCATGGGAGGCAGTAGCCGTAGGCGCGGTTGTAGTGACCCCAGAAGAGGCCCGATTCGGCGGTAGGATACCAGTCGCGGTGACCGACACCCTGGAAGAATACCGAGACTCCGATGCCGTTCCAGTTGACACTGGCGTTGATGCCGTAGTTGTGTCGAGGAGTGGAGTTGCCTATTTTCTTAAGGTCGCCATGGTTCTCGAGGGTGTTCGATCCGTTGTCTACGATACCGCTGTCATCGAGGTCGGCAAACTTGATGTCGCCGGCATCCCATGAACCGCCGTCACCGCTCCAGAATGTCTTTTTCTGCTTTACGGCACCCCATTCGAGGGCTTCTTCCTGTGTCTGGAAGAGGCCGAGCACATGATAGCCCCAGATTTCGCCTACAGTCATGCCCTCATAGTATGAGTTGCTGTAGATAGTGGGAAGAGTGTTTGTCTTGGCTGTGTATTTGGTAATTTTCGAAAGGCTGTCCCAATAAGAAAGACGTATGCTGTAGCTCAATGGCTTGCCGAAGAGCTGGAAACTGTCCTGCCAGCCGAGGGCGAGTTCGATACCCTTGGTCACCATGTCGGCGTTATTGCCGTAAGGTGCAGCATAGCCGGCTACGGCGGGGAGTTCGGCTCCGACTACAAACATATCGGTTGTTGCCTTGCGGTAGATGTCGCCTACGAAATTGAGCCGGTTGCTGAGCATATTGATGTCGAGACCGAGGTTGATGGTCGACGAAGTCTCCCATGTGAGGTTCTCGGGTATCACATTGGAGGGCACATGAGTCATAGTACGCTGCTGACCGTCGATGATGACACTTGTCTTGGAGAATGACATCAGTTCCATGTATCTGTAAGGAGCAACGTTGCCGTTGCCGGCCTTACCGATAGAGAATCGCCATTTGAGGTTGTTGAGGAAACGGAATGAACGCATGAAACTTTCCTGACTCATGCGCCAGCCCACAGATGCGGAGGGGAAGAAGCCCCAGCGCTGGCTTTTCGGGAATTTCGACGAACCGTCGTAGCGGGCGCTGACTTCGGCAAGATATTTGCCCTGATAGTCGTAGCTTGCGCGGCCGAACCAGCCCACAAACCCCCAGTCGAGCGAATTACTGTCGCGTATCTGATAGTTCACGCCGGTCATGAGCGAATAGTTGGGCTTGTCGTTCATAATGAACTCGTCGCGGCTGATATAGGTGGCCCGGTTGCTCTGATGCTCGATCTGCCAGCCGGCTACGACATTGAGGTTGTGGTTATCGCCGAGCTTTGGCGTATAAGTGAGGTTGACGTTTCCGCTGTAGTACTGGCGCTGTGTTTCGGTAGTGTTGAGTTTGTTGTCGGTCGGCCATATTTCCGAAGCCATTTCCGACTTGACACCCTTGAGGCCGTTCCATTTGTCGGTCTGCGACGAGTGATTGTAGAGGTAGGAGAAGTCGCCGCGCGCCACAAGTACTTCGGGCAGAATGTCGTATGTGATAAATGTAGAGTTCTTCATGTCGAATTTGAAGTTCTCGCGATATGAGGCATTCTCGGCCATGGCGGCATAGCCGGTGTATATGCCTGCGTATGTCCATGTGCCGTCAGGATTCTTGGGTATGGCCATCGGGAAGCCCTGATGCTCAAGGTTACGGCGGATAAGCATGCCAGAGTGACCGCTCAGAGGCTGTCTGTAGGTACGGCGCACGAAGTCGGTGGCATTCTCGATTTTCAGGCGCGGTGTGATCTGGACTGTACCTTTTCCGCGCACGTTGATCTGGCGGAATTTTTCGTCACCGACACGGAAAATACCATCTTGCTCGAAGTAACGGGCCGATACTATGTAGCTTGCCACATCGCTGCCGCCTGACACCCGCAGGTTGTGCACTGTGCCGGTGGTGTGTTTCTTGTACATGAGGTCGTACCAGTTGGTACCTTCGCCGTAGTAGTTGTATGTACCGTCGTCAGAGACAGCCCAGTCGGTATATGAATTATAGGGATCGGTGCGGCGGCGGAGAAATTCAGCTTCCCATGCCGACGAGATAGGGAACTTGTTGTTGATAGTGGTGGCCCGCTGGTGAAACGCATTGTAATAAGCCTCCTGAAAATCGTTGTACCAGGTGAGTGCGTCGGTGACAAGTTCGGGGCGCTTGGTCTCGCTGATAAAGGATACACTGCCCGAATAGTCGATCTGTGTCTTGCCTTTTCTGGCGTTCTTTGTCGTCACCAGTATGACACCGAAAGCACCGCGCGCACCATAGACGGCAGCCGATGAGGCGTCCTTGAGGATAGAAATGCTTTCGACATCTTCGGGATTGACTGTGGTCAGGTCGGTTTCGACGCCGTCGACAAGACATAGAGCGGAGCCGCCGGCACCGATAGACTGTGTGGTAGCGCGGATCTGGAACGATGCCGAACGGGTGGGTTTGCCGTCGTTCATCTGGATATTAAGGCCGGGCACCATACCCTGCAGCGAGCGGGTGAGGTAGCCGTTGGGACGGTTCTCGATTTCTTCGCCCTTGACATTCTCGACTGCACCGAGAATATTGCGGCGCCGCTGGGAGCCATAACCGATGGCCACTACTTCGTCGAGAAGATTGTTGTCTTCAGTCATGACAACGTCTATCTTGCTCTTGCCCGCCACGCTGACTCGCAATGGTTTGAAGCCTACGTAGCTGAAACCGAGATATTCTGTGCCGTCGGGCACTCTGATGCTGAATTTGCCGTCGATGTCGGTTGCGGTGCCTGTCTTTGAGCCTTCAGGTATTACGGAAACACCGGGCAGAGGTTCACCGTCGGCAGACGTTACAGTACCTGTCAGCGGTTTGACCTGAGCCATCGCCGATGTAGAAATGGCGACGGCCATCAGCACCGGCAACAGCCAGCGTATGACACGCCGGCTTGTTGTCAAAAAGTCTTGCACTTTCTTCATAGGAATTAGATTAGAAATGATTTATTAGGTTAAGGTTGTTATTTGCGGTAATGCTTAGGTTTGCGGGAAGTTGTGCCGACTATATGGCGGCTCAGAGCCTCGGCCTGTTCCGGGCTCGCGCTCAGGCGCACTACCCTGCCGTTTTCGTCGGGTGTGAAGAAGGTATATCCTGTATCGGTCACCTCCACTGCCCCGGGCTCGCTGACAGTGAACATCTCGGGATTTGTGAGGAAAACGATGCTCAGCAAATCCCAGGTAGGACGGTTGTAGGGCATTTTCATATAGTTTTTGAAACCTTCGACAACCGGATGGGCCGGAGCCCATGCAAATTTTTCGTCGAGGGTCTCTCCCTTGTACATCACCATCTTGCCTAGCTCGAAGGGATTCTGCACTATTGGTGTGGGCCATTGGCTGAAAACCGTCTGCATAGCCGGTATATCGTTCACCACATTGTACTCGGCACGCTGTTTCGCACCATAGCTGCCGGCCATAATCGACAGCATTTTTACCTTTTTCGCTACGAGATCGCGGCCGGAAAGGGGCGATATGTCGTCCGGACCACTGACAAGCAACTTGGCCAGCTCGGTGCCGAAACCAAGCGATATCACAACAACCGATGAGTCAGCTCTTTCAGCAAGCAGACGACGGTACATTTCCACCGGATTCTGTATGTCGCCCCCCTTTTTGCTGCGTTTCCACAGAGGACGCCCCTTTTCATCGCGCATGGCACACACAGGAATAGTATAATCGGCCTGATGCTGATTATAGACAGGTGTAAGAGAGCGCGCTATCGGGATAGACCCATAGCCGTACCATGTGTTCAGCACATCGATATAGTCGACGCTCGTAGGGCTTAGCTTGTGCGAGACAATGCCTATTACGTTGAGCTGCCTGTCGTCCATGGCTTTGTACGCCAGGTCGAGGGCAAGAGCATCGTCGATATCGTTGCCCATATCTGTGTCGATAATGACATCGGTCGGAGCGGAGCCCCACAAAGAGCAGGCGGCAAGGACAACGGCTGCGGCTGCCAATATTCTGCGTATCATGCTGTTCTCAATTTGTTCCTGAGATAATAATCGAAGCCAGACCGAGGATAAAGAACGCAAACATTACAGCAAGCAGAATGTTGGTGCGTCGGTCGGCGCCTTTGAACTCTTTCCAGATAAATACACCCCAGATGGCGGCGACCATAGGCGCTCCCTGCCCCAGGGCATAGGAGATAGCAGCACCGGCCATACCGGCGGCAACATAGCTGCAGGCTGTGCCCAGGCCCCAGACCGCACCGCCGAGAGCGCCCGTAAGATGCGTTCCGAACGAGCCTTTGAAGTACTGGCTGTAGCTCACAGGATCGCCGGTGAAGGGACGGCGCATTACATAGGTGTTGAACACAAAATTGCTCAGAAGCACGCCGACAGAGAAAATGAAAAGAGCCGAATAGGGCGTGAGCATACCGGGAGCCGGGCTGACAAAGTCGCTGAGGTCCATGGCCGCTGCCACGAAACGATAGAAGAACGACATCAGCACACCGGCGATGACTGCCAGCACTATGCCCTTGCGGTTCTGTGCGGCCGATTCGGCGCTTTTGCATATTCGCCCGGAAGCGATTCCGTTGCAGATAATAGCTATTACCACCAGTGCGACTCCGGCAAACAGCCATACAGGATCTCCTTTCGGCTCGCCTATATAATTGATGATTACTCCCAGCACCAGGGCAATGCCCACACCGAGAGGAAACGCCACGGCCATGCCGGCCAACGAAACCGATGCGGAAAGCAGAATATTGGAGGCATTGAAGATTATGCCGCCCAAAATCACACTTCCGATATTGGCTCCGTCGGCCTGAGCAAGGTCGGGGAGAAATGCGCGGCCGTTTTCGCCGATGCTGCCGAAAGTGAGACCAAGCAGCAAAGAGAAAATGACCATCCCAATCACATAATCCCAATAGAAAAGTTCGTAGCGCCACGATTTGGCTGCCAGTTTTTGCGTGTTGCCCCAGGAGCCCCAGCATAGCATGGTAATGAAGCACAGCACCACTGCCATTGCATAGTTTTCTACGATAAACATAAGTTGTTATGGTTGTTAATTTAAGACAATCGGTTGAAGCGTGTGAGAAAGTGTATGCTGAAAGAGTTCAGAGGTCGAGACCTTTGGCAATGGCGAGCGCGTTCACTTCGTCGCGGGTAGGAATAGCCTGCTGGGCACCGGGACGCGTAACTGTCACCGAGGACGCCAGGCATCCCATGGTCACGGCGGTGTGAATATCTTTGCCTTCGGCAAGGGCCACGCAGAATGCGCCGCAGAAAGTGTCGCCGGCGGCTGTGGTGTCGACAGGTGTTACCTTGAACGAGGGCACTTCCGCGCATTTCCCGTCAGCGCATATGAGAGCTCCGGCGCTGCCGAGGGTCACAACTACTGTCCCCACGCCGCTTTCACAAATGACGGCGGTAGCTTTCTCGGGTGATGTGCCTTCGGGCACACCGGCTATGGCTTCCATCTCGGTACGGTTGGGGATGAGGATATCGACATTGCGCAACAACTCAGAGGGAAGAGGAGCGGCGGGAGCAGGAGCGGGATTGAGCACCACCGTAACTCCGTAGCGTTTGGCCACCTCGGCCGCATGTGTCACCGTCGCGATAGGAATCTCGAGTTGCAGGAGCATTATGCGCGCATTGGCAATGGCGCTTTCGGCGGCATCTATGTCCGCGACACTCAGGGTGCTGTTGGCTCCCGAGGCCACAGCTATGCAGTTCTCTCCGCTGCTGTCCACATTTATCAGGGCCACACCCGAAGCTTTGTCGGCCGACACACCTATATAACCGGTGGATATACCTTGGGTCTGGAGCTGTGTGCGGGTCTGATGTCCGAAAACATCGTCGCCCACTTTGGCTATAAAGACGAGGTCGCCGCCGAGCTTGCTCACGGCCACTGCCTGGTTGGCACCTTTGCCGCCGGCATTCATCATAAATTATTACTGTCCGCTAAACGATAGATCAGTGAGTCCAACTTCTTGAAAAGCAGAAG
>CABQCA010000087.1 GCA_902462525.1 uncultured Porphyromonadaceae bacterium | reverse complement strand
GCCAGAACTATCCTCACGCTACTTTCCCCTCGATTGCCCTAGGCTGGACATTCACAAACGAAAAATTCATGGAACAGTACGCAAGCTGGTTCAACATGGGCAAGCTCCGTCTGAGCTGGGGTAAGAACGGCAACCGCGCTCTCAAAGACCCCTATATCTCTATGGCCAACCTCGGTTCGGGGCAGGGCGCTACGATGACCTACCTCGATAAGAACGGTAAAATCATCGAAGACGTCAAGTACCTGATGATGGACCGTCTCGCCAACCCCAACCTCCAGTGGGAAAAGACATCGGCCTATAACGTCGGCCTCGACCTTTCGTTCCTTAACTACCGCATCAACGCCAACATCGACTGGTACTATAAGAAAACCGACGACATGATCATGCAGATGAACCTTCCCGGCTTCTCGGGCTTCGGCAGCATCTGGACCAACATCGGTCAGGTCGACAACACAGGTATCGAAATCTCGCTCAGCACACGCAACATCGTCACCCGCGACTTCCAGTGGACTACCACAGCCGGCTTCTCCTACAACAAGAACCGCATCAAGCACCTAAAAGGCACCATGGAAGACATTCTCGACGACGACGGCAACATAATAGGTCAACGCGAAGCCAGCGAAACAGCCTCGAAACTCTACATCAACAAGCCTATCGGCGAGATATGGGACTACCAGTTCGACGGCATCTGGTCGGTAGCCGAAGCCGCTGAGGCAGCACGCCACGGACAGCGTCCCGGCGACCCGAAAGTACGCAACAACTACACTAAGGACGATATTGTCAACGCCGACGGCACCGTCACCCCCGTCTACAACGACAAGGACAAGGTATATCTCGGCACAACCAATCCTCCCATCTACTGGAACCTCGGCAACGAATTCAAGTTCAAGAACAACCTGACCTTCGCCTTCTCGTTCTACAGCTACATGGGCCACAAATCGACAGAAACGAACTACATGAACGGCCTTAACGGCGGTTCGCTCTACACAAAGGGCTTCAACATGTTCAAGCAGGACTACTGGACTCCCGACAACCAGACCAACGAATACGGCCGCTTCGAATCACAAGGCCCCGCAGGCGTATCGACGCCCGGCAAGCTCCATGACCGCTCGTTCGTCCGTCTGGACAACATCTCCATCGGCTACACTCTGCCCGAAGCATGGACCCGCAAAGCTGCAATATCCAAATGCCGCTTCACTGCTTCCGTCCGCAACGTCTGCACCATCGGCGGCGACTGGGAATACGGCGACCTCGAAACCGGCGGCCTCGCAACACGTACCTACAACTTCGGCCTCCAGCTCTCTTTCTAACAACAAATCACTGATACAACAATGAAAAATTACATATATAAGGTTCTGACAGTGACCGCCGGCGCAACCATGCTGGCATCGTGCTCCGACTCCTTCCTCGAGCCCGATCCTCTGTCGTTCTACGAACCCGGCACCACCTTCACCACCGAGTCGGGTCTTGAAGCCGCCATCGCAGTGGCCGACCGTCATCTGCGCATACAGATTTTCGACGGCAACAACAACGCTATCCCCTTCGGTACAGAGCTTATGTTCTCCGACATGAACCTCTGGGGCAAAACCGATGCCGGCGGCGGCATGCAGGACAACTTCGCTTATAAGCTCACCCCGACCTCGGGCCTTGGCAACGGCGGCGACAACAACGCAATCATGCGCTTCTGGAACGAAGAGTACAACGGCGTCAAGTATGCCAACACCATCATTCACTACGCTCCCACAGTGAAAGGGCTGAGCCAGGAAAAACTCGACATAGCCATCGGCCGTGCCTATTTCCACCGGGCTTTCCGCTACTACAACCTCGTGTTCCAGTTCGGCGACATTCCCCTGGTGACAGAACTTGTGGCCAATCCCAAGCAGGACTATAAGACATGCTCCAAGGAAGCCATCCTCACCAAGATGGCCGAAGACCTCGAATTCGCCATCACCAAGGTGCCCACCGTGGCCCAGACCGACAAGGTTGGTATGGTTACCAACGAGGCCTGCCGTCTGCTCCTTGCCAAAATCCACCTTGCTCTTGGCCGCTACAAAGATGCCGAGACACAGTGCGACTGGCTCATCAATTCGTCGGGTCTCAAGCTGATGGACAAGAACTTCGGCACTTTCCTTCAGGGCGAACCCCAGACATGGCCAATCACCGAAAACGTAATCTGGGACCTTCACCGCTCCGAAAACGTGGTCACCGCCGCCAACACCGAGCTGATTATGCCCATCATCAACGTATCGGGCCTCAAGGACTCCTACACAGCTGTTCCGTGGATGCGTGTGTACTGTCCCTTCTGGGCATCCAACTTCACCGCCCCCGACGGCAAAGCCGGCATGGACCGCTACGCCCGCAACAACGGCAACTACGATCCGACCCTCGACTGGAACCGCGCCCTCGGCCGTGGAATCGCTACCTACCGCTCCACCTACTACGCCCAGCACGGCATGTGGATAGTAAACGGCGTGGAAGATAAGGACGACCTGCGCCACAACTCGAAAGTCGGCAACTGGGTGAACATGGAGGATATCCGCTACAACCGTCCCGGCACCTCATACTACGGCAAAAACCTGCAGCTCTACGACGACAACGGCAAGCTACTCTGCTCCGATACCATCCGCTCGTGGCACGACTATCCTCTCTACAAGATATGGCATCTCGACCACGGTAAAGAGGCTCAGATGGGCTCCAACGACCATCAGGGCATTACCAACAACGTGGAAGACAACGGCAACCAGTACCTGATGCGTCTCGCCGAGGCTTATCTGGTGCGCGCCGAAGCCAAGCTCTATCAGGGCAACGCAACCGGTGCCGGCGATGACCTCAACGTACTCCGCCGCCGCGCACAGTGCTCGCAGTACTACAGCGGCGCCGTCAACATAGGCGACATCATGGCCGAACGCGGACGCGAACTCTGGTACGAGGAATGGCGCAACGTCGAGCTGACACGCGTTTCGCTCTGTCTGGCACGTACAGGCATCGCCGACGAGTGGGGCAACACCTACAGCATGGACAACTACGACAAACAGAGCGGTGTCGACCGTGCCAACGGCAGCTACTGGTACCAGTGCCTGATGCACCACAGCCTCTACAACATAGGCTACACCATGAAGAGCGGCAACGGCACTCTCAACTACACCATGGACAAGCGCAACATCTACTGGCCTATCCCCCACTCGGCAATCGAAGCCAACGCCAAGGCCCAGCTCCGTCAGAACTACGGCTACGACGGCTACGACGAGTCGATCCCGATGTGGAAAACATGGCAGGAAGCCGTTGCCGACGAACAGAAATAATAAAAAAGATTGGTTAGGGTCACGCAAGGACAACGTATTTGTCTGAGCGCATTGCGGGAGGCCGCGCCGGTGTTTCGGCGCGGTCTCTTTTTTGCTTTGTTAAGAAATTTTTTTAATTAAAAGGCCTGAAGGTTTCTGTCTTTCCGGAATATTTAATAACTTTACAAATTGAAAACCTCTGATACCTGACAAACCACCGGACACCAAAATATCATAACTTCATAACATCTTACCTCATAACATCATAACCTTCGATATCATAATATCTTAAAATACTGTATGAACAAAAAAACTCTGTTACTTTCCGCGGGTCTTACGGCGGCATTTTCGCTCTTTGCGGCCGAAAATGTTCTGACGGTGCAGACCGACAAAACCGGTGCTCCGATTCCGCCCACCATGTACGGCCTATTCTTCGAAGACATCAACTATGCCGCCGACGGCGGACTCTATGCCGAGAAAATCAAAAACCGCTCGTTTGAATTTCCGCAGAACTTCGCCGGCTGGACCACTTTCGGCCATGTGGAACTGAAGAACGACGGTCCGTTCGAGCGCAATCCGCATTACGTGCGCCTGACTTCGGCCGGACACCGCGAGAAGCACACCGGCATCGAAAACGAGGGCTTTTTCGGCGTAACATACAACAAAGGCGAGGAATACCGCTTCAGCGTGTGGGCACGCACTCCCGAAGGCGGTTCGGCCAAACTGCGCGTCGAGCTCGAAAACCCCGCCTCGATGCACAATTCGCAGGTCGATGCCCACAAGGATATCACCGTTGATTCACGCGAGTGGAAGAAATACGAAGTAGTCCTCACTCCTGACAAGAGCTGCGAAAAGGGCAGACTACGCATATTCCTCACAAAGCCAGACAATACTACAGTCGACCTCGAACACGTGTCGCTCTTCCCGGTCGACACGTGGAACGGCCATGAAAACGGCCTTCGCCGCGACCTCGCTCAAAAACTGGCCGACCTCAAACCCGGCGTATTCCGCTTCCCCGGCGGATGCATTGTCGAAGGCACCGACGTCGACACCCGCTACCAGTGGAAAAACACCGTCGGACCGGTAGAAAACCGTCCGACCAACGAAAACCGCTGGCACTACACCTTCGCTCATCGTTTCTATCCCGACTATTTCCAGTCGTACGGCCTCGGTTTCTACGAATACTTCCTTCTTTCCGAGGAAATCGGCGCCGAACCGCTGCCTGTGGTCAACGTAGGCCTTATCTGCCAGTACCAGAACCCTCTCGAAGCTCAGATTCCGGTCGATTCGCTACAGCCTTATATCGACGATGCTCTCGACCTCATCGAGTTCGCCAACGGAAGCACCGACACCAAGTGGGGCAAGCTCCGCGCCGAAATGGGCCATCCGGCACCCTTCAACCTCAAATACATCGGCATCGGCAACGAACAGTGGGGTCCCGAATATCCCGAACGCCTCGCGCCTTTCATCAAGGCTATCCGCAAGGCATATCCCGACATTAAAATCGTAGGCTCTTCGGGCCCCAACTCCGAAGGCAGCGACTTCGAATATCTATGGCCTGAAATGAAAAAACTCGGTGCCGACCTTGTCGACGAACACTTCTACCGCGATGAAAAGTGGTTCCTCGCCGAAGGCAACCGCTACGACAACTACGACCGCAAGGGCCCGAAAGTGTTCGCCGGCGAATATGCCTGCCACGGCAAAGGCAAGAAATGGAACCATTTCAACACGGCGCTTCTCGAAGCAGCATTCATGACAGGCCTCGAACGCAACGCCGACATCGTTGAAATGGCTACTTACGCTCCCCTCTTCGCCCATGTCGAGGGCTGGCAGTGGCGTCCCGACATGATATGGTTCGACAACAACCGGTCGATGCCCACATCAAGCTACTATGTGCAGCAGCTCTACAGCCTCAACAAAGGCACCAACGTAATTCCCTGCACCCTCGACGGTAAGCCCGCCGCCGGAAACGAAGGCCAGAACGGCCTCTTCGCCAGCGCCGTCACCGACAAGAACACCGGTGAGTACATAATCAAGGTAGCCAACACATCGTCTACCGTCCAGAATCTCGACATTCTTCTCAAAGGTTTCGGCAAGAAGGCCGCTGTGGCCGAAGCAAGTGTAACCACACTCTCGTGCGCCGACCCCGACGCCGAGAATACCCTCGACCGACCCGACCTCATCGTGCCCGTAACCAGGGCCATCGACACCACAGCCATCACGGCAGGTGCCAAAAGCTTGTACTCCTACAAGACGGAACTCCAGCCCAACACATTCTACGTATTCAAATTCAAAAAAGCCGGAAAATGAATCTGAGACCATTTGCAGCAGCATTACTTGCCGGCGCCTCGTCGGCAGTCTTCGCCTCCGGAACAGTGACCATCGAGCTTCAGCCCTCGGCCGATGCCCCTACGATCAATAAGGAAATATACGGCCAGTTCGCCGAGCACCTCGGCACCTGCATCTACGGTGGTATCTGGGTTGGCGAAGAATCGTCGATTCCCAACACCCGCGGCTACCGCAACGACGTGCTCGAGGCTTTCCGCAACCTCCATATTCCTGTACTACGCTGGCCGGGCGGTTGCTTCGCCGACGAATACCACTGGACCGACGGCATAGGTCCGCGCGAGAACCGCCCGCGCATGGTGAACAACAACTGGGGCGGAACCGTCGAGGACAACAGCTTCGGCACTCACGAATTCTTCAACCTCTGCGAAATGCTGGGCATAGAGCCTTATCTGAGCGGAAATGTGGGCAGCGGCACCGTCGAAGAGCTTGCCAAATGGGTGGAGTACATCACGGCCGAGGACGGCCCGCAGGCTCAGCTGCGCAAAATCAACGGCCGCGACAAACCCTGGCACCTCAAGTACCTCGGCGTAGGCAACGAAAGCTGGGGCTGCGGAGGAAGCTTCACACCCGAGCACTACGCCAACGAATACCGCCGCTATCAGACTTACTGCCGAAATTTCAACGGCAACAAGCTCTATAAGATAGCATCAGGCGCAAGCGACTACGACTACAACTGGACCGACGTGCTGATGAAAAACGCCGGACACCACATGGACGGTATATCGCTCCACTACTACACCGTGAAGGGGTGGAACGGCTCCAAAGGAGCCGCCACACAGTTCGACGACGACGATTACTACTGGACCCTCGGCAAATGCCTCGAAATAGGGCCGGTGGTGAAGAAGCACATGGATATCATGGATAAATACGACCCAAAGAAACGAGTAGGCCTGCTTGTGGACGAATGGGGGACATGGTGGGACGAGGAACCCGGCACAATCAAAGGCCATCTCTACCAGCAGAACACCATGCGCGACGCCATGGTTGCCGCCCTGTCGCTCAATACATTCCACAACCTCACCGACCGCGTGAAGATGACCAACATAGCCCAGATAGCCAACGTGCTCCAGTCGATGGTGCTTACAAAGGACGACAAGATGGTACTTACGCCAACCTACTACGTCTTCAAGATGTACGTTCCTCATCAGGATGCGAAGCTTATCCCTCTGAATATCGACTCTCCTGTACGCAAAGTTGCCGACAACCGCGAAGTGCCCATGGTCAGTGCCACCGCATCGGAAAAAGACGGCAAAGTGACGATTTCGCTGGCGAACACCGATCTTAAGGAGAAATTCGACGTCCGCATACCCCTCACAGGAATAAAGGCCGGCAAGATTGTAAACGCCGAAATCCTTACCGCCGACAACATCAGCGACTACAACGATTTCGATAAAGCCGAGAAAGTGACCCTCAAGCCTTTTAAAGGCGCCAAAACCTCCAGAGGTACCCTCGACATAAGCCTTCCGGCCAAATCGATAGTTACCCTCACTCTCGAATAAACGGACACCCGCCCTACAGCATCAGCCCTGCTGCCGCCACTACGCGACAGCAGGGCTTTTTACGTTCGGTATTGCACGGGCGGCATGTTTTTGCTATTTTTGCAGATGTAAACACAAGACGATGGAGATACTCTACGAAGACAATCATATCATTATAGTAAACAAGGCCCCGGGCGAGATAGTGCAGGGCGACAAAACCGGCGACGAACCGATGTCGGAAACCTTGAAACGCATCATCAAGGAGCGCGACCACAAGCCCGGCAACGTGTTTATGGGCGTGGCACACCGCCTCGACCGCCCTGTGTCGGGCGTCGTAGTGTTCGCCAAAACGTCGAAAGCACTTTCGCGCCTCAATGCCATGTTTGCTGCCGGCGATGTCCACAAAACCTACTGGGCCGTTACCGCCGGCACTCCTGCCAAACAGGAAGCCACCCTCACCCACTACATTACTACAGTGGAGCGGACCAACAAGTCGTACGCCTCACCCACACCACGCGAAGGAGCCAAAGAAGCTCGTCTGTCCTATCGACTCATAGCTTCTACCGAACGTTACAACTTGCTCGAAGTCAACCTAATGACCGGACGCAAACATCAGATAAGAGTACAACTGTCGGCCATAGGCTGTCCGGTGAAAGGCGACCTCAAGTACGGAGCCAAAAGGAGCAATCCCGATGGCAGCATCTCGCTGCATGCCCGACGCATACACTTTATCCACCCGGTATCAAAGAAAGAAATCGACATTACGGCGCCGGTGCCAGGCGACAACCTTTGGCAGGCCCTCGAAAACTCTGCCACAAATAATACACAGCAATGAAATCACCAAAGATAGTTTTTTTCGGTACTCCCGAATTTGCTGTAGCGAGCCTCGACAGGCTTATCGCTGAAGGCTTCGATGTTGCTGCAGTAGTGACGATGCCCGATAAAATCGGCGGCCGCGGGCACAGGATTATCACCTCGGCTGTTAAAGATTACGCCGTCGAACATAACTTGCCTTTGCTGCAACCCGAAAAACTTAAAGACCCTGAGTTCGTCGAAGCGCTTCAGGCCGTCGGCGCCGACCTCTTTATTGTCATAGCATTCCGAATGCTGCCCGAAGTTGTATGGGCCATGCCTCCGATGGGTACATTCAACCTTCACGGCTCGCTGTTGCCTCGCTACCGCGGGGCCGCTCCCATAAACCGCGCGGTTATGAACGGTGACACCGAGACCGGTGTCACCACATTCTTCCTGAAGCACGAAATCGATACCGGCGACATCATCGGGCAAGAGCGGATAATTATCGATGACGACGAAGACGCCGGCTCGGTCTACGACCGCCTCATGTACATCGGCGCCGACCTCACGGTAGACACCGTACGCCGCATAACCCAGGGAGGTATGGAAGCAGTGCCTCAGAGCCGCATGAGCGATGAAGAGCCTACAGCCGCGCCTAAGATTTTCAAGGAGGACTGTCACATCGACTGGCAGCGGCCGGCCCGTGAAATCCATAACCACGTGCGCGGCCTTGCTCCGGCACCCGGTGCATGGACGGAACTGCACCACTGCGACGGAACGGTACTCACCGTAAAAATAATGAAAACAAAAACAAGCCCCGACAAACCGGTAGCCCTCGCTGCCGGCAAAATCGGCTGTTCCGGGCGTCGGGTCCTTTGCGGCTGCGGTGACGGGGAGATCATAGAACTCATCACGGTCCAGCCTGCCGGCAAGAAAGCGATGGCAGGAATTGACTTTGTGAATGGTCTCCATCGTGATTCCGAAGGGCACCTCCCATACTTTAAATAAAGCCATTTAACAGTATTTTTTAGCTTTTTTACTTATTTTGCACTCAGTCTTGGCACAATTCCGTGCATTTTTCGTAATTTTACGGCTAATTAAATTTGCGTCCCGAGCTATGAACTTTAACAGATTAAAAATGTTAAAATTTAAAGGTCCAGAAACAATTTGCGGCCTTATACAAATTTAATCTAAAAGGAACAGAATATGGAAAACAACGGAGCCAACAAAGTGATGCGTACGATTTTCGGTATCATCATGATAATAGTCTATGTGGGCATGGGCATCCTCCTGCTGATTAATTTCTTCGGTTGGGGCGGAGACTGGGCCTGGACACGCTATATTGTAGGCATTGTGCTGATTATCTATGGCTTGTGGCGTGCATACCGTCAAGTGAAAGGTATTGACTAATAAAAATGGTCATGACATCTAAAGCAAACATCCTTACAGCCGCCGTGGCTCTTGCACTCGCTGCAGGGGCCATGTCAGGTTGCATGAAATACGAGAAAAAGCAGAACAGCTCGACATCGGGTACCACAACCATGGTGTGCGACAATACATTCCAGAACATTCTGGAGCAGGAAGTGGATGTTTTTGAGTATCAGTATCCCGACGCCCATATTCTTGTTCGCTACGCCACCCAGCAGGAGGCCTTCGACTCGCTGTTCTCAATGAACACCCGCACTATAGTAGCGGCGCGCGACATCAC
>CABQCA010000086.1 GCA_902462525.1 uncultured Porphyromonadaceae bacterium | reverse complement strand
GTAGGTAACCGCCCCCTCTCAGCCCGGAAGGCACACGCCTCCCGGGCTTTTTTTTTTAGGCTGCCAGGCTTTTAGGCGGACAGGCAGACGGGCTCCGGAGATTGTAGGAACGCAAAAATGCAAATGACGGTTTTTTATACGTCCGTATGTTGAGCGAGATTTTTCTGTTGAGGATGATATTTCCCAGTCGACAAGTTGGCCAATGCAGATAGCGTATGCTTGATAGTGAATGTCGACCGGAACGAAGGAAATGTACAGCGCTTCTCTAAGGTACGATGGTTCCGGGACTGCCAGATGTATGTCTTTTTGCATTTTTCTTCAATTACTGTCACTTCTATTTCTTCATCTTTAAATGGTGAACGAAAGCTGTTTCCGTTGGCGGATATTGTATTGAGTATTCCAGTGGGGCGAGAATGGATCCGTCTGATACGGCAATCATCGTAGCTATTACTGAGAGATATTGATGTTGAAGAAAGTACGGCGTTACTGTAGGAATTATTTAGCTTTGTTCAGAAGTATTTATGCTATCGCTTGGGTTTTCGCCTATGGACTGTAGTACACAAGTTATCACAATAGTTAGAAAGATTAATTGTTTCTTCATGGTTATTGCAGCTATAAGAGATTATTACAAGCCCTAATGATGGAATAGCAATAAAATAGGGACCGCAAATCGGCGGTCCCTATTTGAGCGGTTTAGAGGATTGTCGTGTTATTTTACGATTATTTTGCGGATTGTACCATCGGACATCTTTACCAGGTGGATGCCTTTTGCATCGGGGGCAACAGTGCGGCCTGTGAGGTCAAAGTGTGCGGCGGGAAGGACATTGCTGTCAGCACTGATTCCTTCGATGCCGGAAGTGGCGCCACGGAGTTCAATGACGATTTCTTCGTTCTTGTCACCGGCTGCATTCTGGACCACGCCTGCCGGGATTGTCATATAGTAGACAAGTGCATTGTTGACTTTGAATGTCTGGACGCAGTTGTCATAGTCGGAAGCCCAGATATTGATGGTATTGTCGTTTTCTTTGGTTACTTTCCAACCGAGGTCGGGGGATATTTCTTTGCCGCTGACGGGGTCGCTTTCACGTAAGAATGCGTCGGGGCCATAGTCAATGATGGTGATGTCGTCGGCAAATGTAACGAGGAATTTCATATCGCAATAGCCAGATGGAAGTGTCGAGCCGTTAGCAGGAGAAACGCTGACAATCTCGAGGGCTTTAGGAGCTGCTGGACCAGACCATTTTACTACGATGCGTTCGTTGAGTGCTCCGTCAGCGCTTTTGACAATGCCGGCGGGAATGATGAGATAGTATTCTGTGTCCTGCTCGGGTGTGAAGTACTGGGTGTAGCCGTCGCCGTCGTCGGACCATACACGCACTGCGTCTTTGCCGGCGGTGCTTACTCTCCAGCCGCCGTCGGATTCTATTACAGCGCCTGAGAGTTCGCTGCCTTTGCGCAGATATACTTCGGGAGAGTTATTGACAATCGATACGTCGGAACCGAATTTGATTTCTACTTTCATGTCGGCGTATTTTCCGAGAACTGTTCCGTCGGCAGGAGTTACTTTTTCCACAGCTACGGCCGTAGTTTCAGACTCGACGAGGGTAAAGTATGAATTCCAGCCAGCCGCCTTGTAAGAAGCCATACTGCCTTTTGGAATATTGCAGGGTGTCGATTCGCTGACACCAAAGAAAGGACTGTCGTATGTTTCGTATACATCGTCGATCTCCGGTGCTGTCGAACCGAGGCATTTCACAGAAGCAAGTTTTGTGTCGTTGTGGAACGCATGGTTTGCTATAATCTTTACGGCAGACGGGATTGTGAGAGATGTAAGTTCTGTGCAACCTGCGAAAGAGCCGTCGAGCACGTAGGGCATATTTTCGGGAAGGGTGATTTCTGTAAGTTTGGTAGCAGCGAAGCCCTGCTCTCCGATATATGTCAGTGAGGAGGGGAAATTGATTTCGGCGAGGTCTGACTGACAGAAAGCATAGTCGTCGATGGCAAGGATACCTTCGGGGAGGGTTACTTTGCTTATCTGGCTGCCCCAGA
The DNA here is from genome assembly GCA_902462525.1 of uncultured Porphyromonadaceae bacterium. GTDB lineage: Bacteria > Bacteroidota > Bacteroidia > Bacteroidales > Muribaculaceae > CAG-873. The sequence goes on along the minus strand of CABQCA010000086.1, from coordinate 7,681 downwards.
AAGCACCGCCGTTTATGCCTATGCATTTCGATGAAACGGTTACTTCCGACTTGCCTTTCATGGGCACTGCATAGAGCAGTTTCTGCTCAGCGTCGTAGAGGACGCCGTCGATAAGAATGAAATTCTTGTTTCCGGCAGCAAGCTTAATTTCGGAAATGTTGGTGTGGGCGAATGCCGACGTACCGATAGTTTCCACCGTAGAGGGAATGGTTATTTCGGTGAGGGCTGTCTGGAGGAAGGCTTCAATTCCGATAGCGGTGAGGCCTTCGGGCAAAGATATGCCGGTAAGAGACGAGCACATCAGGAAAGTACCTGTGCCAAGGTTTTTCAAATTTGAAGGCAGTTTCGCCGAGCTAAGTTTCTCGCAATAGTAGAAAGCTTTGTCGCCAAGCTCTGTAAGCGACTCGGGAAGATTGACATCGGTGATTGCAGTTTTGTAGAAAGCCGAAATGCCGATTTTCTTCAGACCTTCGTGGAAAGTAATGCTCTTCAGCGATTTGCATGTGAAGAAAGTGCTGTTTCCGATTTCTTCGACAGATGCCGGAATGTCGAGAGCCGTTATGGCAGTCGATGAAAAAGCATAGTCGCCGATAGACTTCAGTCCGTCGGGTAGATTGATGGAGGCGAGGTCGGACGAGCCGTTGAAAGCCGAACGGTCGAGAACCGTGATGGTTGAGGGAAGTTTTATTTCCTTAGCGTTCGACCATCTGAATGCTTCTTCGCCAATGGCTGTTACGGTGTAGGTTGTGCCGCTGTTTTCCACTGTGCCAGGAACGGTGTAGGACGTGATTTTTACGCCGGCAGCATCTTTGGAATCAGCTTTCGACACCTGCACAGTATTTTCGCCTGTCGTGTCAAAAGTGTAGACTCCGCTTTTGAACGATATGGCTTGAGCCGATGTCGCCATGGCCAGGAAGGCGCTGAGAGGGAGGAAATATTTTTTCATAGAATTGCTACTGTCAGGAAAGTAATTTTGCCGACGGTGACCGTCCTGACATTTCGGTCAGAGTCGACAATGCGGATGCTTTTGCAGACAATCCGGCATGAACACGTGGCAAAATTATAAATTATTTTCTATATACTCATACAAAATTCTAAAATATTTGCTGGAAATAAATCAAAATGCGTCCTAAAAAGCTCTTTCGATGGCTTTTTGGACGCATTTATGCAGGCAGGCAATTGTTCTGCCGTTTTCCTATGGTACTGTTACATGGCGAAGACGTTGAAACCACCGTCGACAACAGCAACAGTACCGGTGACGAAAGATGCGGCGTCGCTGATGAGGTACTGTATTGTACCGCACAGTTCTTCGGGACGTCCGAATCGTCCGAAGGGTGTCTGGCGAATCACATCGGCACCGCGTTCGGTGAGCGAGCCGTCTTCGTTGGTGAGAAGAGCGCGGTTCTGGTTTGTGAGGAAGAATCCGGGAGCGATAGCGTTGACGCGTATCTCGGGTGTGAATTTCTTAGCGACTTCAGTTGCGAGGAACTGAGTGAAGTTGCTTATGCCGGCTTTTGCAGCGGCATAGCCGAAAACACGCGTCATGGGACGGAATGCGGCCATAGATGAGAAATTGACAATGGCGCCCTTTCCTGCGGCTATCATTGGTTTTAGAAATACCTGTGTTGGAATGACTGTGCCGACGAGGTTCACGCCGAGGACTTTTTCGAAAGCGGCGACATCGATGTCGAGGAATGTTTTGTCGGGAGCGATTGTGGCGCCCGGCTGGTTGCCTCCGGCGGCGTTGAGCAGAGCGTCGACACGTCCGTAACGTGCCATTATGGCATCGCATGCACTCTGAACGGCATCGATGTCCATGACGTCGGAGATGAGGAACATGGCCTCGCCGCCCTCGGATGTGATGTCGTTGACAATGGCGTCGCCTTCGGCCTGACGTCGGCCGAGAATAACTGTTTTCGCGCCCTGTGCGGCAAGATAACGGGCGAGGCATGAGCCGAGTACGCCGGTGCCTCCGGTTATAACCACTACTTTATCTTTTACTGAAAAGAGTTCGTTCATGAGGGTTTAGTGTATAGGGTGAGTTGAAAAAGTGTAGAAAGATGAAAAAGTAAACTAAAATTCTTGTTATTGACTACAACTTGAGTTTACAAAAGTTTTATTTGTCGATGGCATTGACGGTGGCCATTATGCCGGCTACTTCGCCCAGAGCGAGCATTCGGCCATGGAATGAGTAGCCGGCGTTATAGCCCATTTTCTCATCGCCGAGCATAAGGGGTGCATGGTCGACACGCATTGGCACTCCGGGGCGTTCGTGTTCGAAGATACGCACTACTTCGATAAGTCTCGGGTCGAGGTGCGACGATTCCTTGAAGTCGCCGTCGGGCTGTACGCGGCAGATACGGGCATGCACAAAGTGTGTGCGAGAGGCATATTTGCGTGCGAGAGCCACCACGTCGTTGTGTGCGCCTGCGCTGAGGGAGCCACAGCAGAAGGTGAGTCCGTTGTGGGGATTTGGAACGGCATCAAGGAAGCGCTCGATATCGTCGTCGCATGTGACGATACGGGGCAGCCCGAGAATCTGCAGCGGCGGATCGTCGGGGTGCACGCACATGTCGATGCCATATTCGTCGCAAACAGGCATTATGGCGTTGAGGAAATAGGCCATGTTCTGCCGCAGCCGGCCGGCATCGATGCCGTCGTACAAAGCCAGCAGGTCGCGGAATTTCTGAACAGGGTCGATGTCTTTTTCCGATATATTGCCGTTGACGAATCCCTGAGTCTTGACGATTATGTTGTCGACAAGCCGTTTTTCGGCTTCGGGATTCATGCGAGGAGTCACTTCGCGGTTCATCCGGTCGAGGGTAGCCAGGTTATAGTCCTTTTCGGCTCCTTCGCGTTTGAGAATATGAATGTCGAAATAAGCGAATTCGGCCCGGTTGAAGTAGAGATTCGAAGTGCCGTCGGGGTTAGGGTACTCGAGGTCTGTGCGAGCCCAGTCGAGCACGGGCATGAAATTGTAGCAAATACACTTTACACCGGCCTTTCCAAGGTTTGCCAGACTGATTTTGTACTTTTCGATTTCGGCATCGCGCCCCGGCCCGGCATATTTGATTTCTTCGACCACCGGCAGGCTTTCCACTACTGACCACCGCAGGCCATGGCTTTCTATGAAATCTTTCATCTTGTTTACTTCGCCGGCCGTCCATATCTGACCGTTGGGAATGTGGTGGAGTGAAGTCACTATGCCTTCAACGCCTATCTGGCGCAGCATATCGAGTGTAATGGGGTCCTTGGGCCCGAACCATCGCCATGTTTTTTCCATATATATTCAATAATGTGATGTATGAAAAGGGATATGCAAAGATACGCATTTTTGGCTATAAAAAAGCAGGTTGGCCCTTAAAGACCAACCTGCAGTAAGAAGGGAATTTAAGTGACCGTTTATTTTACGATTACTTTCTGACCGTTTACGATGTATATACCCGGAGTGAGACTCTTGAGCGCGACACTGTCGGCGTTGCGGAGCACTTCGATGCCCTGAAGGTTGTAGACATTCACCGGTTCGTTTTCGGAAACTTCGATATCATCGATTGCTGAACTGCCGGAAATAGTCCAGTTAAGTTCAAATGCGGGAGAAATGTCGGAATCGAGATTGAAGTAGCCGGCGGGGAACGACAGATTGTACGATCCGGCTTCGGTGTAAGTGCCACCGAGTTTTACGATAGCTTTATTCCATATATCCCAATCCAGTTCTGCATCATCAAGTTTCTTGACGACGGGTTCACCGCTTGTGGGAGTGAATGTGAAGGTAATCTTTCCGGAGCTGAGAGAGATTTCCTCATAGTCGTTAAATGTAATCTGGATGTCTTTGAGGCCTTTCACTTCGCCCTCGGCGGGATCGACAGTGAGGTTAAGAGTCGGCTTGGCCACTATATTGTAGGTGAACGAAAGGGCCGGCGATGCAACACCCTCAGCTCCGAGCATAAGCATACCTTCGGGGAAACTAATTACATACTTTCCGGCTTCGGTATAGGACTGGGGAAGGAGGATATATCCTTTATTCCATAGTTCCATGTCGAGTTCGATGTCGGCCAGTTTGACCGGTTCGCCGTCGTTGATTGTGAGCGAAGGAACGCCGGAACCGAGTCCGAATTCGCTGTAGTTGGTGACAAGCATTTCAATTCGTTCGGGAAGTTCGGTGACATCTCCTTCGGCGGGAGTAAGAACAATTTCAGGAGCCTGTGTGCCACCGTTAACCTCAAAGTCGAAGTTCATGGCCATTGATTTCTGAGCGCTGAATTCTTCACCGATAGTAAAATAGTTGGCGGGTACAATAAGAATATAAACTCCAGGAGTGGTAATTTCGTTGTCGAGAGTGAGGGTGAGATAGGGATTAAGCTGTCCTAACTCCGCAACAGGATCTGAAACAGACGAGACTCTGGCAACTATTTCACGGCTTCTGTCCATGACATAAGCTTCGTCTGCGGCGCAATTTCCGGAGAAACCGATGCCCTTGTCGGAGGCAGCTTTGAATGCAGAGACTTTGCTGAAGGGAGCTTCGCCTCCGTCAACTGAAAGAGTGTATTCGGCATAAGCGCCCTCGTAGTCGAAGGTATAATAGAAGTATGTGTTTTCTTCTTCGCCCATATTGCCTTTGATACGTCGGCCGTTCATGTCAGTGGCTACAAACGATATGTCGAGGTAGCTTGTGAGAGAAGCCAGGAAGCTCTCGCTGACAGTTAGCTGCCATACATCGGAATACTGTCCGTCCTCGGAATTTACCGGAGTAATCGATTCGAAGGCAGCGGTGGCTCCCATGCCGACATTTATGAAAGTAGTTTCTGAATTCATTGTCACCAGACCGTTGAAAGTGAGGGTGATGACACGGTCTTCGGCCGAAAGAACGCTTTCGGGTTCGGGGGAAATGTCCGATAGTTCGAGGTCGGAGTAGATGTAGGGTGGTGTAGCGCCGTTCCAGGTGATATAGGCGGTACCGATAGCGGGCTGGCGGTAGTTTTTGTCGTTTTCGCTTGCCCAGGCGGTAAAGTTGACGTGATAAGTGTGACCGGCATAGAGTTTGGCATTGCCGTAAGGTGTCGCAACGTATTTTCCGTCGGCCTGGCGGGTGAACCAGGACTCGGTTCTTACTATGGCATCCTTTCCTTCGTCGGGATTCATATCCTGTATTTCGTACACAATGTACATTTCAGGATATTTTTCGGTGTAGTTGGTCTTGATGGTGAAAGTGTCGCCTTTGCCGAAAGAGGCGAGAGTACTTCCGTTTGCGGGATCTGCATAAGTAATGACGAAGGTGTCGTACTGAGCTTTGATGTCGTCGTTATGATCATAGCCGTCGGCACAGATAAGATCGGCGAGAGTTACAGTGATGTTGCTCTTTCCTTTGACTTCGGCAGGCACGGCGAATGTATAAACAGCGCTTCCGCCGTTTGAGGCGCTTTCTTCGCTTATTGTAGCCTTATCTTTGGCTATTACCACACTCTTGAAAGCATCGCCGTCGGAATATGTGAAATTAAAGCCGGAGAAGGAGAATTTGCTTGTGGGCGACAGGTATACCTCAATGTTGTCGACACCGGCAAGAGAACCTCCGTTATCAGGTGTGAATTCAGCACCGATAACGGTACGCTCGATTTCTTCGTAGGCGGGGGCCCATGAATAAGAACCGATTGTGCCGAGTCCTTCGCTCTTGACAGGATTACCGTACTGGTCGACAACTCCTACAAGTCTCAGATCGATGCTTGAGTATTTTGTCGATGCAAAATTAGGTGTCATTGTCTGGGGTGTGCGTAGTTTACCCGAGAGATCAGCCTGGATGGTGAGTTTGTCTTCCGACAGAGCGACGGGGAGTTCTTCGTAGTAGTAAGCTCCGTCTTCGCCTTCGAGGTTACCGTAGCCTAAAGTGAACGTCGTGCCTTTTCCGATTGACAGCGGCTTGTCGAAAGTCATCGACAGAATGGCATTTTCATCGCCGGGCAGGTAGTACGAATAGATTTTTGCCGGGATCTTTTCCGATACTTTAACTGCGGGGACAGACCCCATGGTGTAGGAGAAGGAGGGCAGAGTCTTGCCGGCCACTTCTGCTGCCGGATATCCTTCGATTTCAGCAACGGCTTCATCACCGTCTTTGATTTCCATTCCGACAGATACCTTGGCGCCCGGAGCGGCAATACCGCCGTTTATCAGCGAGGTGAAGTAGTCGGCGACTTTACGGATAACATAAGATCCGTCGTTAAGTCTGGAGGGGGTGAATGTGCGGGAATCTTTGGTAGCGTCAGATTTTTCAACTTCGACAATTAACGAAGAGAAATCGACTTCACGGTTAAATTTCACGGTGATGTCGGAGTAGTTGGCCATGTTGAAGGCGCTTCCGGGATCGGGGGTAATCCACGAAATTTCGAGTGGCTCCTTGGCAACGTTGTCCATGTATAGTGTCATCGTGCCGCCATTCATTGCAAATCTATTGTAGAAATAGATGGTAGTACTGGCCGTTACGCTGTACTCATATGCCTGGCCGCCGTTCTGGTAGCCTTTATATTCGCCCTGGATTTCAGAAGCGCAAGCTTCGTCGGAGAACAGATAGAGCAGACGGTTAACAACCTTGAGCGTACCGTCGGCAGGAGGTGTAAACTTAGCCTTATAGCTTTTATAGGCTTCAATCTCATACCCTTTGCCGAGTTCGAGTTCGCCTAAATCGATAGGATCGGCGGCCGATGCGGCCGATGCGCCCAGAATGGCGACGGCCAGTAGCAGCCACAGTCGGGAAAAACGACTTGAGCAAGAAGTAAAAGTCTTTTTCATTGTGATGATAATTAGTTGATAAAATATATGGATTAGACACTGAAAGTTCTTAGAATGCAGGGACGCCCCCCGGACGGGCATCCCTCAACGTTTAGCGAACGACTGTTTTTTCAGTCGTGGAGTTGTTTCCGGCAGTGGCGGCTACGATTACGATGCCTGTGTAGCCGTTGAGACCTATTCTGATATTACCTTCATTTGAAGCGCCGGTGGCAAGAAGAGTGCCGTCGGGAGCATACACGCTTACAGTTACTTTGCCTTCGGCTGCTACGGCGATACCTCCGGGAACTGCTGTTATTACAGGCGCATTGGCCGATGATACATTCTGTTCAATGCCCGATGTATGGCCGTTGACGGGGGCGCGGTTCACATTGATAACGTTCTTTTTGCCTGGGTCGATCAGCATGACTGTGATGTCGCAGTTTTCAGGATTGCTGACAGCATCGGGAAGTTTGAACGAAAGACTTGCTTTGTAGGATTCGCCCGCTGTCATTGTAGAAGGCAGAAGACCGCCGGTACCGTTGAATGTGTCGCCATGAACACCGCGGGCGACATCGTTGATGATATAGCCGAAGACGTGGCTGCTGCCATATTTTCCTCCTTTGCCCCATTCTCCGAGGTCGGGATCCTCGATGCCCGACATGTAGTTGTCCTGACGGGTTGAGAGTCCGTTCTCAGTGACTACAGCGAAAAGATTGACGGGAGTGTTGCGGGTGTTGAGAGCAGTGCGCATTTCCACATTGACGGAGATTGTCTTTGTTGCTTCATTGTAGACCGAACTGAATGAGAGGTCTGCATCGGCAGGCTCTGCCATTAGGTCGCGTACATCATCGAGCCAGGTGCTGAATCCTTCGCCGAGTCCTTCGCCTGAGAAGCGGTAGTCACCATCGACAGAAACCATGGGCGC
>CABQCA010000085.1 GCA_902462525.1 uncultured Porphyromonadaceae bacterium | reverse complement strand
GTGTCGGCAAGGCATAGTTCGGCCACACCGCCTACTTTCATTTTCAGGTCGGGGGCGTATGTTTTGTCGCCGTCAGCAAAAGTGACAGTCTGCGACGGGAAGGCATATGTACCGGCTGTGTTGTATGTCACTGTGAGGTCCTGAAGATTTGTTCTGTCGGCATCGGCGCCTTCGATGCTCCATTTCCAGGCTTTGGGAGAGCCTGTCGAACTGTCTTCGAACATCACTGTGCTGCCCTTGGGTGTCCAGAGGAAGGCCTGGTTGTTCATCGGGTTCCGAGAAAGATAGCTGCAGGCGGGATTGACTCGCGGATTCTCGATAGTTCCGATGTAGCGCAGTCCGATAGGATTCTTATACGATGCTTCCTGCGAAAAGGCGGCGAAAGCCATCGTCAGAGAGATTAAGAGAGTTGAGTAGAGTTTTGCCATCAGCAGAAGATGTTTAGGTGAATAATGACATTGCAAATATGCACTATATAGGGCTTATCACCAACAAATGGCGGTCTACTTGCGGTCTACAACACCTCTTTTTGGCCGTTTTTCTAAATTTTTACTATCTTTGAGCCATGAAAAAAATGATATTGCTGACATTTGTGTTTTTGGCTGCCGCCTGCTCGAAAAGCCCGGAACGTCTGTCGCCCTACCGCTGGGTTTCGGTCGGTCCGACTGTCGACAGCCTCACTCTTGAGCTTGAGAAGCACTTCAACGACTTCGCCGATGTCGTTCTTCTCGATTCCGAACTGACGGCTCTGAGGGCGGCATCAGCTTCCGTTGCCGACAGTGCCGCCATGGCCGGGCGAATTGCTTTCTGGGAGTGCCGCCTGGCACAACGTTCGGGATTGCCCGACAGCGCCCGAAGCTCCGTACGCCGCGCGATGGCTATGGCCGATTCCGTGAATAGACCCTACGACTACTATCGTATCCGTGGCTTGCAGCGGCAGCTCGACCGTGCCTCCGGTGCCGAAAACTATCATCAGCTCGACAGGGAACTGCGCTACTATCAGAGCATCGGCGATATGCCAATGACTGCCGTAGCCTACATCAATCTCGCTACAAATCTTTATCATATAGGCGAATATGAGCTCAGCCTCGAGTTCATGAAGAAAGGAAACGACATCAATTCCGAACTCGGTTTCCATAAAATGGTGTCGAAGAACAGAATAAATATCGCCAATATAGAATTTTCAATCGGCAACCACGACGAAGGGCGCCGCATACTCACCGAACTTCTCCATTCCGACGACATTGCCGGCGACAGCCCCACCATAAACCTCATCAAGCGGAATCTGTATGCACACACAGGAGAGGTGGAATGGCTTTTCAAGGCCTATGCCGGTGTGGCCTCCGACAGTACCCGCCGCGATCTGCAGGGGCTGTACACCGCTATGCTCAGCAAGTACTACTTTGAAAACGGTGTTCCTGACTCCGCAATGGCTTTCAGCCGCATGGCTTACCGGCGGCTTCCCGACCTCAGCGACTACGATCACAGAGCTATGGTGCTCGATGCCTATGCCGCTACTCTCGAGCATGAGGGCAAAACCGACAGTGCCCTGCAGATGCGCAAACAGATAGAAGCGTATCGCGATTCTGCTGCGGCACGGATGCAACGCAACGATATTCTAAGGATAGCCAATATGCGCGAGGTGCAGACAGCCATAGCCGCCGAGCGTGAAAATGTGCAGAAAATGAAGCTCAATTTTCTTGTAGGCGGTCTGCTGGTGCTCTCGCTGGCCGCTGTTGTATTCTTTATTTTCTACCGACGCTATCATCGGAATCAGATTGCTATCCGCGACAGCTCCCTGAAAGTGGAGAAGAGCCAGCGGCATCTTCTGGCTCTTACACTTGCAATGGACGAAAAGAACAATACATTCCAGTCTATTGTCGACGAGATAGAGCGAATGAGCCGTGAGGGAACAATAGCTTCGTCGGAAGCTGCGACGGTAAAAAATATTATCCGCATGAACCTTGCCGGCGCCGAAGAGCGCGACAGTTTCCGCCGTATGTTCATGACGGTGAACCCCAAATTCGTAGAGGAGCTCCACCGGCGCTATCCGGATCTGTCCGAAACATACGTAAAACTCGCTACATATATCTACATCGGTCTCGACAACAGTCAGATAGCCCGTCAGCTTGTCATTCGTCCCGAGTCGGTGAAGCAGGCACGCTGGCGTCTCCGCAAGCTGCTCGGACTCACCCCCGACGAATCGCTCGACGAAACTCTCCGCTCCCTCGCCTGATTATTCGACGGCGACGGTAGCTGTAGCCGGCCGCAGACCTTTGGAAGTGGCTTTGATTGTAAGGACACCGGGTGTAGTGGCCGGTCGGGCGATTGCTGTGGCGGCGCCGCTGAAGAGCTTCATCTCAGGATTTTGGAAGGGCAGCACGCAGGTGGGATCGCCGTTGGCGCCTGCCTCATAAGTGCCGGCACCGCTGACGGAAAATCGCACCATATTGTCGGCATCGGGCACTACGTTGCCGTTCTTGTCGAGCGCTTCGACGGTGAAATACACAAGGTCGTCGCCGTCGGCGGCTATGACGCTGCGGTTGGGCGTGATGCGCAGTTGCGTAGCTTTGCCGGCGGTGCGCACGGTCTTCTCGGCGGCCGGTGTGCCGTCGGCACTGTAGGCTACCACGCGGATTTCGCCGGGTTCGTAGACTACGTCGTTCCAGCGCAGACGGTAGCGGTCGATTGCGTCCGACTTATCGCAGCTGCGGCGCCCCTGACTCTTGCCGTTGACAAAGAGTTCGGCTTCGGGATAAGACGTATAGACGAATACGGGCGTCACCTTTCCTTCGCGGCCGGGCCATGTCCAGTGCGGCAGCACATGCAGCGTGGCTTCCTTGTCGTTCCACTGCGAGCGGTAGAGGTAGTAGCGGTCTTTGGGAAGCGAAGCCAGGTCTATGATGCCGAAGACGGAGCTGTGGCTGGGCCATGCGTCGGTGTCGTAGGGCGAAGGCTCGCCGAGGTAGTCGAAACCGGTCCAGACAAACTGGCCGAGAACCCACGGATGATCATCATCGCGGGCGAAATCGAGGTCGGGAGTGTTGCTCCATGAGCACGATTCGTTGTCGTAGCTGTTGCTCTGATTGTCGGGGTGCATCACCACATTGTGATCCTTGAACTCGACGGGGAAGTAGTACTTGCCGCGGCTCGACACAGTCGAGGCCGTCTCGGAACCGAGTATAAGCTTCTGAGGGAGCCGCGAGTAGGCCTCGTCGTAGTGCTGCGGCTTGTAGTTGAAGCCGGGAATATCGAGAGCCGATGCGAATCCGTTGTCGAGCACGCCGCCTATCTGGTCCATGCCGCAGGTGACGGGGCGTGTGGGGTCGAGAGTGTGTACAAGGTCCTGAAGCATGGTGAGCTCGTCCATACCCACTGCGCCCCACTGCGAGGGCACCTCGTTGCCTATCGACCACATTACCACCGAGGGGTTGTTGCGGTAATGCTCCACCATGTTGGTGATGTCGCGCGATGCCCATTCGTTGAACACCGAGCCGTAGCCGTTTGGCGATTTCGGGCGGAAACCCCAGTCGTCGAAAGGCTCTATCATCATCATCACGCCCATTTCGTCGCAAAGCTCTACGAGTTCGGGCGCGGGCATGTTGTGCGATGTGCGGATAGCGTTCACGCCCATGTCCTTCAGCAGTTCTATCTGGTGCCGGAGAGCCGAGCGGTTCACAGCGGCGCCGAGAGGGCCGAGGTCGTGGTGGTTGCACACTCCGCGGAACTTGGTGGGCACGCCGTTGAGGAAGAAGCCTTTTTCGGGAACGTATTCAAGGCTGCGGATACCGAATCGGGTATCGTATTTGTCGACCTCGCGGCCGTCGACGCTGAGTGTAGTCACGGCGGTGTAGAGAGCCGGGCTGTCCGGACTCCATAACTGCGGTTCTTTAATAAGGAAATTCTGCGCGAATTCCTGACCGCGGGCTATGTAGGCCGATTCGTCACGGGCCACTTCCTTGCCATCGGGGCTGAAAATAACGGTGGAGACATCGATTTTCTTGCCGTTGGGCCATTCGTCGACTTTCGGCGCGCCTTCAATCTTCATGCTCAGATGCACGGAGGCATAGTCGTCCTTCACAACCGGTGTGGTCACATAAGTGCCCCACACGGGAATGTGGATTTTGTCGGTCTGCACAACATGTACGTTGCGGTACAGACCTGCGCCGGGGTACCAGCGCGAGGCGCGTTCCTTGTTTTCGAGGCTTACTTCGAGATGATTGTCGCCGGGCACGGCAGCGCCGGTGGCATCGACGTAGAAGGAGTTGTAGCCGTAAGGCCACTCGCCGAGATATTTGCCGTTGAGATATACCTTTGCGTTGCTCATGGCACCGTCGAAAACGAGCGTAGTCGCACGCCCGGCAGTATCGGCCAGCGCAAAATCCGTTTTATATGTTCCTTTGCCGATGAAAGGAAGTCCGCCCGTGCGTCCGGTCTTGACGGTCTCTTCCTTCTCTCCGTTCTGCTCCACGGCTACGGTCTGGAGGTCGTTGTTGCGGTCGAAAGGACCGTATATAGCCCAGTCGTGGGGCACACGCACATTCTGCCAGCGGGCATCGGTGGTTCCGTCGCCCTTGGTGAATTGCCAGCCGCCGTTGAGGGTCGTTTCTGTGCGCTGTGCCATGGCCGTTGTCAGAGCCAGAACTGTTGCAGAGAATGTAATAATCCGATTTAAGGTCATTATGTCAGTATATAAAGTATAACAGAAGGAAGAATGGCTCACACTCTTCCTTCTGTATAACGGTTGAGGCCGTAAAAATGTTCGTTGCAGCAGCGCTAAATAATGTTAAACGCAAAAAGCCGCTTTAAGAACCCTAATATTCTAATCTCCTACATCCCTTCTTTCTTAAGAAGAATGGCGGCAAGGTCCGCCATACCTTCGGTGGCAGGTTTGCGGATTACGGTGACGCCTTCGGGCACGTGCGAGGGGTGGGGGTCGATGTAGTAGACAGGTGTGCCGCGCTGAACATAGTGCAGCAGGGCTGCTGCCGGATACACCACAAGACTCGTGCCTATGATAACGAATATGTCGGCTTCGGCTGCAAGTTCCGTGGCCGGCTCAAACATCGGAACAGCTTCCTGAAAGAAGACAATATGGGGCCGCACTGCATGGCCGTCGATGCGTGTGTCGGGCGTAGTCTCTTCCTCGTACTTCAGTCGGAAAGTGAGGTCGGGATTGTCGAGAGCGCGGACCTTTGTCAGTTCGCCGTGAAGATGGAGCACGTTGCTACTGCCGGCACGTTCGTGGAGGTCGTCGACATTCTGGGTGATGATGCAGACATCGAAGTGCTCCTCGAGTTCGTGCAGAATCTCATGCGCGCGGTTGGGGCGCACTGAGGCGAGCTGCCTGCGGCGTTCGTTGTAGAATTTGTGGATAAGCGCCGGATTGCGGCGGAAACCGTCGGCGCTGGCCACGTCCATCACGGGATATTCCTCCCAGAGGCCGTCGGCGTCGCGGAAAGTCCGTATGCCGCTTTCGGCACTGATTCCGGCTCCGGTCGACACCACTAAACGGGGCTTTTTACTTGTCATCGCGATCGAAACTTATGATGTTGCCTCCGGCAGGCTTCTTCTTGTCGCTTTCGGCTTGCTCGATGCCGAGCACGCTGCCGGCCTTGCGCTTGTTGCGCTTGAAAGCCGGAGTGCGTTCGAGCATCTCGATGGCCTGATCGCTGTCGAGCTGGTCGGAGGAGAGAATATAGTAGTTCTGGGTTTCCTGCTGGCGGTTGAAGTCTTCGATTTTGTCCTTGCCGTAGGCCTGTACGATGACGTCGGACACTTCGGCGGCTGTAGTGTCGCCGGCCTTGCCTTCAATCACGCGGACAGTGCCTCCGGTGTCGACGCTTACATCGAATCCCGAAGCCAGAATGGTGAATTTGAGTTTGTTGCCCAGCGTATCGTCGTAGCCCCAGCCGAATTTGATGTGTACCCGGTTGTTGATTTTGGCCACCAGGGCATTGGCTTCGCGTGTTTCGCCAACCTTGAAGCGGGGTTCGATATCGTGCGAGTAGTAGAAGGCAAAAAGGAGTTCGCGGGCACTCATGATGTCGGTGTCGCAGAGCAGCGGCGAGTTCAGGGCCGCCGTCATGGCGTCGTGCATGCGGTTTGGGCCTTCGCCGTATCCTACCGAAATAAGCGCCGTGCGGCCGTCGCGCAGACAGGTGTCCACGTCGTTCATATCGATGTTGATGTTCGCTACGGTGGTCACCATGTCAGAGATTGTGCGTGCTGCCGTGGTGAGGATATCGTCGGCTTTGGAGAAAGCTTCGTCCCAGTCGAGTTCGGGATATATTTCGCCGAGGCGGTCGTTGTTGATAATCAGAAGGGCATCGACGTTCTGCTGAAGACGTGCGGCGCCTGCTATGGCGCTGTTTATCTTGTTCATACCTTCGAAGAAGAAAGGAATGGTGACAATGCCTACCGTGAGGATTCCTTTCTTCTTGGCCACGCCGGCGACAACCGGTGCGCCGCCGGTGCCTGTGCCTCCGCCCATGCCGGCGGTGACAAACACCATCTTCACATCGCTGGTGAGCAGCTTCTCTATCTCGGGTACGCTTTCGAGGGCCGCCTGCTCGCCCACTTCGGGTTTTCCTCCGGCACCGAGACCGCCTGTGATCTGCGGGCCGAGAAGCACCTTCGTGGCTACGGGTATGGGGTCGAGGGCCTGTTTATCGGTGTTGAGCACTACAAAGTCGACACCTTTCACGCCTTGTGTGTTCATATAAGCCACTGCGTTGCAGCCACCGCCGCCAACGCCCATGGCAATGATTTTCGCTGTCCCCGAGGCGGGAGTCTCGGGTTCGCGTGCATATTTTGCTAATAATTGGGGGTCTTCAGGTTCTGTCATGTTCGTAGTGGTTTATTCTTCTTCTTCATCGTCCTCTTCAGGTGTGCTGAAGAATTCGGTGGCTTTTTTACGTAGTTTGTCAAGGATAGAGCCGGCGTCGCCGGGAGTGACAGGCGCCTCGATTTCCTCTTCTTCGTCCTCTTCTTCCTCAGCCTCTTCCTCAGCCTCTTCTTCTTTCTTCTTCTTTCCGAAGCCGAAGAAACCGAAGCGGCGGCGTTCCTTGGCCGGGCGCATTTCTTCTTCCTCGTCGGGGTCGTCGCTCAGCAGGTTCTCGTCATCCTCGTCGTCGCGGACCGGAGTTTTTTCTTTTTTCTCTTTCTCTTTTTCATCAGGGAAGAAAGTTCCCGTAGCCTGGAGAATGTCGACTTCGCGCATCACTTCCACCACTGGATCGGCTGGTGTCTCCGGCTCAGCAGGTGTTTCGGTCACGACGGTGTTTGTCTGCACCTTGAAATCTGGCTCGATGGTCACGAAGTTTTCCTCGCTCATATTGCGGGCAGCCCACAGCAGCGCCACGATGTCGATATTGTCGGCATTGTTGCGGCCCGGAGTGCGGAACATCACGTCGGCGGGCATCTCGGCGGTGCGTACGCCGAGTTTCGACTGGCGTTCGAGCACCGACGCGAAGTCGGGCAATTTCGAGCCGCCGCCGGTGAGCACTATTTTCTGCACCAGACCCGAGTAGCCCGAAGCATTGAGCTGGTTGAGGATATTGGCGGCGATTTCGCCGGCACGGGCACGCACGTAGCCGCTTATCTCATCGGCATTTATGCCGCCGTTTTTCTCCTCGCTCATTGTGGCGAGCTCAATTTTGAAGTTCTCGGCTGTTTCCTCGGTCACGCCAAGGCCTGCCATTATGTCGAGGGTTATCAGGCGCGAACCCATGGGGAGAGTGCTCAGGAAGCAGAGGGCGCCCCCGCTGTACACCGACACCGTGCATGTTTCGGCGCCGAAATCGACGAGCATGCAGCCCACTTCTTTCTCCGAGGCGCTGAGAACGAAGTCGGCTATGGCCGTGGCGCGCAGCATGTAGTGTATGTGGCCCGGTTCGAGGTGGTCGTATTTTATGCGGTCGAGGTTCTGGCGTGTTTCCTTGGCGCAGGTGACCATGGTGAACTCTCCGCGCAGTGTTTCGGCGAAGTTGCCTACAGCTTTTTTGACGGTAGTGTTGTTGACATAGAAAATGCGCGGCAGGGTGTCGACTATCATACGGTCGCCTACATAGTCGCGGGTCGCTTCGAAAATGAGGCGCTGCACCAGTGCTTCTGTGATTTCACATTCGTGGGCGAAGCGCAGCGACGCCGTTGTGGGGGCGCCTGCCACCGAACGGCCGCCGACAGCAATCACGGCGCCGGTGATACGTGCCGGGGCAACGTTTTTGGCGTTTTCGAGGCGTGTGAGAATATCGGCGAGAGCGTCGGAAACCTCGCGTATGTTCTGCACGCGTCCGTAGCGGACGTTGTTGATGGCTGCGATGTCTTCCACGGCCAGCACGGTGAGGCGTCCGTCGGCTCCTACCGACCCTACGCCACCCTTTATTTTAGAAGATGCGATTTCTAAGGCTACTACAGTCTTTGGTTCCATGGTTAGCTGTCAATGTGATGTATATGAGGAGTCGGGCGCGGCGGTTTCTCCGGTGTCGCCCGCGTCCATGGTTTCGTTGTCGTCGATGTCGAAAGCGCCGGTCTGTTCTTCCTCGGTGGGCAGTTCGACAGCCGGCAGGGCTTTGTCGCGGCGTGTGGCCACCACCTGTCCGCGCCAGCGCACGGCGATGGTGTCGTAGGCGTCCCAGCCTTTGGTGGGTGCCACATGGCGGTAGAATGTGCGCAGACGTGCGAATTTGTCGCTTACGTCGGCTGTGTCGCCGAAGTTGATGACGTGGCCCACAATATTGGGAATGAGTATGATGTTGCCGTCGGCCTCCTGGGTGACGGTGGCCACCAGAGCGCTTGCTTTCGGGTCGGAGGCGATGTAGTCGAGAAGCGGCAGCAGCCGCGCGGCGGGATACACGGAGTCGAAACGGCCCACAAGAACCGGTACGTCGAGGTGGTAGCGGAGCTCGGCCGAAATGCGTTTGCCCGAAGCGTTGATATAGTACGACGGTCGCCCGTACTCGAATACGCGTGCCACCGGCTCCATGGCTCTGGCCTCGATGAGGACGGTGCCGTCGGAGAGTATCGAGGCATTGGCATGCTGGATCTTGTCGGAGTCCCGCAACCGTTTTTCGAGGCCGTAGAGGTCGAAATCGGCGCGCAGCATGTTTTTAAGGCTGTCGGGGTCGAGGCCCGATTCATGCACTATGTCGCTGCTGTTGATGAAATCGGTGGCCGACGGCTCCATGCGCACCTCCAGACGGCTGAGACGCTCGTTGCGTGCCATATGCGCCGTCACCGTAAGGGCGAAAGCAAAGTATGCCACCATTGCGATGGTGAGCACGCACATGAAAACCGATTTCCTTGTCATTAGTTGCTAATTTTTATCCAAAACTTCAACAAGCCGGGGCACGAACAAGTTCAGGTCGCCGGCTCCGAGAGTCAATAATATTTCAAAATTACGATTTTTCATCGTATCGACAAAGTTCTCTTTGGGAATTAACGTTTTATTTTCGTTTTTAAGCTTGTCGAGTATTGTTTTCGAGCTGATTCCGGGGATAGGCTTCTCGCGGGCGGGGTAGAGGTCGATGAGCACCACCTCGTCGGCGCCATCGAGCGCGTCGGCGAACTGGTCGGCGAAATCGCGGGTGCGCGAGTAGAGGTGCGGCTGGAATGCCACGGTGAGTTTGCGTCCGGGGTAGAGCGCGCGCACCGAGGCTATGCTCTGGCGTATTTCGTCGGGATGGTGGGCGTAGTCGTCGATAACGGCACGGCCTCCGGGGCCTTTTTCTTTGAGGTGAAACTCGAAACGGCGCTCCACGCCGGGATA
>CABQCA010000084.1 GCA_902462525.1 uncultured Porphyromonadaceae bacterium | reverse complement strand
ATCATCGTCCGATTGGGCATATAAAATATTCACTAATCTAATTCAACCAACAGGTATATATATTAACGGAATCTTTCAGAATTCCTACTCACATTATGACAATAACATGCATAAATAAACCAGGAACGGTGTTGCTCCCATCTCTGACCGAAGAGATTTGAGAGCCCTGGACACAAGATTCATCGCAGACTGCGGATTCATTTCCATCACAGCGGCAATCTCCTTATACGACAGACCGCGGACATATCTGAGGTAAACGGACACTCGCTGATTATATGTCAGAGAGTTGTATGCCATGACAAGCCGGCGTCCCAGCATCCGCGAGTCATCGTCATCTTTGAAAAGCATCTCAATTCCAGAGTCATTGTCATCAATCTCAAACAGCCGCCCGGAGATTGACACATCATCGTGTG
Source organism: uncultured Porphyromonadaceae bacterium (assembly GCA_902462525.1). GTDB lineage: Bacteria > Bacteroidota > Bacteroidia > Bacteroidales > Muribaculaceae > CAG-873. Next base: position 9,555 of record CABQCA010000084.1, on the reverse strand, counting down.
AAGACGCGGCCCGGTCAAAAATCATGTTACGCAATGATGTCAGAAGATAAGACCTCACATACGGAGTTGAAGATAGTTTTCGGCTGCTGCATATCTTGACGAACACATCCTGAATGCAGTCTTTGACAAATTCCTCATCGGGAACGAACCTCATACCCCAGTTAAACAACAGGTTATAGTTCTGCTTATACAACAGCGACAAAGCTGTCATATCACCGTTCAAGACCTTGCTCCATAATTCAGCATCATTCATCATTCAAAACACATGGTTATAGATTTAAAGCGAATTGGAATTTGATATCCGGAACTATTGTCCGAATCTGTATCTAAATATAACGGAACTTCTTCTAAAAACTAATAACTATATTCAAAAAATATGCACAGATTCGACTGGCAAGTGCAAAAAAGACGGAACGCCGCCATTATTTATGGCAGTCTGCATATGTCCGATAACCAATCCGCCAATATCGGAACCCACATAAACAACGACAGTCATTCAAAAAAAGAAATGTCAATGTTCTCCATGGTTCAATAAAAGCGACAAAATAAAACTGCCCTCGAAAGGATTTCCTTCGGGGGCAGTAGAGATATACTCCGACTATATTATTTATCGGTGGTTTTGCTTACTTTGGGCGTTGTGGTTGAAGTGGCTTCGCCACCTTGAGGAATGTCGTCGGCAGAAGCTACGACCTGAACATTGTACTGGACATATGCCTGTGCGAGTGTCTTGTCTACTGCAAAGACGGGACATTCGATGCCAAGCACATGACGGCCGACAGGAACATTCTCCGAGATTTCAAACTGGAAGCCATAAGGAGGCTGGATCGAAGTACCTTGGTAGATAAAATCCCAATAGTAATTGGCATTGCTTATACCTGCGCCCTTGCCTTCCTCGCGGTTGGTGACGGTGATTCCGGTTACTGAAAAGTCGGTATTCTGAACCACATAGAGCACACCGTCTACATCGGTGGCACCCTCGTAGCTGAGGGTAAAGTCTACATTGGGCAAATCATCGTCATCGCTACAGGCGGAGAACATTACCGTCATTGGCAGAATCGCCAATAAAAAGAGGAGATACTTTTTCATAATTATTTAATAATTTGAATTTTAAAAGTTTATGAGTTTGATAAGTGAAGAGAGTTGGACATCAGGGAGTTACTTAGTTGCGGAACACGAGATCGCCGTCTGCGACATCAATGACTATCGGATGACTGCGGTCAACCTTTTGGGCGAGGATATCTTTCGACAGCTGGTTCAGCACCAGACGATGAATCGCACGCTTGACGGGGCGGGCACCGAACTCGGGGTCGAAGCCTTCGTCGGCAAGGAAACTCAGAGCAGCCGGGGTAATAGTCAGTTCTATGCCCGAACTATGGCGCAGCATCTTCTGTATGCCTTTGATCTGGAGACCGACGATTTCTTCAATTTCACGACGGTTCAGCGGTGAGAACATTATAATCTCATCAATACGGTTCAGGAACTCGGGCCGTATAGTCTGCTTGAGCATGTCGAGAACCTGAGCCTTGGTCTGTTCGATAGTTTCGATACGGTTTTCATCGGTCATCTTGGCGAAATTATCGCGGATAAGCGATGAACCCATGTTCGAGGTCATGATTATAATGGTGTTCTTGAAATTTACGCTGCGGCCTTTATTATCGGTAAGATGACCATCGTCGAGCACCTGCAGAAGGATGTTGAATACATCGGGATGAGCCTTTTCGATTTCATCGAAAAGCACCACCGAGTATGGTTTGCGACGAACGGCTTCGGTAAGCTGGCCGCCTTCGTCATAACCAACGTATCCGGGAGGAGCTCCGACCAGACGCGATACAGAATGTTTCTCCTGATATTCGCTCATGTCGATACGAGTCATCATATTCTCGTCGTCGAAGAGATATTCGGCAAGCGCCTTTGCAAGCTCCGTCTTGCCCACGCCAGTGGTTCCGAGGAAAATAAACGAACCGATGGGACGTCGCGGGTCATTGAGGCCCGCACGGCTGCGGCGCACTGCGTCGGCAATGGCTGTGATGGCTTCTTCCTGACCTACAACACGCGAATGGAGCTCTTCTTCGAGGTGAAGCAGTTTCTCCTTCTCGCTCTGAACCATCTTGTTGACAGGAATACCCGTCCATCGCGACACTACATCGGCTATGTCATCGGCATCGACTTCTTCTTTGATAAGAGCACGCTCGCCCTGCATCATACGAAGCTGTTCCTGTGTTGTTTCGATTTCTTTCTGCTTCTGGGCAATGCTCGAATAGCGAATTTCAGCCACGCGGGCGTAGTCGCCTTCACGTTCGGCACGGTCGGCTTCAAAGGTAAGCTGTTCTATGTCGATTTTATTCTGCTGGATTCGGGAAATAAGCTCGCGTTCGGCTTTCCATTTTGCGGAGTAATCCTTTTCTTCCTCGCGCAACTCGGCAATCTGGCGTTCAATTTCCTTCACACGATCGTCCATGCCTTCACGTTTTATAGCTTCGCGTTCGATTTCCATCTGTGCGATACGGCGAGTAATGTCGTCGAGTGCCTGTGGCACGGAATCGATTTCGAGTTTGAGTTTCGATGCAGCCTCATCAATAAGGTCGATGGCCTTGTCGGGGAGGAAACGGTCGGTTATATAACGTTCTGAGAGCTGAACAGCTGCAATGATAGCCTCGTCTTTGATACGCACCTTGTGATGGTTCTCATAGCGTTCCTTGAGGCCTCGAAGAATAGCTATAGCGCTTGTTTCGTCGGGTTCGTTAACCATCACCTTCTGGAAACGGCGTTCGAGCGCTTTGTCTTTCTCGAAATATTTCTGGTATTCATCAAGAGTGGTAGCTCCGATACTGCGGAGTTCACCGCGTGCAAGAGCAGGTTTGAGGATATTTGCTGCGTCCATTGCGCCTTCGCCCTTGCCTGCTCCCACAAGAGTGTGGATTTCATCGATGAAAAGAATAATTTCACCGTCTGCCCCTGTCACTTCGTTGACAATGGCCTTAAGGCGTTCTTCGAACTCGCCTTTGTACTTCGCACCGGCCACGAGGGCACCCATATCAAGCGAATAAATTTGTTTCGTGCGAAGATTCTCGGGAACGTCTCCACGGACTATGCGATGAGCCAATCCTTCGGCAATAGCCGTTTTGCCAGTGCCGGGCTCACCGATGAGCATAGGATTGTTCTTTGTGCGCCGGCTCAGAATCTGAAGCACACGACGGATTTCCTCATCACGGCCGATGACAGGGTCGAGTTTGCCGGCACGCGCTCTTTCGTTGAGGTTGATGGCATACTTCGAAAGTGCATTATATGTTTCTTCGGCGCTCTGGTCGGTAGCTTTGCGGCCCTTTCGCAGTTCGGCGATGGCGGCCTCAAGCTCCTTGCTTCCCAAACCTACATTTTTAAGAATTGTGGAAGCCTCGGAGTTGGTGTCGAACAAAGCCACGATCATAGCTTCAAGGGTAACATATTCGTCGCCCATCTTCTTTGCCACATCAAGTGCCTTCTGCAGAACATCGTTTGATGTACGGCTCAGATAGGGCTCCTGACCCGACACTTTCGGCAAGGCGGCTATGGCTTCGTCGACAAGACGGTTCACCGTGGCCGGATTGGCGCCAATTTTCTGAAAGATGAAATTGACAACCGATTCGCCTTCGTCGATTATACCCTTGAGCAGACACACAGGCTCGATAGCCTGAGTGCCGGCGCCGCGGGTAATTTCGACGGCCTTCTGGATTGCCTCCTGCGACTTGATGGTAAAACTGTTGAAATTCATAATATAATAGCAGATGAATATTTTTTCATTTGATAACTTTAACAATCAATGCAGGCGTTTGGTTTGATTGTCTGCCAAATCCTCTTTGCAAATTCCGTGCCAGACCCTCCTGTCATGACAAAAAAGCACCGCTGCTCCAAAGAACAGCGGTGTAGTGTCGCTAAGTTGAAAAGTCAATGACTGACTGAGGCCTCGGCCATTGCTAATTTTTCGGGAGTGCCGATGTCAAACCATCTGAATGGCAGAGCCGGAGTGAAGGCCCTGACAGGAATTTCGCCACAACGGTCGATGTAGTAATCGGTAATACTTACAGGTCTTATGGCGCCTACGTAGTCGCTGATGTCGGACAACACGCTGCCCGATATTATGTGCACACCGCCGAAAGCCGCGCCTGTCGTGCCGGAAACATCAAGTCCGGATGGCCGGACAATACCAGTGCTGTTATTGCGCCAGCCTTCCATATAACCTGATCTGAAAAGCAATTGCCGCGACGATTTTCTCCAAGGATCGACAAGCACTGTCGCCTCCCCTCCTCCGTGCGCTGCAATCATATCGGCTATCGGAAAATCTGTATAAATGTCGGCATTATGCACTATCACAGGTTCGGTATCCGTCAGCGTACGTGCAAAAGTGCCATCCCTGAAAATTTTGGCAAGCCCTCCTGCTGTATCAAGCAGAAGGCCAGATTCGTCGCTTGTGCGCACTTCCGGATAATTCGAGGCGAGAAATCCTATAATCTGCGATGCGAAGTGATGGACATTCACCACAATATCGTCAGCACCAGCGGCGATGAGTCTGTCGAGCACATGGGCAAGAATCGGCCGTCCGGCAAGAGGCGCGAGAGCCTTAGGATGAAAATCAGTGAAGGGCTTGAGGCGCGAACCTACACCGGCGGCAAAAATAACAGCTTTCATTCCTTAATGTTGAATGTCTGCTGGAGATCCTGCTCGCGATGCACGAGTTCGACTTTAATGTTGAATTTCGATGCTATATGCTCGGCCATGTGCTGGGCACAATACACTGAACGGTGCTGTCCGCCCGTACAGCCGAAGGCCACCATCAGATTCGTGAACCCACGCTCGATGTAACGTGCCGCAGAGGCATCGACGAGGCTGTAGCAATGTTCGAGGAAGACAGTCACTTCTCCATCGTTTTCAAGGAACTCAATGACAGGAGCGTCGAGGCCCGTGAAAGGCTTGTAACGGTCATATTTTCCCGGGTTGTTGATTGCGCGGCAATCGAAAACATATCCGCCGCCATTGCCGCTGGTGTCGTTGGGGATTCCTTTTTTATAAGCGAAACTGAGAACTTTCACTGTCAGTCTTTTCTTGCCCACTTCGTCGGTAAACTGCTTCATTTCCACAAGCTTGTGCAGAAGGCTGTTTAAATAGGGGTATTCCTTGTAGTCGGTAACCAGAAGCGCCCGCAGATTAGCTATGGCATAGGGCACGCTTTGCATGAAGTGTGGTTTTTTCTCAAAATATCCCCGGAAACCGTAAGCGCCCAGAACCTGAAGAGTACGGAACAGCACGAAATGCCTAAGAGCCTTCAGGAATGCCTCTCTCTCGATGGGATAATATTTTTGAAGTTCCTTGAGATATTCGTCAAGAAGTTCGAGGCGCAACCCATCTGGAAGATTGGCCTTGGCTTGCCATAAGAAAGAGGCAATATCATAGTAAAACGGACCACGGCGACCACCCTGAAAATCTATGAGCCAAGGCTGCCCGTCGCGAATCATCACATTACGACTCTGAAAATCGCGGTACATAAAGGTATCCGTGTCGGTCTGAAGCAGGACATCGGCCATGCGATCAAAATCATCCTCCAGTTTATCTTCTTCGAATTCAAGCCCGGTGGCTTTCAGAAAGCAATATTTGAAATAGTTCAGGTCCCACAAAACGGAGCGGCGGTCGAACGAGGTAGTGGGAAAGCAGACACCGAAGTCCATATCTTCGGCTCCCCGGAACTGAACATGCGGAAGCAAGCGGATAGTTTTCGTAAGCAGATCCTTTTCGTAAATTGAAAAAGAACGTGTGAGACGTCCCTTTTCAATTTCCTTGAAAAGAACAGTGTCGCCAAGATCGGTCTGGAGATAAGCCATACCATCCTTGCTGACGGCGATAACAGCAGGCACCGGCAGACCTTTTTCAGCAAAATGCTTCGCCATGTAGATAAAGGCGCGGTTTTCTATCTCCGAAGTGCCCAGAACGCCTATCAGTGACTTGCCGTCTGAAGCGGTTAAGCGGAAATAACGTCTGTTGGAACCCGAAGATGGCAACTCTTCAGTAGAAACCGGCTTCCGGCCCTCTGCAGCAGCAAAAAGGTCTTCAAGAACTTTCTGATTCATAGGCAGTCGTATTATCAGTTACCGAGATCCGACAGGAATTTTATTCTCACGAGACGTATTTCTTCCTCGGAGTACGTGTCGCATAATTCTTTGTAGGCGTCCTCAAGGCTGTCGCTCTCACTACTTCGGAAATAGTCGAACAGTTCCTCTTCGTCCTCGGGATCGATAATCTCGCTGATGAAGTAAGAAATGTTGATCCGCGTACCTGCATTGACAATGGCCTCTATCTCGTCAAGCAACTGATCGAAGTCAATGCAATTGGATTCCGCGATTTCATTGAGGTCTATTTTGCGGTCGATTGCCTGAATAATGCTTATTTTGAGTTTACTTTTATTTGCAACAGTTCGTACACGCAAATCTCCTGGACGCTCGATTTCATTTTCCTCCACATAGGTTCGGATTACCTTTATGAATTCGTCGCCATAGCGCTTTGCTTTACCTGTACCAACTCCTACGATATTTGCAAGTTCCTCTTCATTGACAGGATAGGTGGTCGCCATCGCTTCGAGCGACGGGTCCTGGAAAATCACATAGGGCGGCAGTTTCAGGTCATGGGCAATGCGACGACGCAGTGAGGTGAGGATAGCGAACAGTTCGGGATCGGCGGCACAGTTAGAGCCGCTTTTCATTATCACTTCGTCATCGGGGACTTCCTCGCTGAACTCGCTGTCCTCCACTATCTTGAAAGGCTGAGGGTTGTCGAGATAGCGTTTGCCCTTCGGTGTGAGTTTAAGAATACCGTAGTTTTCGATGCCTTTCTCGATGTATCCGTCAAGGATACCTTGCCGAATAACGGAACTGAGAAACTTAGGGTCGGAGCCTTCGGCACAGCCGAACACTTCTGTTTCCTCATGACGGTATGAGCGCACGTCGGCGGTGGCGCGTCCTGTCATGACATCGATAATATATTCTGCCTTGAATTTTTCCTTAAGAGCGGCTATAGTCTCCAATGCCGCCAATAAATCTTCTTGTGCTTCCACTTTTTTCTTAGGATTGAGACAATTGTCGCAGTTTCCACAGTTTTCAGGGTCATAACATTCACCGAAATAATGCAGGAGCGTTTTCCTCCGACAGACCGCCGACTCGGCATATGCAGCAGTCTCAGCCAGTAGCTGCCGCCCGATTTCCTGTTCTGCAACAGGTTTTCCCTGCATGAATTTCTCCATTTTCTGAAGATCCTTACGAGCATAGAAGGTGAGGCAAATACCCTCGCCTCCGTCGCGTCCGCTCCGGCCGGTTTCCTGATAGTAGCCTTCGAGCGATTTTGGCATATCGTAGTGAATCACATACCTTACATCAGGCTTGTCTATGCCCATGCCGAAAGCGATTGTAGCCACAATGACATCTACTTTCTCAAGCAGAAAAGCATCCTGGTTGGCACTGCGGGTGGCGCCATCCATACCGGCATGATATGGCAGAGCGCTGATATTGTTCACCCGAAGCAATTCGGCGAGCTCCTCCACCTTCTTTCGCGAAAGGCAGTAGATGATTCCCGATTTGCCAGGCCTCTGTTTAATGAATTTAATGATATCGCGGTCTACGTTGGCTGTCTTGGGACGTACCTCATAGTATAGATTTTCACGATTGAACGACGATTTGTAGACACAGGCGTTGTTCATCGCGAGGTTCTTCCGGATATCGTGTTGTACCTTGAGTGTCGCTGTTGCCGTCAGCGCTATCAGGGGGCGTGAGCCTATCTCATTGATTATAGGGCGTATCCGACGGTATTCCGGTCGGAAATCATGACCCCATTCCGATATACAATGAGCTTCGTCGACGGCGTAAAACGAAATGGAAACTGTTTTTAAAAACTCTATGTTTTCCTCTTTGGTGAGGGATTCAGGCGCGACATACAGCAGTTTTGTCAGCCCGGCAACGACATCGGCCTTCACCTGGTCGATGGCCGATTTGGTGAGCGAGGAATTAAGAAAATGGGCTATGCTGTCGTTTTCGCTGTAGTTCCGCATCGCATCGACCTGATTCTTCATCAAGGCGATGAGTGGCGAAATAACTATAGCCGTACCATCGCTCATCAGAGCCGGCAACTGATAGCAAAGCGACTTCCCCCCTCCTGTAGGCATAATCACGAATGTATCATGCCCGTCGAGGAGGCTCAGCATTATGGCTTCCTGATTACCTTTGAATGTGTCGAAGCCGAAATGTTGTTTCAGTGCTTGGCTTAATTGCTGTGATGTTGCCATGTCTGTTTGTTTAATATAAGGAGAGTAGTGCTGTTCGGGAATATCTTCTTACACGGCGTTGGCATCGAAATGAGCCGATTCGAGCTGTGCTGCGCAGAAAGCCGCATCGACAGTGAGCTCCTTTACCTCCGACGAGGGTATGTCGAACATAGGATTCATCATCACGGTTTCGACAATCGACCGCAGACCGCGTGCACCGAGTTTGAACTCTATCGCTTTGTCAACAATAAAGTCGAGGGCGTCGTCGGTGAATGTCAGTTTCACACCGTCGATGTCGAAGAGTTTTACGTACTGACGTGTTATGGCGTTCTTCGGTTCTACAAGGACACGCCGTAAAGCGTCGCGGTCGAGAGGTAGCAGATGTGCCAGAATTGGCAGGCGGCCTATGATTTCGGGGATAAGGCCGAAGGTCTTGAGATCCTGAGGAGCTACATGGCTCATATAGGAATCGCGTTCAATACGCCTGACGGCCTCATCGGTCGAGAAACCGACAAAGTTTTTATTAAGACGATGTGCTATAGCTTGCTCAATGCCATCGAAAGCGCCTCCGCATATGAAGAGTATATTTTTTGTATCGACAGCTATCATCGGCTGCTCGGGATGTTTGCGGCCACCCTGAGGCGGAACGTTTACCACAGAGCCTTCGAGAAGTTTCAGCAGCCCCTGCTGAACGCCCTCGCCACCAACATCGCGTGTAATCGAAGGATTGTCGCCCTTACGTGCTATTTTGTCGATTTCATCGATGAATACGATGCCTCGCTGGGCCTTTTCCACATCATAGTCGGCAACCTGAAGGAGACGGGTAAGCAGACTTTCGATGTCCTCGCCGACATAGCCGGCCTGTGTAAGCACGGTGGCATCGACAATCGTGAAAGGAACATCGAGAATCTTGGCTATAGTGCGCGCGATAAGCGTCTTGCCAGTGCCGGTAGGCCCAACCATGACAATGTTGCTTTTTTCGATCTCGACATCGTTTTTGTCATTTTTCTGTGCAAGACGCTTGTAATGATTATAGACTGCTACAGAAAGATATTTCTTTGCCTGATCCTGGCCGATGATATACTGGTCAAGGAAGGCTTTGATTTCTGCAGGTTTGGGCAGCGATACTCCTAATGCAGAATCTTTTTCCGAGGTTATCTTCGCGCCCTTATTGCGGGCTTTAGCGCGAGCTATCGTCGCTTTCTGCTCGGATTCCTGATTGTCGTCGATAAGGCCGAGCATCGAAGCGGCGGTGTCGATGCAGTCAAGGCAGATAT
>CABQCA010000083.1 GCA_902462525.1 uncultured Porphyromonadaceae bacterium | reverse complement strand
GAGGGACGAGCCTGCGTACTTAGTGCCAAGAACATTCTGAATCACATTTATCACGCGGTCCGACAGCTTATCGAGCGCTCTGCTGAGTTCACTGCCCGAGGTGAGAATACGTTCGCCTTTTATACGACGGTCGAGGTCGGTCAGAGCTATCAGATTGCGGCCCATTCCGGCTCCGTCGTACAGCACAAAGCGGCACAATGCCGGTTTGACCGATGCAAGAATACGGATTGCGCATGCCTGCAGAAAATCGGTTACTGTATCTTTGTGTGTGCCGTCGTCGACCACACACAGCGAGCCGAACCGCTCAAGGGGAATGATGACGGGCAGTTCCCCCGCATCAGGACCGGCATCGAAGGCTCCGACATAGAGCCCGTCGCCAAACAGATCGCCTCCGTCGGGGCGCTCGAAATTCCTGCTGTTGACCGTGCAGGCCTTCGACTTTATTTTACTGTAGAAATCCATGGTAATGATAAGGTTGGCAACGGTCGCAAATATACAAAAAGTTCCGCTATTCTTAACGAATTTACGTAACTTTTAACGCTTCAGGTGCGGACATTCCATGTTTCCTCATACTTTTTATCGCTCAGGTTTCGGTTGTTGAAGAAATCTTTGGAGTATTCGATGTAGGCCTTAGGCCCTTGGGTCGGTTTAAGCTTAAATACAAAAGCGTTGCAGTTCTCAAAGTCAATCAATGCCGATATGCTGTCAGAATTTTTTCGGCCACGGTACAGCATGGAATCAATGCCACCATGCTCAAGCAGATAGCTTCCTAAGCGCTGTTCAAGCATGTGTCGGGTCAGCTCAAAGAATGAGATGAAATTACTCTTGCCGGCTCCGTTGGGGCCGATCAGAATGTTGATCATCTTCAAATCAAATTCCGCGTATTTTATTGATTTATAATTTGATATGCTGATTCGTTCGATCATTGTGCCGATTATTTTTGAAATTTGTTGGGGAGCGCCTATGTCATTGGTTACAAAGGTAATCATTTTTTGTGAGGATCAAGCCTCTGTGGAGCGAAGTCTGAAAATTCAGCAGTCGAGCCAGCGGAAGATGGTGCGGGGGCCGGAGTCGTGTGGGAAATGGGCGAATTCGATGGTGAAGTTTTTTTCGAGAGGCGAATACAGGATGCCGGTGCGGTCGTCGGTAGTGCGCGGGTCGAGTTTGAAGAGCACCCAGTTGTCGAGTGTGCCGACATATTTCAGGCCTTTTGAGATTTTGAAATATTCCTGCGGACCACGATATTCGGCGTTTCTGAATCCGACGATGGAGTCGGGCGATGAAAAAGCACAATGGTTGATGGCAAAAACGCGGCCGAAAGACATGTTGCCGCCGCAGTAGCTCACGGGCATTATTGCCGGATTGTTTATAAAGTACAGTGGCGAGGAAGCCGCATCGTACTTCGGGTCTTTGAACATCTTCACGGCTATCTTATAGGCCACAAGAGAGCAGAGCTTCAGGTCGTTCTGACACATGTCGATGATTCTTTGAAGATCGTATGGAAGCGGCGTGTCCAGTTCTTTGAAAATCCTTTCGGCGATATACTTTTTTTGCTCTACTGTGCGGTCGGAGTACAATTCCGGATAGTTGTAATCGGGATTAGGTGTCATTTTTGGTGATGTAAGGATTGGTACTGGCGATAGTTTCCGCAAATATAAGCAATTTTCGATGAATTATTCCGGTCTGCGACGGGGTCATTATTCTCACTTTTCACCCTTCGCTTTATTCACTTCAATTTTTTTGTGTACTTTTGCAATTGAAATGGATTTCATTCGCAAAATAATGACAGCTGCGGCCGCGGCGACAGTGGCCGTTCTTCCGGCGGCAGCTCAGCAGAACAGCCGCGACACCGGCCACACTCATACGGGACACCCGAAGAAACTGGTGTTGGCGCCGTCGTTCGCATGGAAGTTGCTTTCGCCTCTTGGATTGCGCGAAGAGGCTTCCATCGACACACTTTTCGAGAACTACAGCATGGAGTTTGTGCCTTCGGCAGTGTCTGCGGCATGGGCCACCACCGGAAACCTCGGAGGCGCCGGGCAGAACATGATATTTGCCGAACGGGCACCGATGAGCAATTTCTTTTTCCGCGACGCGATCAGCCACTGGCTTCCGTCGGAGTCGAAAGAGAAGTTCTACAACACCCGAATACCGATGACGTTGCTGTCGTACAGTTCGTCGGGCGGCCGCGACAACTCGCAGGAACGGTTCCAGACCACTTTTTCGGGAAACATCAATGCCAAGGCCCAGCTCGGTGCCATGATCGATTATCTCTATTCCAAGGGCAGCTACGCCAACCAGGCAGTCAAGGATTTGGCCTGGGGCGTGCAGGGTTCATATATCGGCGACCGCTATGAGTTCCAGGGATTTTTCAACCATTACAACATGGTGAATCAGGAAAACGGCGGCATCACCGACATGCGTTATATCACTGACCCCGCAGAGGTGCAGGGCGGCGTGACGAGTGTCGACACCAAAACCATTCCCACGCGTCTGAACGACGCCTACAGCCGTCAGAAAGGCGACGAGCTATACCTAAACAACCGCTACAAGGTTGGCTACTGGCATGAGGAACAGGTGAACGATACAACTGTGAAACGCACCTACATTCCGGTTTCTTCGTTTATCTACACTCTTAAATATCAGTCGGGGAAGCATATGTTCGTCGACTATACGCCATCGGAGACACAGGAGTACTTCGGCCGCACATATCTCGACCCCAATCAGACCTACGATAAGACCACTTACTGGACGCTGACCAACATTTTCGGAGTGTCGCTGCTCGAAGGGTTTCATAAATACGCCAAGTTCGGCCTGGCGGCATACATTTCGCATCAGGTGCGCAACTACACTATGCCCGTCGACACACTCGACCGCAGCAATCCTGAAGAGGCGGGCCTCACGCCCATGCCCGAAGGAATCGACATACCGCACTCCAAGCGCGAGCAGCTGGCCTATGTCGGCGGACAGCTCACCAAGCAGCGGGGCTCGGTGCTTACCTACGGCGCCACTGCCGAAATCGGAATACTCGGTCCGGTGGCCGGTGATCTAAAACTCGACGGACAGGTTCAGACCCGCTTTCCGCTGCTCGGCGACAGTCTTGTCATCAATGCTTTCGGCCGCTTTCATAACACCGAGGCGCCCTATCTGGCCAAAAACTATATTTCGAACCACTTTGTGTGGCAGAATAATTTCGGAAAGATCCGCGACCTGACCTTCGGAGGAAGCGTCTACCTGCACCGTACGCGCACACGGGTATCGGCTCAGGCCACCAATCTGCAGAACAGCATCTATTTCGGAGCCGACGGTCTTCCGGTGCAGCACGGCGGCAGCGTGCAGGTGCTGAGCCTGAGCCTGGAGCAGAACTTTAAACTCGGCATCCTGCACTGGGACAACCGCGTGACCTATCAGAAAACTTCGAACGATGGGGTGATACCTCTGCCCGATCTTGCCGTCTACAGCAACCTCTATCTGCTCGGAAAAATCGCCACACTCCACTTCCAGCTCGGTGTCGACTGTGACTACTACTCGAAATACTATGCCCCGTCGTTCCAGCCGGCAACGTCGGCTTTCACAAACCAGCGCGAGATGAAGGTGGGCAACTATCCTTTCTGCAACGCCTACATCAACATGAAACTCAGCAAAACGCGGTTCTATGTCATGTACTCGCACTTCAACCAGGGGCTGTTCGGCGGCGACAACTATTTCTCCATGCCGTACTATCCTCTGAATCCGCACCGCTTCCAGATAGGACTCTCGGTAGATTTTGCCAATTAATAAAGTGTTATTCGGCAAATTTTGCGTACCTTTGCACACTGAACAGAAAAGATTGAACATCGAAATATGATAAACCGCAGTTTAATCAGAATCAAAACCGTCCAGATACTGTACTCGTTTCTGCTGACGCGCAAGGATTTCAAACTCGAAACACCTCCGGCCGATACCGACGGCTCACGCGAGCGGCAGTTCGCATATTCGGTTTATCTCGACCTGCTGGTCCTGCTGCTCAAGCTAAGTTCCATCAGTCTGGGTTCCGGTTCGGGCCGCACTCTTGAGGCCGACCCCGGCATAAAGAAAAACCGTGTCGGCAAGGCGCTCTACGACGATTCTGCCATGAGGGTGATTCTGGCCAAAAACCGCGACCGGCTGTCGCGTTTCGACAGTTGCCTCGACGATGTGTACGCCGCCGTGACACAGTCGGCAGTCTACAACGACTACAAGCGCAAGCGTAAACTTGCCATGGCCGACGATGTGGCTTTCTGGAATACGGTGTTCACCACCACTATCCGCAAGCATAAGGGTGTGGAGCGTGTGCTCCGACGCGACGAGAATTTCAGTCATCTTGGCTTCGACAACGGCATGAAGATGTTCTCTGTCACGATGATGTCGTTCGACGACACCCGTGCCACCTACCTCAAGGCCCGTAGCGACCTCGACCGCTCGCTTTCCATGGCCTATGATCTCTACCACGCCCTGCTGATATTGCCGGTCTACATCACCCGCTGTCAGGAAGCGCGCCTCGACGAGGCCCGGCACAAATATGTGCCCACTGAAGAAGATCTCAATCCGAGCCTGCGTTTTGTCGACAATCTCTATGTGAAGGCTTTGCTCGACTGCAAGCCGCTTGCCGACTATATTGCCGATAATCCCGACGCCGATCCCGCCAACTGGCGCGACAGCGACCTGTTGTTCGGCCGTCTGCTCGACCATATTACGGCTACCGGAGCATACAAGGAGTACATGGAAAGCGCTCCCGGCGATTTCGCCACCGATGCCGCCTTCTGGCGCGAGATGATGCGCTCTGTCATTGTGCCCGGTGATGAACTCTCCGATGCCCTTGAGGACCGTGCCGTTTACTGGAACGACGACCTTGCTATCATGAGCACTTTCGTGCTCAAGACAATGCGTCGCTCCTATGCCGCCGCCGATGGCGAACAGGCCGACGACGCCACTGCCGACAGTGCCGGCAAAATAGAACTGCTGCCCAAGTTCATGAACGATGCCGACGAGGCTTTCGGCGCAGGTCTTTTTGAGGCTGTGGTGCAGAACCGCGAAAAGTATCTGGCGCTCATCGACAGTTTTATCGACAAGGCTCAGTGGGACAGCGAGCGCCTCGCTTTCATGGATATCGTGATTCTTCTGACAGCTATCGCCGAGATTGTGCACTATCCTTCGATACCTGTTCCGGTGTCGATGAACGAATACATCGAAATAGCCAACGACTACAGCACTCCCCGAAGCGGCGGTTTTATCAACGGTGTGCTCTACAGCGTGGTGAAGAAGCTATCCGACGAAGGCGTCATCGACAAGAAGCTGTAGGGGCGAGGTGTAAGGGACGAGGGCATTTGCTTGTCAGCCCGTCAGCTTGTCAGCCTAAAATAACCTCCTGACATCTTAATTTCCTGATAGATTATTAATTTAAAAAGCTAAAATACAAATGTTAAACTACATTCTCCTCGACGGCGCGACAGCTCAGGGCGGCGGCCTCGGAAGCATTCTCATGATTGTGGCACTCTTCGCAGTGTTCTATTTCTTCATGATCCGTCCCCAGCAGAAACGCCAGAAAGAAATCAAGAAATTCCGCGAAGGCCTCGGCAAAGGCGACAAAGTGGTCACCGCCGGCGGTATCTACGGAACTATCCGCGATATAAAGGACTCGTCGTTCATCATCGAAATCGACAAGGATGTCCGCATCCGTGTCGACAAAGGCTCGGTCTATCCTTCGGCTGAAGAAGCTAATCAGGATTCTCAGAACAACGACCAGCAGAAATAAGAGCCTATGGCTCTGAAAGCTACCTTCGCCCGGCTCATGGCTGCGGTGCGTTCGCGCCGTGGCCGCGACTCGCTGATGTTCTTTGTGTTCATCATCATCTCGGCTGTGCTGTGGATGGTGCTGTCGCTTAACGAGGAAGAACAGTTCGACGTGCGTCTGCCGGTGAAGATTACCCACGTTCCCGACTCGGTGATGCTGCTCAGCGCCGGGCCTGAAGCTCTCAACGTGAGTCTTCGTGCCCGCGGCACCCAGGTAATAAAGATGCAGATAGGCATGATGCCTACGGTGAACATCGACTTCCGTGCTTTCCGCACAAACGGTATGCTGCATCTGAGTTCCACCGAGCTTAAATCGACCGTTCGCAACTCGATGGGCGGAGCTCAGGTGAGCGTGGTGTTCCCCGACTCGCTTTCGATACCCTATACCACTCATCCGGGATATCTGATGCCTGTGAACCTTGACTACAAGGTGACCACCGGCCCGCAGTTCGCCATCGAGGGTCGTCCGTGGCAGTCGCTCGACAGTGTGCGTGTGTACATGGCGCCCGGCACCGCATTGCCCGATAATTTCCGGGCTGTCACCACCGAGCCGATACATCTCACCGGCATCACCGAGAATGAGTCGCGCCGCGTGCGCCTCACAGGACCGGCCGGCTCACGCGTCGTTCCTGACAGCATTGACGTGACATTCCGTGTGGAACCGCTGATATTCAAGAGCCGTAAGGTGGTCATCGAGCCGGTGAATGTGCCTGAGGGAACGAAACTCATCACTTTCCCTGCGCAAATCGATGTTTTCTACATGGTGCCCATGAGCATCTATCCCAAAAGTGACCCGAAGTTCCGTATTCTCGCCGACTACCGCAGCATCAGTCAGGGCAACCCGACCAAGATGATGAAGCTGACTCTCACCGATGTCCCGCAGAACCTTCAGAATGTGCATCTGTCGGCCGACAGTGCCGAGTACATAATCGAACGTCTGCGATGAAAAGTCTTGTAGCCATAACTGGCGGAATAGGGTCCGGGAAGTCGGTTGTGAGCCGTATCCTCCGCACCATGGGTTATCCGGTGTACGACTGCGACAGCCGCGCCAAGGCGCTGATGGATACCGACGAGGCTATCAAGACGCGTCTTATTGCCGAAATCGACAGTCTTGCCGTGGCCGGTGGCGTCATCAACCGCCGGCGCATAGCCGATGTAGTATTCGCCGATGCTGAAAAACTGCTTGCCCTCAATGCTATAGTCCATGAGGCTGTAAAAGAAGATATTGCGCATTGGGTTGCCTCACAGGCCGCCGACACGACATTTGTCGAGACAGCTATCCTCTATGAAAGCGGCCTCAATCTCATGGTCGATGCCGAGTGGCGTGTCGAGGCCCCGACCGAACTGCGCATAGAACGGGTGATGCGCCGCAACGGCATGAGCCGCAGCGATGTTGAACGACGCATAGCCGCACAGACCACCGACGCTCCCGCCGGTGCGCCTCCTCTGAGAATTTTCAAAGTACTTAATGACGGACAACAGGCGCTTCTGCCTCAGATCGAAGCGCTTGTCGGTACGGTCTGATCCGTATCCGTTGCTGCGGACGGTATCAGTGTAATGGAAGTTATTCCGCCTTTTCTGGCCCCGATGTAGGCGGGTATCTGCATGCCGCTGTGTGTAAGGTCGCTAAGAAAGAGCGGGTGATACAGGCATACTATGCTTAGCGAGAAAGTGTCGCCGGGCTGAAGTTTGATATTCTGCGAACGGTTCACTTGGAAGCGCTCAGGACCGATACATTCCATTTCGCAGAGTTTGCCCTTGCCCCAGTTGAGCAGCAGTCGGTCGCCGGTGTGGAGTCTGCCGGCACTTATCACTGATTCCTCGATAAACCCTGAATCGTCGAAACAGCCGTTTCCGTTGTGGCTCATCAGGAAAGTGTCCCAGCTTCTGAAACCGTTGTAGATGGCAAGTGTGTTGAGAGTCGTTATAGACGGGAAACTTCCGTAGGACACATATCCCCATATTCGTTTTATGGACGACAGGCTTATGGGCCGTCCGGTCTTTTTCTGGATTTCCCAGCTCAGATTGTTGAATTCCGACGGGGTCGACGGCTCGTAGCCGAGCTTTTTGTTGGTCAGTTCTACCAGAGATGATAATGCGAAGTGTTTATCCATAGTTATGCGTATTGTCGGTCAGCAGGACTGCTATCAGCACGGCGAGTGCGGCGCATATGCACAGCAGAATCACTGTAAGAACGGGCGATGAGAGGAAGGCTGAGAAACGTTCGGCAAGTGAAGGCTCGGGAGACGGCAGATGCACGAACTCCATTGACTGCGGTCGCCGCGAGGGGTCGGCTTCGGTGCACTTTCCGGCAGTCTGCGACAGTTGTGCGTCGCCGGTGGCATCGGCAAGTTCACCGATGAGCACGCCGTAGGAGTAGATGTCGGCCACAGCCGAGGGACGGGCGTCGGGGCTGAGCTGTTCGGGTGGCATATAACGCCGCGAGCCCGACGGATTTTTGAGAATTATGAAGTCGCCGCTGTCAGAGAGACTGAAATCAATGATTTTTACCACATTGCCGCTGTGCGACACGAGAACGTTCGCCGGCTTGAGATCGCGGTGGTACACCTGTTTGCTGTGAATGTATGCCAGAGTGTCGGCTGTCTGCCGGGCGATGGCGCGGGCCGCTGCCGTAGTGAGGCTGCGGGTTGCTATGAGGTTTTCGAGAGTATTGCCGTCGACATATTCGAGAACTATCACCCGGCCGAGACTTTCGGTGTCTTCAAGCCCTATGGTGCGCCGTATGTTGGGATGGTCGAGCGACATTCCGATTTCGAATTCCTTGGCCAGACACATGGAGTAGATGGGATTTTCGCGGAACTGCTGTTTCAGACCTTTGAGAATGTAGCGCTTGCCGTAGCGTGTGGCCGTGTGGATTTCTATCGGACCATTAGGCGAGGTGTAGAAAGACGTGATGTTGGAGAATTCGTTCGAGAATATACCGCCGAGGTCAAGGCCGGCGGCCGTGGGGCCGTTGATGCCTATGTAGGCCGAGTCGGTGTCGTCGGATTCCTGTGGTTCAGTGTCGTGGTTTCTTTCGGTCATTGTCGTGGTGGTCTAATACTCTTCGATGCGTTCGAAAACGCTCCATTGCGAATGATTGCGGTAGATTTTCACACAGCCGTGCGGCACATGGAGCGTGCAGGCGGCGCCCATGCTCTCCGAGCGGTTGGCGAAAGCGAGGCTGCCGGCGAAAGGAGGTACCGTGGCGGCGACATAGAGATTGCGCAGGGCGGTGCCGTCGAAAGTGTAGTCGCCGATGTAGCGAGTGCCGCTTCCCAGCCGTACTGTGGCAAGTGCGCCGCAGCCCTGGAACAATCCTTCCGATATGTTGGCGAGGTTGTCGGGCATGTAAATTTCTTCGAGCACCGACCCGGCAAAAGCTCCACGGCCGATTCCGGTGACCGACGCCGGTATCTTCAGGCTCTTTATTTGAGTGCCTGCAAAGGCGTCTTCGCCTATGTGGGTGACTGTGGACGGGAGTGTGTAGTCGCCTGTCTTACCAAGCGGAAACCATACTATAGAGGTGCCGGCGCTGTTGAAAAGTACGCCGTCGATGGCTGTAAACGCAGTATTCGCGCCCGACGCAGTGATGGTTCCGAGGGCGGAGCAGCCTTCGGAAGGAAGCAATGATTCAATACCGGCGGACACAGTGAGGGCTACGAGAGCCGTGCAGCGGGCCAGTGCGTTACGTTCCAGTGCCACGGCTGAAGCCGGCAGAAGAATTTGCCGCAGCCGCGGGCAGTCGGCAAGGAGACCTGTCGTAATACGGTCGGTTTCGGTGAAGCGTGCCCCGTCGTAGCTGCCGCCGCCTTCCACAATATGTGCGTCGGTGAGGTCGGCGTCGGTAACCGCGCTTTCAACGGTTGTTGTGCCGGGCACCGCCGGCGCGCCGAGAAGCATGCGCAGGAAGCGGAAATCGTCGCCGTTCATAAAGCCTGAAACTGTCAGTCGCTGAAGCTCCACTTTCGCTGTTCCGGCGAAGACGTCGGCCAGAGCGCCGGCTTCAGTGAGCACGATGCTGTTTCGGGTTGTATATTCGAGAGGAGTGCCAGAGGCTTCGCCTATGGTGTTTGCGGCGAAGGGAACGATGGTAAACTTCGACATAGGCGTAAGGCCGCCCACAACAAGACGATGCGGTCCTTCTGATAGCTCGTCGGCCGGAAGGGCGACGCGGAACAGAGCGTC
>CABQCA010000082.1 GCA_902462525.1 uncultured Porphyromonadaceae bacterium | reverse complement strand
CGACATCTTGGTGGCGAGTTCCGACGGATGAATCCACGTCGGAAGCAGGCGAGCGCAAGGAGGATAGCCGATACCCTGGAAATACTGGTTGAAGACTATCGTTACGGCCATCACGAGCACAAGCATATTCAGGAAGTCGGGACCGGCGTCGACACCCGTAATCCATGAGCTTATGTTCACACCGAAACCGAAAGCAAAATTACACAGAGCGCACAGCAGAAGGCCCACAGCCATCACAAGGCGCGAACTGGCCTTGTCGACAACGAAACCGTTGATAAAGCGCGAGGCGCCGTAGATGAGCGAACTGATACCGATGATAATACCGAAGCTGGTGTTCGATATGCCGTACTGCGCCGTCAGACCCGGCATCGCTACCGAGAAATTCTTACGGACAAAGTAATAGATCGCATAGCCTATCATCGACACGAGGATAGTGCGGAACTGCCAGCTCTTGAATTTTTTTACGACTTCCGGCGACCAGTTGCCGTAAATATTTTCTTGTGCCATTTGCTAATATTGATTTAAGATTATTTGCTAACCGGAACTATCGACATCGCGAAGCCGCCGCCGGCAGCCTCGAATATCTTCATTTTTGTCTTGGGTGTTACCGTCTTTCCCTCTATCACATAGCTCTGAGGATTCTTGCGGTAGTGAGCATCCTTACCGTCGCGATAGAGTGTGACTTTATATTTACCTTCGGGGAGGAAACTGAAATCAACGGAGGCTGTGCGCGGTTCGGCACCGTTGGTGCCACCCACAAACCAGCGGTCGGCACCTTTCTCCTTGCGTGCGGTGGTGAGATACTCCATCGGCTCGGCCTCAAGGTACCAGCTGCGGTCCCAGTCGAGAGCCACATCTTTTATAAACTGGAATGCATCCATGAACAGCTCGTAATTTTCGGGTATGTCGGCAGCCATCTGAAGCGGGCTGTAGAGGGTCACATAAAGCGACAACTGATTGGCCAGTGTAGTGTTGACCCACGAATCCTTTTTGGGATTCATCTTCTTAACATCATTCTCGAAAATACCGGGAGTATAGTCCATCGGACCGCCGATCTGACGGGTGAAGGGCAGAATGGTGGTATGCCAGGGTTTGCTGCCGCCGAAAGCCTGGTACTCGGTGCCGCGGGCGCTTTCGTTGCCTATGAGATTAGGCCAGGTGCGGCAGAGACCGGTAGGACGCACAGCCTCATGGGCGTTGACCATGATGTGATAATCGGCGGCCTTCTCGACGGCATGCTGGTAGTGGTTGACAGTCCACTGGCTGAAATGATTGCTGCCCCTGGGTATAATAAGGCCAACGTAGCCGCTCTTGACAGCATCGTAGCCGTTGTCTTTCATAAATTTATAGGCCTCGTCCATACGGCGCTCATAGTTTCGCACCGAGCTTGATGTCTCATGGTGCATAATCAGCTTCACACCTTTCCCGCGGGCATAGTCGCGAACACGCGGCAGATCGAAATCGGGATAAGGTGTCACAAAGTCGAAAACCTCGTCCTTGAACTTGTTCGACCAGTCCTCCCAGCCTATATTCCATCCCTCGATGAGAACACCGTCGAAACCATGCTCGGCGGCAAAATCGATGTATTTGATGGCGTTTTCCGTAGTTGCGCCGTGCTTGCCGTGAGGCTTCACATCAAGATAGTCCTCGGGACGGTCGATGTGCACCACCGGCAGATCATTGGTATAGCTCCACTTGCTTTTGCCGGTTATCATCTCCCACCATATGCCTACATATTTGCAAGGTTTGATCCACGAAGTATCCTCGATTTTGCATGGTTCGTTGAGGTTGAGGGTGATCCGCGAAGCAAGAATGTCGCGGGCATCGGGGCTTACCATGACTGTTCGCCAGGGAGTCACGCAGTCGGTCATCATATCGGCCTTATCGCCCACAGGGTCGGGAGCGAGGAGCGCCTTGAAAGTGTTTTTGCCCTCTTCAAGCTGAAGGTGCATGCAGGGGTAGTTGACAAGCGCTGCCTCATGGAGATTTATGTATAAGCCGTCGTCGCTGCGAAGCATCAGGGCCGTCTGAACGACATCGGGAGCCACAAACGTCTGCCATTTGTTGTGATGTGTGTATGCTTCGTCCATTTTGGCCGGTATTTCCGACATGCGGCTGCGGGTGTAGTCGTACTCCTGCGTATCCCAGTCGCCGGGAATCCAGTAGGCTTCATGGTCGCCGCTCATGGCGAACTCGGTGAGTTCGTCGCTGATGGTGAAATGCTTCAGTTTCTTCTGCATCGGGAATTCATAGCGGAAGCCCAGTCCGTCGTCGAACAGGCGGAAGCGAACCGACATACGACGTTTCGTCGAGGGTTGTTCCAGATTCACGGTCATTTCATTGAAATGTTCGCGGATAAGAGATTCTTCACCCCAGACAGGCGCCCACACCGAATCAACCGAGGCGGTGTCGACCGACAATATCCTGAAACCTTTGTCGAGATTTTCAGCATTTTTTATTTCGAAACCCATGCGGCTCGGAGCTACAGCCGTAAGATCGCCGTACTTCAGAGAATACTCGGGCGTGCCGCTTCCGGTAAGGCTGAAATCGAGTGTCAGCCGACCGTCGGGCGATTTCAGCGTCTCGGCTCCTGCCGAAAGGCTCAGCACCATTGCTGTCAGTGCAATAATGTTTGTCTTCATTGTCATGCGAGTCCGTTAAGTTTCTTTGTAGCTTCTACATCTATCGCCATGGCCAGCAGACTTACGGGATTGAGCACCGGCACGCCCGTGCTCATCTCAATCTGCCATTTGCAAGTCTCGCAGTCAGTGACCACATAGTCGACATGAGCCTTGGCTATCTGGTCGAAAAGTTCCTTGCCTATAGCCTGTGAATAAGGATAGTTCTCTTTCTTAAAGCCGTAGGTACCGGCTATGCCGCAACACATCGAGTCGATAGGCTCGAACTCCACTCCCGGAATCATGCGGATAAGCGAGCTCGAGTAGATTCCCCACCCCAATTTCTGCATGTGGCAGGGAGTATGATATGTGACACGGGCATGGAAATCGGACTTGAAAGCTATTTTTATTTTGCCGCTGTCGAGCAGTCGGTAGAGAAATACTGAAACAAGCGATATAGCGTCGCGTACATCATCATTGTCGACTCCGAGAAGATGCGGATATTCGTCGCGCATGGTGAAAATGCACGTCGAGCTGGCACCGAGCACCTCCATGCCGCGGCGGACGGCAGAGCGGATTGAGTCGATGTTGAGCTGAGCATCCTTGCGGGCCGAATCGATAAGGCGGTTGGCGATTTTTGCCACGCCGCAGCAACGCTCTTTCTCGAGCAACTGCACGCCGTAGCCCACGGCATTGAGCACCTTAACCACATCCTTGCCCAACTGAGGATAGTTATAGTTCACATAGCAACCGTGGAAATAGACCACTTTCTTCGGGAAAACGCTCTGGTCGGGAGCACCGTGCTTCATCCAGCTCTCGAATGTTTTCGAAGAGTATTTGGGGAATGTGCGGTGACGGTCGATGCCGAGAACCCCATCCATTGCCAGCTTCACCGGAGCCAGACCGAGCATCATGTTCACCACAGGCGCCATTCGGGTAGCAAAAGCGCCCATAAAGTCGGTGGAGGCAAGTATGCGGTCGCGAAGTTTTGGCGACGACTGATCGTACTTGATGCGCGCCATCTGGATAATGTCGCCTATACGCACATTATTGGGGCACGACACCTCGCAGCGTTTGCAATTGAGGCAGTATTTCAGGGCGTTGTTGTAGAAATCAGGATTTTTAAGACGGTAGCGCTCGCCGTCGGGTCCGGCCTGTTTCGGACCAGGATAATCAGTGTTGACAGCGGCAACAGGACAGTAGACAGTGCATATTGTGCACTTGATGCACTGCTCGAAGTTATTGGCGCTTATATTTTTTACTTGGTATTCCATTGCAAAAGGTCCTTATTTCGGCGTCCGCACGCGGATGCCCGGTTTAGTGTTTAGAGGTCGGCAAGGCGTTCGGCTACTTCCATGGCCGTAACGATAGCCACGCCGGCGCCCGAACCTTCTTTAAGCGAATTGCATCCGCCCAGAATAGAACCTATACCATAGAGATTTTCTACAGTCTTGCCGTGGCGGCTGAGGCGGAACTCGCCGTCGGTCCTTACGCCGAACTCGACAAAAGGCTGTGCATCGAAAAGATTGTCCTTGAACCAGTCGTCGCGAGTGCCTTCAGTGACAACGTCAACATCGAACACCGGTTCGCGTACACGGTCGGGCTCGGCGACGAGACCCTGACTGAAAAAGCTGCCGGTGGCAAGAATAAAGTTGCGGGCTCTGAGACTGCCGTGTCCGAGGTTAGCAGTATCTATGGCTGTAAGGCGGTTGCCTTCCATATATCCGGCGGTTACATTGTCGCCCAACAGATATGTGCCACCTTTTTTCTCATAGTAACGTCTCAGTGCCAGCTGCATGCGCACGCCCTGCACCGAAATAGGGTGTGTCGAAAGGCATATCACTTTTTTGCCGGTAATACGACGCAGTTCGTTGATGTCGGCATTGCCGTCAAGGCCTACAACAGCAGGTATGATTACCGTCTCAGCCGTCGGAGCAGCGGCCACTATGGCCTTTGCGAAGCGTTCGAGAGCCTCGCCGTGCATAATACGTGCAATGCCCGGAGCCCTCATCTCGGTGGTGTTCTTGCGGAGATGCTCAAGTTCGGGGGTTGTGAGCCAGGCGACATCACATTTGATTCCTGCCCGACCAAGATTGTCGGCGATAAAGCCGGGATAGAAGTCGAGGAAGCCTTTCAGACCGACAACAGCAGTATGACCCCAGCGCGGGCTGTCGGAGGTAGGCGACGTGGCGCTGTCGGTGGTCGACAGCCATGTGGGCTTGAAAAGCCCTATGGGTGTGAGATAGAAATGGTTGGCAGCCTCACTGCCGGTGACAGCGATGCCGGCGCGTTCGAGCAGAGTTTTTGCCTCGCGGGCATAGCGTGCCACTTTCGCGGCTCCGACTTTGGTGTATGGGTGTTCGGCCGGAAGGCCGGCGAGGTGCTCGAGAGGTTTGTCGATAACGTTGCCCTCGCTGTCGCGCGACAGCAGAGCCATCGAGCCCGAACTGAAATGCAAAGCTCCCTGGCCGGTGCTGATGATAGCGGTGCGCTGTCCGCGTTCCTGGAGGATTATGCCGGCAATGAGTCCGGCAAGGCCGCCGCCTATTATTATTGTATCGTAATTCATTGTTGTTTACCTTGTTCGTTGTTCTGATAGCGGTCGAGTCCGCACATTCCCTCGTAAAGCCACGATGTGAACTGAGCTTCGACAAGAGTCTGGCCCCAGGCCACGGGTTTCATTCCCTTCCAGCGCTCGTTGACAAACGAGGCAAGGTCATAGAGAGCGTTCTGCCGGCAATTCAGACGGTCGCCGATAATAGCGGCGGCACGGCAGGCGCAAAGTCCGCCCTGACATGTGCCCATGCCCATGCGGGTGCGGCGGCGCAGGTTTATGAGATTGTTGACATGAAGCTGATCGATGGCGAAGTTCACCTCGCCTACCGACACCTGTTCGCATTCGCAGACAAGAGCATCGGCATCGATGCCGGTCTCAATTTCCGACGAAAGTGTACCGTGACGACCCTCGGCGGCTTTCTGGTCGGTGCTCATGTCGATTATATGACGCTTACGGCTGTGTCCGCCTTCCGAGTCTTTGGCTTCGGTGCCAGGAAGCGACACTTCTGCAGTGCGGCATGGACGGCCTTCGACTCCGAGCTTCTTGCACACCATGTCGGTGGCCCATTCAGCCATCAGCCGGTAAGTCATCAGCTTACCGCCCGAAATGGTGACGAAGCCTTCGATACCGTCGCGCTGTGCATGGTCCAGACACACTATACCGCGGCTGATGCTTCGGCCCGACGGGTCATCGTCCGACGCTATGAGCGGCCGCACACCCGCATAGGCCCGCAGAATACGTGTATAAGCCAGTGCCGGGGCAATCTTTATTCCCTCGCGAAGAAGCACGTCAACCTCCTCGGCCGTAACGGTCATATTGTCGATTTCGTTGTAGGGTATCCGGCTCGAAGTGGTGCCTATGAGCGAGATGGTATCGCCCGGCACAAGGATATCGGCATCGGCCGGCTTGCGGCAGCGGTTGATTACCACGTTGTTGACACGGTGCCCGAATATCAGAAGCGCACCTTTGGCCGGAAACATATTGATTTTGGCGCCGGCCATCTCGACAATACGCTGTCCCCAGATTCCGGCTGCGTTAACAACGATGTCGCTTTCAACACGTGTCAGCTCTCCAGTGTGGTGGTCGCGCAGCACAACGCCGCAAATTCGGTTTCCGGAGCGGATAAAATCGACAACTTCATGATATGTGAGAATGTCAGCTCCGTTCTGGCGCGCCGCAATTGCATTTGCTGTGGTCAGGCGGAAGGGATCGACAGCACCGTCGGGGACCTTCACCGCACCGATAATATCAGGATTTACAGACGGTTCCATGCGCAGGGCTTCAGCCGGGTCGATAACCTCCGCATCAATGCCGGCGCGTCGGCACGATTCAACAAAAGTTTTCTGGTAGTCGAGAGAATCCTCGGGAAGGGTGACGAAAAGGCCGCCGGTTTCTTCCACGCAGTGCGCCGCTATACGACGGAGTGTCATATTCTCGCGTATACATTCGGTGGCCGATTCTCCGTCGGTCACTGCATAGCGGGCGCCGCTGTGAAGCAGGCCGTGATTGCGGCCGGTAGCGCCTGCCGTAAAGTCGAGGCGTTCTACCAGCAACACTTTAAGACCGCGCATGGCGCAGTCGCGAGCTGTTCCAGCACCGGTCGCACCGGCGCCGATAATCACGACGTCGTAATGCTTGGGGGCTTGTGTGCTGTTTGTCATAACGAAAGGTCTATATAAGGTTTAGGCAAGAAAGTCCTCTTTCGACCGACTATCGCATCGCTTTCGATTTGATAACTCCGCTATTTCGCAACAAAAGTACAATATTTAATTTTCTTTTCCAAATATTTCGTAAAAAAAAGCCATACTCATTGAAAAATTAGGCTTTTAACAAAATTACCGGACGAATGGTTCGAAGAAATTCCAGATAATTTCCGAAGTTTCGATATCTTTCGCGGCCCAGGAATGTTTGCCGCCTTCAATACGATAGAGCACCACGTCGGCTCCCGATGGCGAACCGGAGTAGACAGTGCGCAGCACGGTGCGGCCCGACTCGGGCAGAGATGGCACGGTATCGGTCTGCGACACAGTGCAGCGGTTGTTGGACGCGATAGCTGCAACAGCAAGCGGCACAGGGATATACGCACCCCAGCCGCCCTTGTTTTCATGATCACCGCCCCACATCGATGTCTTGTCGGCAGTGCCGTGAATTTCCATAAACGGCACCGGTTCCGTCAGCTTGAACGGAATGTAGGTGCACTCAAAGGTCAGACCGGCGACCGAAGCATAGGCTTTAAAAATGGTCGGATCGGTATAGGCAAACTGATAGCAGAGATCGCCGCCATTCGACATACCGGCACAGAAGACATTCTCGCGGCTCAGCCCGTAGCGGCTGCAAACCTCATCGAGAAGATGCCGGAAATAGTCAGCCTCATCGATAACCATCGATTCCTGAGGGGGATATCCCACTTTCCAGCCGTCCTTACCGCGTGAATCGGGCAAGCCGTCGGGGTAGCAGACCGCGAAACCATGACGGTCGGCCGCCGCATTAAGGTCGGGGAGCCAGCGCTTTTTCGATCCATAACCGTGCACATAGACCACAAGCGGCGCTTTCTCCCTCATATTTTCAGGAAGATACATGTTGTAGGTACGTTCTTTGCCCCCGTGCTCAAAACTCTGTTTTTCAGCAGGTGCATCCTGTGCTAAGGCAGAAAATGCCGAAAAAGCAATACACATTAATAATATTAGTCGTTTCATAGCATAAGCAAGGATTGGTTTATTTAACAAAAGTAGACTTTTAAAACGAACCCTCCAAATATTTCTTTCGATATTTTCACTAAAATATTTCAAAAAAATTTCTTTTTTATTAATTTTGCAGCGAAACCAATCTCCTGTTTCCATGACCATCACAAAAGAAGATCGCCACAAACTGATTCTCGATTCATTGTTACGCCACGAAGCAATGCAGGTTTCCGACCTTGCCGCTCTCGTCGATGTATCGACTGTGACAATACGGAAAGACCTCACCGAGCTCGAAAAAGGCGGCAAACTCTATCGCAGCCACGGGCGTGCGATTCTCATCAATCCTTACATAAACAACCGCTCCGTCAATGAGAAAGAACTCCTTGCCCGCGACGAAAAAGAAGCTATCGGCCGTTACGCCGCCACTCTTATCGACCGCAATGACAGCATTATAATAGCCTCGGGCACAACGGTCCTCGCTTTTGCCCGCGCTATTGTGCCTAACCACCGGCTCACCGTGGTATCGGCATCTCTTCAGGTGTCGGAAGTACTCGGTGTAAACGAGGCCATCGACCTTATCCAGCTCGGAGGCAATCTGCGCTCGAGCTCCCTGTCGGTTGTAGGCAGCGTTGCCGAACATCCTCTGCGCGACATGTCGTGCAGCAAGCTTTTCCTCGGTGTCGACGGCATAGACCTCGACTTCGGCATCACTACAACTGATATGCGCGAGGCCAATCTCAATAAAATGATGATGCACTCGGCCCAGAAGACCATAGTTTTGGCCGACTCCTCAAAATTCCGGCGAAGCGGCTTCAGCAAAATAGCCAATATCACTGATATAGACATGATTATCACTGACAGCAACATTCCCGACCGAGTAGCCCGCCTGCTCGAAGAGAACGGAATCGACGTCAAAATAGTAAGCATGACAGCTAAACAGTAGTCCGCATTCTCATATTCCGTCCTGAAAATTTTGCAGTCTCAACTATTATTTATACTTTTGTTGCGCAAAGAAAGTTCTCATGTTTCGATTCGATACTCCGAATCTTTTTCCAAACCTTCATCATCATTTCATCCGAACACAATTAAATTATTCTATACAACGAAAACGGACACCGCTTCGACAGGCTCCGGCATCTCAACGGAGCCACTGAGTTTTAGCAATATAATCTCTCGGGAATCCGACTATGATCTGACTACCGTTCCTTTCGTCGGACCGGTAGCTGATGCTGTGTAACTCTCCACAATTATGATATTAATGAAATCTTAAATATAATCCGACATGAAAGCACGTCTTTTCATTTCTGTACTTGCCGCCGCTTCTGTTCTCAGTGCATCGGCCGCTCTCCCAAAAGTTATAGCTCACCGAGGCTACTGGGATACCCCGGGTTCGGCCCAGAACTCGATCCGTTCGCTCGTGAAAGCTGACTCCGTCGGCTGCTACGCTTCTGAATTCGATGTATGGATGACTTCCGACGGTGTTCTCGTCGTGAACCACGATGCCGACATCAACGGCGTCCATATCGAAAGTTCTCCGGCTAAGAAAGTTCTTGCCGAGAAACTTGCCAACGGCGAAAACGTGCCCACTCTCAAAAGCTACCTCGAACAGGCAAAAAAACAGCCCTCACGCATTGTGCTCGAACTTAAAACACACGACAGCCGCAAGCATGAGCGCAAAGCCATCAAGGAAATCGTGAAGATGGTGAAGGAATACGGCCTCGAGGACCGCACCGACTACATAACTTTCTCGAAGTACGGCTTCCAGGACATCATCAAATACGCTCCCAAAGGTACCGCTGTCTACTATCTCAGCGGCGACTATATCCCCTGGCAGATCAAAGAAATGAACGGTGCCGGCATCGACTACTCCCTGAAAGTGATGAAGAAACACCCCGAGTGGGTGAAAATGGCCCACGATCTGGGTATGGAAGTGAACGTGTGGACCGTAAACGATCCTTCCGACATGCAGTGGTGCATCGACCAGGGTGTCGACTACATCACCACCAATGCCCCCGAACAGCTTATGGAACTCCTCAAGTCCCAGCCGGCCAAATAAACACATACAGTCAAAACATCAATACATGCGCAGCGTTTCATCGGCGACCGCCGACGGAACGCTGTTCTTTTTGCCTTTTTCGGAACCGGATATCCTTATTATTTGAAATTTATTTATTACTGTCCGCTAAACTTTAGGAAGCAATAGAAAAAAATAGGGCCGATTCCAT
>CABQCA010000081.1 GCA_902462525.1 uncultured Porphyromonadaceae bacterium | reverse complement strand
GGTTCGCTCGACTTCCAGTACGACGAAGGTGCTAATCTCAGCCCGTACTATGTTTCGGCCTCGCCATCCGATGACCCAAAGTTCTACCGTCAGCCGTTCAGCCACCGCGTGATGGCGGGCGTGAGCCTGCGTGCCGAACTGCAGATGCCGATCTTCGCTGTCAATATCGGTCTGGGCCACAGCCTCTATGCTCCGGGCGGCAGGGATCTGCGCGGCTGGTACCAGATGTTTACTCTTAAGACTTTCGTTACCCGCAATCTCTTCCTCAGCACCGGCTACCGTCTTGTCCGCTTCAAAGAGCCGGGTAACCTCATGCTCGGCCTCGGCTACCGTTTCAACGCACGCTGAGCATGGACGCCAACTTTTTTCGGGGTAAATAGGCACAGAATCGAAGAAAATTATTATATTTGAAAAATTTTCTTTTGGTGACTTAACTTACTGTTTTGAAATACCTCGGAGCTCACATTGACTGTTTGCCGAATATCGGCGATATTCCTTTCATGGCCAAAGAGTTGGGGGCGACGGCGTTCGCCTTTTGTCCTGTCGACCCCAAGCTGTGGCGCAGTCCGGCGTATCCCGACAGCGAGGCTGAGCGGTTTCGTTCCGGATGTGCCGAGTGCGGTTTCTCGGCGGTGCAGATTCTGCCGCACGCTTCACTGCTGCTCAACCTGTGTTCGCCTGATGCACGGAAACTGAAGCTGTCGCGCGACAGTCTTGCAGAACAGATGCGCCGTGTGGCTTCGCTCGGACTCGACCGCATCAATTTTCATCCCGGCTCGCACATGCGGCAGATTGACGAAGATTCGGCTCTCGCGCTTGTGGCCGAGTCGATCAACTATGTACTCGAGAAAACTGAGGGAGTGACAGCGGTAGTTGAAAATATGGCTGGGCAGGGAAGCAATCTGGGCTATACCTTTGAACAACTCGCCGAAATCATTGACGGAGTGGACGATAAAAGCCGCGTCGGTGTGTGCATCGACACGGCCCATGCCTTTGCCGCCGGCTACGACATGACAACGCCTGAAAGTTACACCGCCACATGGGCTGAATTCGAACGCACAATCGGTTTTGAACGCCTGATGGGCATGCATGTCAACGATTCGCTCAAAACACTCGGCTCGCGTGTCGACCGTCATGCCTCTATTGGCAAAGGACTGCTCGGCTCGGCCTTTTTCGGCATGCTCATGGCCGACACGCGGTTCGACGGAATACCGATGATTCTCGAAACGCCCGATCCGTCGTTGTGGCGGATAGAGATAGAATGGCTGCAGGCTGCAGCCCGGAGATAACTTACTTTTATTTTTATTATCATACTTACAAAAACATTCTTTTTTTCATGAAAAACCAACGCGACTTGAGCTTCTGGAAGTTGTGGAACCTTAGTTTCGGATTCTTCGGCGTTCAGATTGCCTATGCACTTCAGAGCTCGCAGGTGAGCCGCATCTTCTCGACCATCGGCGCCGACCCTCACGACCTGAGCTATTTCTGGATTCTTCCGCCTCTGATGGGCCTTATCGTGCAACCCATAGTCGGTTCGGCAAGCGACCGCACATGGTGCCGTCTCGGTCGTCGTCTGCCTTATCTCCTTATCGGTGCCGCAGTGGCTATCGTGGTGATGTGCTTTCTGCCGAATGCAGGAAGCCTCGGTCTGGCGATTTCTCAGGCTATTATCTTCGGCCTGATTATGCTCATGCTGCTCGACACTTCTATTAACATGGCCATGCAGCCTTTCAAAATGCTTGTGGGCGACATGGTGAACGAAAAGCAGAAAGGTCTCGCATATTCGATACAGTCGTTTCTCTGCAACGCCGGCTCCGTGGTGGGCTACGTGGCTCCATTCGTTCTTGCGATGTTCCTAAGCAACACTGCTCCTGCCGGCGAAGTTCCTCCCACGGTGACGTGGGCGTTCTACCTTGGCGCCTTCATTCTGCTGCTGTGTGTTGTCTACACTTTCGCCAAAGTCCGCGAGATGCCACCGGCCGAGTATGCCGCTTTCCATGGCATTGAAACCGCTCCAAAAGCCGATAATGCGCCGAAAGAGAACATGTTCCGCCTCCTTGTCAAGGCTCCGAATGTTTTCTGGACCGTAGGCATCGTGCAGTTTTTCTGCTGGGCTGCATTCCTCTACATGTGGACATACTCTACTGATGCCGTCGCCATTCAGGCTTTCGACGCTCCGTCGGTACAAGAGGTGACCGGTGTCACTATCGACGGCAAGGCTTATAACGACAAATTTTTCTTCGCCGGCGAACAGCCTGTGATTGAGAACGGACGTCTCGCCCTTACTCCAGGCGGCGAAGCCACCGTATTATCGATGCTCGAACCCGGCACTGTGCTTACAATGGCGCATATAGCCAAACTCGATGACAATACCGGCGAGTATGTGCTTGAACAGACCTCTGAACTGCCGCCCTTCGCTACGGCCGCCGAACTTACACTTAACTATAAAACAGTGCTCGATCCCTCGACAAAGGCCTATCAGGATGCAGGCGACTGGAACGGTAATCTTCTTGCTATCCAGGCTATCGCCGCAGTACTTTGGGCTGTGGTACTTGCCGGGGTAAAACGCCGCAGACTTGCCTATTCGCTGAGTCTTCTTCTCGGAGCGGCAGGCTTCATTTCGGTGTCGTTCATTCACAATCAGTACGCCCTCGGCATCAGCTACGCCCTGATGGGTTGCGCATGGGCTGCCATGCTTTCGATGCCATTCACTATTCTCACCAACGCTCTCAGCGGTGGAAACATAGGCACATACCTCGGACTCTTCAACTGCACCATCACCATACCTCAGATTGTGGCAGCTCTTTGCGGCGGCCTTATTTTGGGCTGCTTCCCGACAGTTGCCGAAGGGGCTTCGGCAGGAGCACCGCTGACTGTCGGAATGCTCACGGTGAGCGGTGTTCTGCTTTTGGCCGGAGCGCTGGCTGTATGGAACATAAAAGAAACTTACGGTTCTCAGCAGGTGAATAGTTAAAGGTAGTGGAAAAGTGTAAAAAAACATATTGTTAAGATAATAGTCTATCAGCCCGTCTGCCTAATTTTCCTAATTTCCTAATCTCTTATCCTCTAAACCTCCTAAAATGGAATCACTCCGTCAACTTTACAAGATTGGTCTGGGTCCCAGCAGTTCACACACTATGGGGCCCAGACGTGCCGCCGAAATTTTCGCCGGACGCGTTGGTGCAGGTGTCGCCCGGTTTGAGGTGACACTCTACGGCGCACTCGCTGCAACTGGCCGAGGTCACCTTACCGATCTGGCTATCCTTCAGGTGCTCACTCAGTCGGCACCGGCAGAAATCTTATGGAAGCCCGAGATCGTGCTACCTTTCCATACAAACGGAATGACGTTCAAGGCCTTCGATGAGGGCGACGCCGAAATCGACAGCTGGACTGTCTACTCAGTCGGCGGCGGTGATATCGTGGAGGAGGGCCAGGATCGCTGCGCCGGCCCCGACATCTATCCTCTTACGCACATTTCCGATATCATGCAGCACTGCGAGGAAACGGGAAAAAGCTACTGGGAGTACGTCGACGAATGTGAAGGCAGCGGAATCTGGGACTATCTCGCCGAGGTGTGGGGTGTGATGAAGGCAGCCGTCGAACGCGGCATTGAGGCCGAGGGTGTGCTTCCCGGCGGTCTCGGCGTGCGACGCAAAGCCGTGAGCTACTATGTGCATGCCGAGGGGCACAGCACTTCACTGAAGAGCCGCGGGCTGGTCTATGCCTACGCTTTGGCTGTGTCCGAAGAAAATGCTTCCGGCGGTAAAATCGTCACGGCTCCCACATGCGGCTCGTGCGGAGTCGTGCCGGCTGTTCTCTATCATCTTTATACCTCAAAAGGTTTCAGCGAAAAGAGAATCCTGCGGGCTCTCGCCACGGCCGGGCTGTTCGGAAATGTGGTGAAGCAGAACGCCTCCGTCTCAGGCGCTGAAGTGGGTTGTCAGGGCGAAGTGGGTGTGGCATGTGCCATGGCAGCGGCGGCCGCCTCGCAGCTTTTCGGAGGTACGGTGGCGCAGATTGAGTATTCGGCAGAAATGGGTTTGGAGCATCATCTCGGACTCACATGCGATCCCGTGTGCGGTCTTGTGCAGATTCCATGTATAGAGCGCAACGCCTATGCCGCCGCCCGTGCCCTCGACGCCAACCTCTATGCCGCTTTCTCCGACGGGAAGCACCGCGTCACTTTCGATCGTATTGTTGAAGTTATGAAGCAGACCGGTCACGATATTCCTTCGCTCTATAAGGAAACAGCTCTCGGCGGACTTGCCGCAATCAAATAATGAAAGTTAGGGAATCAGGTAATTTCTTTGCCTCTATCACCTTGAAGACCGGAATTTCGGGAGTGAAAAGCGGAAGCCCAGGCCTCCGTCGGAGCAGTTTTCGACGGTAATGGTGCCTCCGTGGGCAAGAACGGTGTTCTGCACAATGGGTAGGCCGAGACCCGTGCCGCCGGCCTTGCGGGAACGACCCGAGTCGATGCGGAAGAAGCGCTCGAAGAGGTGAGGCAGAAGATCTTCGGGCACACCTATGCCGTTGTCGCGGAACAGGAAATAGTAGAACTTGTCGTCTTCGCCGGTGCATGATATGGAGCATTCCGAGCCTTTGGAGTATAAGCCGGCGTTTTTTACAAGATTGAGAATCATGCCGGTCAGAAGGTTGTAGTTGCCCTGTACTTTGCAGTCGAAAGGAATATCAAAATTGAATGACATATCGCCGAGCGAACCCGACTCTTCGATTTCATTTGCAAGAGTATATATTGCGTCGTGAAAGTCGATTTCCTCGGTGCTGATGAGTTTGCCGCCTTCTTCGAGGCGTGTTATGGCAGAAACGTCGGCAATTAGGTTTATCAGTCGGTCGACATGCTCCTGTGCCTTGACAAGAAAGTGTGTGCGCGAGGCGTCGTCCATGTCGGGGTTGTTGAGAATGGTGTCGATGTAGCCCTTTATTACGCCTATGGGCGTGCGCAACTCATGGTTTATGTTATTGGTAAGCTGGCGTTTGGCCCGTGCTTTCTCTTCGATGGCGTGCATTGCCACACTATGTTCGCGCTTGAGGCGGTTCATGGCCTGACTGCGTTCGTTGTACATGTGTGTTATCTGGCGGCTGATGTCGCCGAGTTCGTCCTGCGGGTAGTCCATCGCTGGTATAAAGTTGGGGTCGGTGGCAGCACGCTCGGCAATCGAGCGCAGAATCTTGATGTTGCGTCCGAAGTGGCGTGTAGTGAAAAACGACAGTATAGTCACCACAATGCCAAGGATTATTACAATATAGAACACCCGTGCCGAAGGGGTGGCCGCCATTGTTACGGCGCTGCTTACCGGCAGAATGGTGCATATGAGAACCCGACCGTCGCGGCTCCATGCCGGCTGTCGGTAAAAAATACCTTCTGCTTCCGACGCATCGCCGACAACCTGAGCCTGTTCGTAGCTGATGGGACGTCCGTAGGTTTTGACGGGTTCGCCGTCGATGAAAAGCGAAATGCGGATTTTGTCGTACATTTCGTTTTCTATGTAATATCTGGCGGTGAAATCGAGAAAATCCTCGTAGTCGAAGTCTGTGTCGTAAGCGTTTATTACACGGGCATTTATGAGGTCGAGTTGCTCGCGTATCTTCTCTCGGCGGTATTCAGCTTCGTTGTGGAACTGGAGGTAGCCCATGCCAGCTATCACCACCCATAGAGTGATGACAAGCGGCACGAAGAGCTGCCATTGATAGCTAATCTTTCTCCTTAAATCCATAGCCGAAGCCGTGGCGGGTTACGATGTACTTTTCGTAATCGCCGAGTTTTTTGCGGAGTCTGGTGATGTTGGTGTCGATGGTGCGCTCCGTTACAACGACTTCATCGCCCCATACATTCTGGATTATCTCTTCGCGCGAATAGATACGGTTCTGATGCGAAAGGAAGAACAGCAGAATGTCGAACTCCGTGCGGGTGAGCTGAAGGCGTTCTCCGTTGAGAGTACAAACTTTGTCGTTCAGGTCGATTCGCAGATTGTGGAATGTGAGGTCGGCTTCATAGCCGCTGTTTTCATGTTTGGAAGCTTCGATGCGTTTTGTGGTTCCGGTGCGGCGAAGCACGGCGCGTACGCGGGCCACAACCTCGCCGATGACGAAAGGCTTGGTCACGTAGTCGTCGGCGCCAATGTTGAGTCCGCGTACAACGAAATCTTCGCCTGAGAGCGCCGAGCAGAACAGGATGGGAGTGTTTTCGACTTCAGGATTGTTGCGTATCGCTTTCGCAAAATCGTAGCCGCTGAGTTTGTCCATCATTATATCGACCATAAAGAGCGAATAGTCTTTGAGGTCTTTTGTAAGAGCTTCTTCGGCGCTGTAAGCATAGTCAACTTCGTAGCCTTCCTTTTCGAGGTTGAATTTCAGTATTTCGCAGAGTGCTTCTTCGTCATCTATGACTAATATCTTTATACTCATAGTATTACTGCTGTCGGTTTCATAGAATCGTCGTATGAGTGCATTCTGAGGCACTTTCCGATTTCGAAATTACAAAATTTAGACCATACAGCATTATTAAAATATGTTAAATCGCACCGGGGCAAGAACTATTCATGCCGCAGAATGTTGTAATTGTACATTTGCTAATTTGCACTGTGTTTTTCATGGTATTAGATTTAAGGTTAAGGATTTTCGGTTGTCGGGAGACAGCCGATTTTTTTTGCCGTCATGCTGCCATGACCTCCGACAATTATCAAAGCTGCTGTCTGTGATTTATTGATTATATCTTCGGCCTGCGCATAAGTTCCTGTCATGCAGGCGGTAGCGAGAGCATCGGCAAACATGCAGGTTGGGGCCACTATAGTTGCCGATAAAACCTCGGTGACTATTGGACGTCCGTCGAGCGGAGAAATTGTGTGTCCGAAAAAACCGCCGTTTTCGTCCGGACGGTAATTCCTGTAATTGCCGCTTGTGGCCACTCCTGTCGGATCCGGTCCCAGTTCGAGTACTGTGTAGCGGCTGTGCATAGCACCGGGGGTAGGTTCGTCGATCTGAATACGCCATTTTTTGCCCCGGGGATTAGTGCCGCGTACGCGAATTTCACCGCCGACTTCGATCATATAATTTTTTACATTATTGCGGTCGAACATATCAGCCACGCAGTCGACACCGTAACCCTTGGCAAGCGACGAGAAATCGAACTCAGTGTCATGACTCTTGCGTGTTAGAATGTCGTTGTCTATCCGACATTCGGCAATGCCCACCGATGCCAGACACGAGGCTATAACGGAGTCGGAAGGATGTGCGCCGGCCTCTGTGCGTCCGAAGCCCCAGACATCGACAAGTGGCGCCACAGTCGGATCGTAGCGACCGTCCGAAATGCGGCTCACGGCGGTGGCGCAGTCGAACACTGTCTGAAAATGGGAATCTGTAGTATCGCAGCCACGGTTGATTTCGGTAAGTTTCGATTTCGGGTTAAACATCGACAGTTCGTCATCGATAATCTCGAGCTGTGCACGGATTGAGTCGTGCAGATTTTTATTTCCTGAATAGACTATATGGTAAGTTGTAGCCCAAATTTCGCCATTATCTGTCGAAAAATGTTCGGCACAGCTTGCAAATGTCAAAAATAGTGTCGATATTAGCGGCAAAATAACAAAACTATGTCTCATCCTTAAATTTTTTATCATTCAAAAATACCAAAAAAACATCTACGGCACCAAACAAAACCGCTCTGTCTTTTGTTAACGTTTAAGAAAAGCAGGAGCATTAAAAATTCATTATCTACCTTATTAAAGACCTCAATTATGCATCGCTCATTTATTTTTCTTGCCGAAGGTTTCGAGGAAATCGAAGCCATTACCGTGATAGATGTCATGCGCCGTGCCGGCATGGACATCAAGACAGTGTCGATCAGCGACTCTAAAAAAGTAACAGGAGCTCACGGAATCCCTGTAGATGCCGACCTCTTGTTTAAGGAAGCCGATTTCGCCGACTCGGAATGGCTGATACTTCCCGGCGGAATGCCCGGAGCTACCAATCTTCACGAATTCAAGGCTCTCGGCGATCTTCTTAAAGTTCATAAAGGCAAAATTGCTGCTATCTGCGCAGCCCCCGCAGTGGTGCTCGCCCCTCTCGGGCTACTCGACGGACGCGAAGCCACTTGCTATCCCGGTTTCGAGGCCGAGTGCAAGAAGCACGGGGCAATAATGCGCGATGTGCCTGTCATGACTATCGAACGCCTCATTACCGGCAACGGACCCAGCTCAGCTCTCCGCTTCGCCCTGGCCATTGTGGCCAACTCTATGGGCGACAATGTGGCCCAGCAGGTAGGTTCCGGCATGCTCTACTATCAGAAATCGATGAATTTCTACTTCTGACTATTTTGAATTTTTATTATTCTTTATCCTTGCGGCCATAGGCGGCCGCAGGGATTTTTACGATCCGAGAACGAGCAGTGCGAGGCTGGCGATGAGAATAAAAAGGTCGGCGAGTTTGGCTCGTATGTGTTTTTCGTGCAGAGCGAAGACGCCGTAGAAGAACGACACCAGCACGCTGCCGCGGCGTATCATCGATACTATCGATATCATCGAATCCGGGTCGGACAGGGCATAGAAATATGCTATGTCAGCCGTGGTGAGAAACAGCGAAATCAGCGGTATGCTCCAGCGCCACCGGAAAGGAGTGCTGTGCGCCATAAGGCCCGTGCGGCTTAGAATAATCACCGTCGCACACATTATTATCATCTGGTAAAACGAGTACCATGCCTGTACTTCGAGCGGTTCGAAGCGTTTGAGCAGAAATTTGTCGTAGAGAGCGCTTACGGCGCCCATAACCGCCGCTCCGAACGAAAACCATAGCCATCGGCTTTCACGAAGTGCGAAACCTTCGCGGGCACCCACCCTCGATATGAGGAAAAGCGACGCAAAACCAAGCAGGATGCCACACCATTGCAGGGCATTGAGGCGTTCGCCGAAAATAACAAGAGCACCGATGAGCACCATCACCGGCCGAGAGGCGTTCACCGGGCCGGCTATGGTGAGCGGAAGGTGTTTTATGCCAAAATAGCCCAGAATCCACGAACTCAGCACTATGAACGATTTCAAAAGCACCAGCAGATGTCCTTCCGCACTGCCGCCGAGCCCCGCATGGCCGTGATAGAGCGACACTATTATAACCGGGCTCATCAGCAGAGAACCGAAGACGGTATTCAGCATCAGAACCGCCGGCACGTTGTTGTCCTTAAGTGAAATTTTTTTGAATATATCGTACACACCAAGACCAATGGCCGAGGCGAGAGCAAGAAGTACCCACATTCTTTTTTCCTTTTTTACAAGTACAAAGGTAGGCAACTTTTGTTGATTAAAGCTTGTTTTAAACTAAAAATCGTTTTGACTAATGAAAGAAAAAACTAAAGTGGCTTTGCTCAGATGGCTCGGTGTCATAGGACTTACGCTGTGGGCTTTCGCTCCACGCGCTTTCGGCGCCGACTCCGACCGACTGCAGCATAGCCTGCCGGCGACATGGGAGGTGCCGTCGGTAGCTGCCGAAGCCGATTCGGTCAGCGCCGCATGGTGGCGAGGCTTCGGCGATCCGCTGCTCGACAGCCTGATAGACCTTGGACGCCGCAACAACTACGATGTTGCCATGGCGGCACAGCGCATCGGTATAGCCGAAGCTCAGAAGAACGCAGCCAGAGCTGCCTACTTTCCGCGGCTCGATCTTTCGGCCGGCTGGACACGCCAGCGCATGTCGGGACTGACCTCCGATGTCAGAGGCCCGGCGACGACTATATCGTCGTTTGCCGGTACTGTCAATATGAGTTGGGAAATCGATGTTTTTGGCAAGATCACGTCGCAGGTACGGCAGGCCGGTGCGCAGGTTAAGATTTCTGCGGCTGAATATGCCGGGGTCGGCATTAGTGTCGATGCACAGATAGCAAGCACTTACATAGGTCTGCTTGTGGCACGTGGGCAGCTCAAGGTAGCCCGCGAACACTCCGTGAGCCAGGAACGCATTCTCAATATGACCCGCGAGCGCCATGAGGCCGGTCTGGCCTCGAAACTCGATGTGGCTCAGGCTTCGACCCTCTACTATTCTACAATCGCAAGTATTCCGTTGCTCGAATCGTCGATCGACGCTTCGGTCA
>CABQCA010000080.1 GCA_902462525.1 uncultured Porphyromonadaceae bacterium | reverse complement strand
AACGACCCCGAGATTACAAATCACGTGCTCTGGCCAACTGAGCTAAAGAGGCGGTTTCAATTTTCTCTTGCAGCGGGCTATGAACCTTGTCCGTTCCCGTTTGCGGTTGCAAAGTTAAGCAACATTTTTCATTCCCGCAAAATTTTTCACCCTATTTCTTAAAAAAAATTCCTTAAAAACAATTATATCGCTGATTACCACTACTCTACAGCAGAATATTTTCCAACTATTCCTATGTTTATAATTTCACAATATCATAAAATGAGTTAAGCTTGCCGATTTTTCGATTTTTTCGACTACCTTTGCGGCTACTAATCCGAACAATACAATAATGAAGAGCCTCAAAGCACTCATAGTCACAATAGCACTCATCGCTCTCCCCGCCGCCCTCTCGGCCCAGTTCCGATACGGCCCCGTGGCCGGCGTCAATGTCAGCACACTTAAATTCAAGCAGGACCTCGTAGACGTCAGCAAGCTCACAGGCGCTCAGGTCGGCGTCCAGGCCGAACTGATGTTCCCCGGCATAGGTTTCGGCATCGATTTCGGGCTGCTATATAATATGGAAGGCGCCGAGGTCGACCTCGGACAGCGCAAAATATGGAGCGTCGACGGCTTCAAAAAGTCGGACGTCCGGCTCCACATAGTGCAGATACCGCTCCATCTCCGCTTCAAATGGACACGCATGAACGGCCTCGAAGACTATGTGGCGCCCTTTGTCTACGGCGGTCCCGATTTTTCATTCCTCGTGGGGCACAGCTCGGTGAAAGGTAATGCCGGAGTTCCGTCGCCGTTCAAATATGCCGGAGGCGACCTCGGCCTCACATGCGGCGGCGGCTTCGAGATAATGAAACACTGGCAGATCAGCGCTCAGTACACCTGGGGCATGACCTACCTGCTGAAAACACGCAAACTCGACAATTTCAGCGCCAAAAACCGCGAATTCTCCGTGCGTCTGGCCTATCTCTTCTGAATAGCCCCATAGCCGGGTATATCGGCGAGAAAACGGTAGGCAGTGCCGTCGAAACGACAGCAATAATGGGCCAGGCCGTTGCTCACAATAAGATATGCAGCTCCAAGAACACTATTGTAGCGCGCTATCTGATCGAACACCTTCTGAGTAATTTCAACCGAAGGAGCCTTGTACTCCACAATCACCAGCGGCTGCAGCGAGCGGTCGTAGATCACCGTGTCGGCACGCCGCGACGTGCCGTTGAACTTCAGAGGCACCTCATTGGCCATCAGAAGCCGCGGGTAGCCCCTGACAACAATCAGAAAATTCACAAAATGCTGGCGCACCCACTCCTCGGGCGTCAGAGCGACCCACCGGCGCCGCAGAGCGTCGTAAATCTCGGCACCGCCACGCCGGGAATCGTCGTCGCGACGCATCTGAACTGCAAATGGCGGTAAATTGAGACTCGGAAGACTTTCCATGTTTGTTTTCTGAAATTTTTCCGTAAATTTACAAAAATTTTCCCACATTCATGGCAGCAGCTCCGGCACCGACATACGAAAGCATAGTAAAATCGCTGGCCGACAAGCGGTTCGCGCCGGTATATCTTCTTCATGGCGAAGAAGGATACTATATCGATGAACTCGCCCGTCGCTTCGAGGATATCCTCACCGACGATGAGAAGGCGTTTAACCTTTACGTAGTACATGCCCCCGACACCGAACCGGCACGCATCATCGATCTCTGCCGGCGCCTACCCATGATGGCCGAGCGGCAGGTGGTGATTCTCAAGGAAGCTCAGGCCATTCGCGCCGACCAGCTCAACAAGCTCGCCTCCTACGTCGCAGCCCCGGCGCCCGGAACAATTCTGGTGATATGCTGCCGCGGAACCACAGCAAAGGGCAAAGACCTGCTGCCGGCTCTCAAAAAGGGGGGCTCAGTGATTTTCGAATCAAAAAAAGTGGCCGAATACAACGCTCCGGCCCTGATCGGAAACTACATAAAAAGCAAAGGACTGTCGGCCGGACAGAAAGCCCTGCAGATGCTCGTCGACTTCATCGGCACCGACCTCAGCCGTCTTTTCAACGAAATCGACAAGCTCGCCACACTCCTGCCCGAACGGGCAGAAGTGACACCCGAAGTAATTGAACGCCACATCGGCGTCAGCCGCGAATACAACAGTTTCGAACTCGTCGACGCAATCGCCGCCCGCGACGCCGCCCGCACTTTCCGCATAATAGCCTACTTCCGCGCCAACCCGAAAGCCGTGCCGCTGGTCATGGCCGCCGCCTCTGTATTCAATTTCTTCGCCGACCTGCTGCAGGCCTACTATGCCCCCGACCGCTCCGACGCAGGAATCACCACAGAGCTGAAATTGCGGAATCAGTTCGCCCTCCGACGAATAAAACTCGGCATGAGCCGCTACACAGCGGCCCAGGTCGTCGAAATAATATCGGCAATCCGAGCCTACGACGTCGCCAGCAAAGGCGTAGGCTCGCGACAGACCGACCAGCAGCTTTTCTACGACCTTATGTACCACATCCTATCTGCCACCGGAAGGCTGTAGATTTTTGATAAGTTGAAAAAGTTAAAAAAGTCGAAAAAGTTAAGATAATAGTTCTGATAGACAAAGCCCGTCTGCCCATCAGCCCGTCAGCCCGTCCGCTCATCAGCCCGTCAGCCCGTCAGCCCGTCAGCCCGTCAGCTCATCAGCTCATCAGCCTATAACTTTCTGAACTCCCCTATCAAATCATGGAAAAGTGGAAAACTCTCAAAAGTGAATATGTGTCGCGACGCCCGTGGCTCACGGCACGCCGCGATGTCGTGCAGCTGCCAAACGGCCAGATTCACGACGAATACTACGTTCTCGACTACCCTACCTGGGTCAATGTAATAGCCGTCACCGACGACGGCCGCTATGTGATGGTGCGCCAGTACCGCCACGCCATTGGCGAAATTCTCGTCGAACTCTGCGCCGGCTGCGCCGAAGAAGGCGAGGATCCCATGGACGCCGCAAAGCGCGAACTCGCCGAAGAAACCGGCTACACCGGTGGCGAATGGATCCTCGGCTGCGTCCTCAGCCCCAACGCCTCGTCGAACTCGAACCTCGACTACTGCTACATCGCAAAAGGCGTGCGCCTCACCGGCACCCAGCACCTCGACCGCACCGAGGACATCGAAGTCCTCCTTCTCACACGCGACGAACTATTCGATATGCTGCAGCACGGCGAAATCAAGCAGGCCATGATGGCCGCGCCCCTCTGGCGCTACTTCTGCCTCGGCCTGTAACAGCCAACGACTAATTTTTGAAAAGTTCGGAATGAGATCCAAGCCTAAGCAAAGCAAAAACATCGTTTTGCTCGTCGTACCATATAAGCAGGAAATCGCTTTCTATATGGCATTCAAGACACCCCTCATACTCGCCTTTAAGGGTATGTTGTCTGTATTTAGACGGCAAAGCGATCTCTTCGCGCAGCATTTCCAGAACCGTTTTCAGTTCTTCAAGCTTTAATGGCTGGTTAAGAAATCTTTTAAGATCCTTCTTGAATTGTCGCGTATAGCGAAATGTTTTCATAGACCCATCGATTTGAGCATGGCATCAACGCTCGAAGTATCGACCGGACCTTCAAGACGACCAGCCTTTGCATCGTTTAGCGACGCTATCGTTTCATCATTAGGCTTATGATAAACAGCATCGAGGAGCAAACATTCTACAAAATTATTGAGGCTGCGCCGATCATTACGAGCGAGCTCCTTCAAACGGTCCAACAAATAAGTCGGAAGACGGAACACATGGGCTTTCTTTTCTAAGGCTACATCCATAGTGATATCATTTTGAATGCAAAGATAAATCTTTCTGTCATCTAAAACAAATTATTTTCTCAAAAGTTTTTCTTCCCCAAAAACGAGCGGTCGGCTTGAGGCCGACCGCAAAATGGCATAGGAAGCAAATTTTTAACCGACAGCCCGAGTGAAAACAGATTTCACACCTCGACTCGGGCGTAGGGTACGGCATTGTAGGGGCAGAAATCGCGGTCCTGATATTTGAAATAGCCGGCGATGGCCACCATGGCAGCGTTGTCGGTAGTGAAACGGCGCTCGGGAATGAAGGCGCGGATGCCGCGACGCTCGCACATGGCGGCGACAGCACCGCGCACACCGCTGTTGGCCGACACGCCTCCGCCGATAGCAACAGTGGCGATTCCGGTGGCGTCGGCAGCCTTTTCGAGCTTATCCATGAGAATGGCGATGATTGTTGCCTGCAGCGACGCCGCCAAATCGGCGCGATGATGCTCCACGAAATCGGGATCGGTGCGAAGATTGTCGCGAAGGGTGTAGAGAAACGATGTCTTGAGGCCGCTGAAACTATAATCAAGACCCGGAATATGCGGCCGGGCG
This sequence comes from uncultured Porphyromonadaceae bacterium, assembly GCA_902462525.1. GTDB lineage: Bacteria > Bacteroidota > Bacteroidia > Bacteroidales > Muribaculaceae > CAG-873. The sequence continues at coordinate 5,775 of CABQCA010000080.1, read as the reverse complement.
AAGCGGAAGGCCTTCGGGTCGCCTTCGGCGGCGAGACGGTCGATATGCGGCCCCCCCGGATAAGGCAGGCCCATCACTTTGGCACATTTGTCGAACGCCTCACCGGCAGCGTCGTCGATAGTACGCCCTATGATTTCCATGTCGCGCGGACTGCGCACCAGCACAATCTGCGAGTTTCCGCCCGAAACCAGCAGACACAGATAGGGGAACTCCGGTACGGCGTCTTCGGACTTCTCACGGATGAAGTGCGCCAGCACATGGGCGTGCAGATGGTTCACATCGACCATCGGGACACGCAGCCCCAGCGACAACCCCTTTGCAAAACTTGTGCCCACAAGCAGCGAGCCTATAAGCCCGGGCCCGCGGGTGAAAGCTATGGCCGAGAGGTCGTGACGGTCAATGCCGGCGCGGCGTATGGCGGCATCGACTACCGGCACGATGTTCTGCTGATGGGCACGTGAGGCCAGCTCGGGCACAACGCCGCCGTATTCTTCGTGAACCTTCTGTGATGCTATGACGTTGCTCAGCAAAAGGCCGCCGTCGGTTATGACGGCGGCGCTTGTATCATCGCAACTCGATTCTATTCCGAGTATGTACATACCTTTGTCTAAAGGTTTAAAAAGTTTAAAGTTGAAAAAGTTAAGATATTAGTTTTTTTAGGCAGATAGGCTGACGGGCTGACAGGCCTCATTCCTCGCCCCTCCAAACTATTATCTTAACTTTCTTCACTTTCTACACTTTTTTAATTGTTATATCATATCGCTATCTTGCGGGCAGTGCTGCGTCGGCCGTCGGAGGCCCGGAGCACGTACACGCCCTTTGCCAGACCGTCAGTAGAAAACACGGCGGTGTCGCCCTGAGCATCGGTGGCAGCGACGAGGGCACCGCTGACGGTGTAGAGTTCCACTTTCAGTCCGCGAGCACCGGCAGCGAACACTTCCACCCCGCCGTCGCGCTTTGTCACAATCATGTCGGCGCCGTCGACTGTCACATCGGCGATACCGCTGTTGCTCAGCACATATTTCATACCCTCGAGAACATCGATCTTACCGTTGCCCCAGCGAACCTTCAGATTGGAATCCGAACCGGTGTAGGGTATGGCGGTATTTTTGATCACATTCTTCACAGCATCGACAGTGAGGCTGTTGTCAGCTTCGAGCCAGAGCGCCACTGTGCCGGTAACATACGGGCAGGCCATCGAGGTGCCCTGCATCGGCCCCCACATGTTGTTGCGGTTGTTGCCGCCGGCGTTGGCCGAAACATATTCGGTAGTTTTATCGTAGTTGTTTATCGACGAAACAATTGCTGCGCCCGGCGCGCAGACGAAAGGATAGGTCTCGCCGGTCACGGGATTGGAGCCGTAAGAGGTGAAGTTGCACATCTCGCCGTTTGCCGACGAACCGGCGAAGCTGAGAGTACCGCCGTTGACCACAGTGACCGAACGCGAAGAAGTGAAGGCTCCCACGGCAATAACGCCGTCAGCTGTAGCCATGTCGGAGATGGAACCGTTCGAAGAAACTGTCGTATTGCTCCAGCTGAAGCCGGTCACGGGGTCGCTCGATGTCGCAAACTCGCCTGTCGAGGCGGCACTGGTCGGTGTGTTCAGATAACCGGTGACCATCTGGCCCTGGTTGCGCGATATGCGGACTGCCGGCATGAGGCTGAAATCGGCATTGGCCGGACGGTTAAGCACGAACTGCATCTGCACATAGTAGCGGTCGTTGTCGGCCTTGCGCGAGAAGAACACGGCATAGCTTGTGGGAGAGAACGCACGGCTGAACTCCTCGGATTTTTCGTATGAAGAACCCGTCGACGAGCCTCCGATAGCCAGACCATTTGCCACCGACGGCACTTCGAGAGCGTAGACCACGCTATTGGTGGCCGTGCTGTAGAGCACGAACTCGAATTTGAACGGATCGTTGTTGCTGCCCCAGAACTGTGCCACGTAAGGCGACTGGCACGAAGCGTCGTAGTTGAACTGAACACCGTTGGTGCGCTGGGCTGCCGAGCGGCCGCCCGACATCGACATGGCGCAGTTATATTCTCCGTCATTGCCTGATGCCACACAGATGATGGCGTCCTTGCTCTGGCGTTTAAGAGTCTGGCACACGGCGTCCGAACCGTCGTGAGGCCCCAGAATACTGCCCAGCGACAGATTCACCACCGCTGGCTTGCCCACGCTTTTAGCGTAGTCGATCACATTCTGCACGCCGGCGGTGATATTGGCATCGTAGAGGGCGCCGGCGGTCATCACGATTTCAGAGGACGTAGCCAGACCGTAGAATGGGATCGGCTCGTTATTGTACGAGGCACCGTTGAGGCCATAGTTGCCGACACCGTTAAAACTGCCGGCGGCAATGCCCATCACGTGTGTGCCATGACTGTTGTATTCGTTGTCGGAAGTATATGCGCTTATTTCTTCGGGTGTCACGGCTGTCTTTGTAGGAACACCGTTGCTGCCGTTGTACTCATAGACGGCTTTCACGCGGCTCACATTCACATCGCCGCGCTCGGTGAAGTTGATATGGTTGGGATCCATACCCACGTCCATCATGCCCACTACCACCCCTTTGCCCGAGTAGGCCATGGGCAGGTCGGTGCCGGCCTGTACTCCGTCGGCATGGGCGATGGAGCGTGCGAAATACATCTGGGGCTGTTTGGGAGTGCCGGCTGCGACAGCTTTCACGGCCGGCAGAGCCGCGAGAGCCTCAAGCTGTGTTACAGGCAGCGACACCGTGGCCATGTCGCCGAGATCAACCGTAACCTTCGCATCAGCCACCGATGCGAGGTCGGCCACAGTGTAGCCGGGGCTGAGAGTCACTATAACACCGATTTCGGGAACTGCATTGGCACCGCGCGACGCAGGCACGGCAAGACGCGGATCAAACATCGCCGGATTTGCGCCGGCCTCTATCTGCTCATAATTCTGCAGAAGCATCTGAGCAGACAAATCGAGCTTGCCCTGGGCCGAGGCCGGCACGGCTGCGGCGGCAAGCAGCAAAAAGGAGTAAAAATATTTCATATGCGAATCGATTGCCGATTATGTACACTATTACATAGTACAAACGACAGTTCGATCACTTTATTGCTTTCAAAATGTTAAAAAAACATGGAGAGGCAGTTTCAAACCGCCGGCCTTCTCCGAAAGCTGCATTATTTCAGGGCCGCCGCGTGTAAACCTCCGCTCCATTCAGGTTCAGTAGGTGATTACCGGTGGCAGTTCTTTTGCCTGGGCAATCATTCTTTCCACCTCGCTCAGCGAGGGCACACGGTTGCAGAGGTCCTTTTCCTCGTTTACCCGGGCCAGCTTAGGCTGAAGATTCGCCGCAACACGGTGAGCGAATTCCTTCACAGTGTCCACGCCCGATGCTTCGAGCAGCTCAGCGAATTGCCCTGCTACACCTTTGATTCGGAAAAGGTCGGCATGGTTGGTCCATTTAAGGATAAGTTTCGGGCTGATGCCAGTCTTTTCGGCCAAAGCGGCACGTCCGCGAGGTGTGGCACATTCTTTAAGAATGTCTTCGGTGGTCCTGACACCGGCTTCTTCAAGCTGGCGGGCATAGGCGGTTCCGATACCTTCAATTTCGATGATTTTGTAAGTCATGGCAGGTATATTTAGCTGTTGTCTTGCTGGAGGGATATCTTTAAGGTCTGCTTGTATTCCTCCATGTTATATAAACCGATAATTTCATTCTTTTGTTTTCAGCGCCGAAGGTCACACCGTCATCGGGGAGATAGAAAGAAAGCCGGTGTGTCAAAATCGATAATTTTGACACACCGGCTTGTTAGTATAGGAGGTAAACGCTTTTTAGCGGCTTACTTTCATCTTGGGACCATAGAAAGTTTTTACGCGGGTATCGTAGCGGAATTCAGGCAGACCGTTGCCGGGGGTCAGCAGAGCCTTGCGGGCAACGAACGACCGGCGGTTTGCTGCCGCAGTTGCAGCCGTCTCACTGTTGAGAACCAGGCTGCCGGCTGCGTCGGAGTACTGGAACGCACCTTTAAGTTCAGTATTGCTTGAATTGGGGAAAACAAAGAGTGCATCACCTTCACGGAAAGTGAATGTCTGATTGGCAAATGTGTCGTTGGCACCATCTGAAATAATCTGAGTGTCAGTCCATGGTGTTTCTACATAGTGCTGCAGAGCATAGCCCAGGTTGAGACCGATTATAGAACCGTTGACAGGATCACCTTCGTCATAGAAAATTTCCTGATCTTCTACCTTCACACATTCAGGGTTTGTGGCGTCGAACACGAAGTACTTGTCGCCCTCGTAGTTCCAGCCGTCGGTCATCACACCGTCCTTATAGGGATTTACAAGGCGGTACATGTTGGGATCTTTCTTCCACTGTTCTACCTCCACGTTCCATATTTCAGCAGCACCGTAGAGCGGTGTGATCCAAGGATCAGTGAAAGTTGCCGCACCGATGTTCTCCCAAACGTCGTCGGGATCCTTCTCTTCTTCAGCGCCCGGGAAGAGGATACGGAACGCACCGTTGCCATTGGTATAATAGAAGCTGCCATTCTGATGGTTAGTCATCGCTACAAGAAGAGCCTTTTCCGGGAACTTGATGACACCGTTGGTGAGAGTACCGGCAAGAGTCATCGCTTTATCGAGATTTCCGTCGGCCATCTCGAAGTTGTAATCACCGGTGATATAAACAGTACCGTAGCCGAGATCAGCACCGGTATTGAACATTATAGGTCTGCCGTTGCTTATTGCCTGACCGTCTTCGTCGCAGACGAAGATATGGGTCGGGTCGGCGCAGTTGAAGTAGAGATAATGATCAAGGCCGTCGATAGTACCTCCGCTGGCGAAAGAACCGTTCGGGAAACGAATGCCGGGGAAAGCAGCCGTTCCATAAGGATTCACAATACGGTAGAGGCCGTTGATAGCAGGGCTGCGCTGAACCTTAACCTCCCATTCAAGAGCAGTCTCAGGCAGATCGAACCATACAGTAAGAATATCGTCTTTCCAAAGGCCGTATTCCTCGCCGTTGGGGCCGACAACGTCTTCCCACGGGAAGTAAGTAACGGTGTAGGTCACGGTCTGAAGAGCATAGGGAGTATTCTCGCCTTCACCTATAACGAAAGTCATATTGTAGGGCTTGACACCTTCAAGGTTCTCTGCCACATATGTAACATCGAACGAAGTCAGATTCTCACCTGCTGCGAAAGATACTTCGGCAGGCACTGTGAAGAGCGAAGCATCGGTAGCATCCTTGCATGTGAGGGCATAGCTCTTGGCTTCTTCTTTGTCCGAGCGGTAGACGTTGACCGAGAACTTGGTGTCACCGTCGAGAGCGCGGATCGAGGGGTTGTTAGCAGCCGAGAAATATACATCGAGGCTCGGGCTCGCCGGTGCCGGGGTGTACTCCGGCTCGCTCTCCGTACAGCCTGTCGCCATAAGCATGGTGGCGCAGAGAGCTGTGTATATAAATGATTTGATTTTCATTTGAGTTTGCTTTTTTGAGAGTGATTATTCTTCGGCGGGAAGGATAGGTTCGAAGCGTTCGCCAACGTTGGGGTTGAGGTAACCGCGGACACCGGCGTTGAATTCGCCTTCATAGTCGACGAAAGGCCAGTTCATCCAGCCGGGACGGCCGACAACGTTGAAGCGCGAGTCTTCAGGCCAGTTGGTGCCTTCGTAGGCACGGGTAACACCCATGTTGAGGCGCTTCATGTCGAAGAAGGTGGTGTTCTCGCCCCAGAACTCGATTCGTTTCTGCAGCACGATTTCGTTGATTATGCCTTCCTGATCGGTAGCGGCGCAAG
>CABQCA010000079.1 GCA_902462525.1 uncultured Porphyromonadaceae bacterium | reverse complement strand
TTCCGTGTAAAAGCTTCATATCCATCAATCTCGCGGCTCCACTCGCCGCTATGGGCAAAAAGGTGCTGCTCGTAGGCATGGATATACGCAAACCGACTCTTGCTAAATATCTGGACATAAATCCCCAGTACGGTCTCACTCAGTACCTGTCGTCTTCCTACTTAAATATCGGCCAGCTTATAGCCAAAGTTCCAGGAGCCGACAATCTCTCGGTCATTGTAGCCGGCCCGATTCCACCAAATCCGGCCGAACTTCTGACCTCTGAGAAAATCGACAGTTTCTTCAACGAACTCCGCAGCATGTACGACTATATCATTGTCGACACCGCTCCCATCGGACAGGTCAGCGATACATTTACTCTCGACCGCGTGGCCGATGCCACTATTTTCGTCAGCCGCATGAACCGGACCAAACTGGGTATTTTCGAAGAGCTTAACAGCATCTACAGCAGCAACCGTCTGAAGCGCCTCTCGATAGTAATAAACGGTACCGAAACCCATAAAAACTACGGATACGGTAACTAACGTTCTTACAGCGTCTGCAACGACCACGCCCTCCAGCCACTCAGCCAAACGCGTTTACCCTACGATAACACGCGATGGCTGGGCTACGGCACTCGTCTACCTGCTTTCGCTGTCACTTACGGGTCTTACGTTCTATCCGGCCCTATTCGTGTCGCTGGCCATGATAGTCAGGGCATACCGTAACAATGCCTACGACTGCGTGATTATGTCAATGCTGTTTTTCGGTTGTGCCGGGCTGATCAATCCGGCATTCATGCCGATAAAACCCAGCGACATATGTCTTGTTGTCTGCTTCACTCTGTTTCTTATATTCAAAAAGGCACCGATAATCAAAAAGACGGTACTGTTGGTCGTGGCCTATGGGGCTGTGTTTTTCTGTTTCGCTTTTTTCTCAGATGAGCTTCTGAGTGTACAGGTGTTCATGTGGCGGCGATGTCTGGGCTTTGCCTTCTTTATCATCCCGATAGTTGTATTCAGCCGCCGTAAGTTCGAATTCATGGACTTCTGGAATCGATTATTCCCTTACGTTCTTCTATTGTGCCTGTTCTACATCATCGATGCCTATATTCTGTGCGGCCACATTCTTATGCCAGGTACCATAAACTACGGTCAGTCGACATTCTATGAACCGGCAGCGTCCCCTCTTTCATTCAATATCGTCAGAAAATACCCGCAGGGCTTATATCTGCTTTTTCTTTTGATATATCCTGTGGCGAAATATTTCAAGCTGAAAGCATGGCAATGGACAATCATCATTCTGGCACTGATTTCGACTCAGACATTCACCATAATTACTGCCGTACTATTTACATATGTTTTGTTCTGCTTTGGCGTCAGGAGACTACTGTGGGTAATTTTAGCATGTATTCTCGCTATGGGGATGGCTTATTGGATCGATGGTTTTCTGCCGACGAGACAGGATGATTATGGTGTGCAAAGCAAATTGCGGATCAAATCGTCGATCGACCAGTTCATAGCCCTTTCCGATGCCGTTGACGAGGAAGACCTCGCCGCCTTCGCCTCGGGCCGTATGGCCCAGGTGCTTCCGCGAATCGACATGATAGCCAACGAACACCGGCAGCTTATAGGTCTTGGATTTCTCAATCCCGAGAAAAACACTGTTAAACGCTACGAAATAGAGAACGAGCTTTATACCGACATATCGGCAAGCGACGAAGTGATAGCGGAAGTCGAAATTGCCGTAGTTCAGGTTTATGTATGGACCGGATTCCTTGGTCTGATCATTCATTTCCTTTATCTGCTGGCACTATACCTGCTTGTACGTAAGTTGCCAGAGAGCACTTACTTCGGTTCGATATTCTTTTGCTGTTTTATCACGGGCATGGGCGGCTTTGCGTGTCTGTCGGCCACCGACGGTATTCTGCTGCTCGCTATGGCATTTTCCGCCATAATCCTCGCTGCAAGGGACAGACTTCCGGGGTTCACGGCTATTACAAAGTAAGAGCGTCGGGCCGCTCATCAGCCGACCCGACGCCCGAATATATTCAGATTGTTTATTTTAACGAATAGGCTTGTACTCGACGAAAGCCTCGATAGCTTCGTAAGATGCCAGACCGAGATCCTGATATAGTTTTGCAGTGGCACGGTTTCGGTCCTCGGCACGCTGCCAGAACAGGCGGTCATCGTCGCCAAGGAAAGGTGCGTTTTCCATCTGACTCTGATGCTTGAGAATCGAGTTACGTTTGAAACGAAGTTCTTCAGGGCTTATAGGCACAGCCATTTCAATGTGATCGATTTCCCATTCGGCCCATGCACCGCGGTACATCCAGATGCGGCAATCCTCCATCCATGGCTCATCCTTTACCTCGTCGATAGCCGCGAGCACGGCATCGGTGCACACTTTATGCGTACCGTGCGGATCTGCAAGGTCTCCGGCCACAAAAATCTGATGCGGCTTCACTTCTTCGAGCAGACTTCTGACAATGTTTACATCGCGTTCGCCGAGATCGCCTTTTTTTATAGTTCCGGTTTCATAGAAAGGCAGACGCAGGAAGTGTATATTTTCCGGCTTTACGCCGATGTAGTTGCAGGCTATAGTAGCTTCAGCTTGGCGTATCATCGTTTTAATTTCGCGAATATCGGGAGTGTCGATTTCACCGGGTTTCTTATGAGTGATGAAATCATGGACTTCTTCCGACAGTTTTTTATATTTTTCAACGTCAAAACCGAAGGCTGGCGCGATCTTGTCCATCATCAGGAAATAGCGAATCATATCCTCGTCGCCGACCGCGATGTTGCCTGAGGTTTCATAAGCGACATGGACATCGTGGTGCTGGTCGACAAGACGTTTGAGTGTGCCACCCATCGAGATTACGTCGTCGTCGGGGTGAGGCGAAAACACAATCACACGTTTGGGATAGGGTTTTGCACGCTCGGGACGGTAGGTGTCGTCGGCATCGGGCTTACCGCCGGGCCAGCCGGTGATAGTGTGCTGCAACTCGTTGAATACCTTTATATTGACATTGTAGGCCGAACCGAAAAGTGCCAGCAATTCGCCCAGACCATAGTCGTTGTAGTCTTTGTCGGTAAGTTTGAGAATCGGCTTTTCTGTCTTGAAGCAAAGCCACACGATAGCCCTCCGAATCAGTTTGTCATCCCACTCACACGATGTCACTCTCCACGGATGGCTTATACGCGTGAGATCGTCGGCAGCAGGAAGGTCAATCACCAGTTTCACGTGAGGATGTCCCTGCAAAAGCGAAGCGGGCACGGCAGGACTGGGATCGTTTTCAACAGTACGACGCACTATAGAAGCCTTATTCTCGCCCCAGGCCATTGTCAGAATGCGCTTTGCACTCCGCAGGTTTGCCACACCAAGAGTGATGGCGGTGTTGGGCACTTCGTCGCAATTGTAGTTCTTGCCTATGGCATGGCGAAGCTCATTACCCAGAAGCACAAGGCGTCAGTAGCTTGCTTCGGGCGAGCCGGCCTCGTTGAAGCCGATGCAACCCTGCGGACCGACCTCAAACACAGCTACATCGATGCCGCCTTCGTCGGCAATAGCCTGTTCGTAGGCCTGACAATATTCGTACATCGTTTCCTTCGTGATTTCCGGATTGATTGTGCGGATATTTCGTTCCTTGATGTCAATATTATCAAGCAGTACTTCACGAAGGCGTTTCAGCACCGACGGGCCTTCAGGCTGGAGAGGAAAGAACTCGTCGATAATATAGATGACTACGTCCTTGAAGCTAACAGCTCCTTCCCTGTACAATTTGATCAACGCGGCATAAGCGCGGTGTGTACTTGCACCTGCGCCGAGAGCCAACACGCATTTTCCCTTCCTGGCTACATACCTGTTGATGTATCGTGCCATTTCCGAAGCCACGAAATCGCCACCGTCGGCGGCAGTTTCGAAAATGCGTGTAAATAATTTTTCCTCACGGCGCAGAGCTGCCAGTTCAATTTCATTGTCAGGGTTATAATAGCGTTTCGGCACCCTGTCGAGCTTTATCTGAGAGCTCAAATCGGTCTTCATGATAAGGTTGTTTTATGATTTGATAAGTTATGTCTGTTATCATCTGAAAAATTCCACAATGGAATTGTATTGCAAAATTAATGAACATTATCATTTTTTCAAAATAATAACTTTGCAAAGATTATCCGGCGCAGCAAAAATGAAGAACATTTTTTCTATTTCAAAGCGACAAGCGACGCCGGCTCAGGGTTATGCGCGATTATCTTACCTTCGGGACTTATCAGAAGCGAACCGTAGCTGTCTTCAAGTCCGTAATTGTCGGCTATCGCGCGGGCCGTATCTCCCGATACATGGAACTGCCACGTCGGATCAAGGCTGTCATTGCGCATAATTTCGTTAAAAAGAGCTTCGTTTTTATCAAAATTAACCGATACCAGACGTACATGAGCATTTGGATGCCGACGGAACCATGCTGTGTACTCATTAGCGGCCTTACGCGAGGGAGCATCGGTCGATGACCAGAAGTTAACAAGAGTGTACTCACCTTTCAGCGACAGAGGCGTAATAGTGTCGACATTATTCTCGACATAGAAATCCGGAGCCTTACGGCCCAGAGCTGTCTGATATTTTGAATCGCTGTAGCCGACCGCACAGACTATGAGTCCAATGCTGATGGCTGCAAGAATAAGAGTATGTTTCATTGTCATATATTCCTTTCGGGAATATAACAAAGAACAATGCTCACGGGTTGTAGGATATGGCACTCAAAACCGACGAATCATCGTAAAAATCAGGAGACATAAGGAACGCAAGCCTACTTTTGTCCTTGTTTCCGGCTATGTATGCCTTTACCATTCTAAAGCCTATAAATCGACCGGCGCGGCCCGGAGCACCTTCGAGGTCGCCGACCGATGGTGCCGGATCGACGAGTTTCGATGCCATCGAATCAGAAGTATCGAATAGCATTCCTTTTGCAGTCAGTTCGCGCCATAGGGTTTTCTCATTTTGCACCAGCCATCGATACTGTTCATCTGTGTAACCGAGTGCTTGAGCGACATCATCATCGCCGGTAAGTTCAATTTTCACATTCGCGAGAGCCCCTTCATAAAGGAGCCGGCTAAGGACCGTTGAATTAGCGGTATGGCGGTAAGGATATGATGTCGCAGCCATTGCTTCGGCTATATCAAAAGGAAGCATCCGGGGCGACTTTGCAAAACGCATGTACTGTGGCAGATGTGAATATGCATCACAGTCGCTGCCAAGATAATGGTTCATTGCTATCAGCATGACAGAATCGACAAAAAGAATCGACTCAGGACGGCCATACACAACCTCGGCATAGCGTCGTTCCGGCATTTCAAGGCCCGCGGCATCGGCACGGCCGAGAATCTCACCTATGTACTTGCCGGTGGCACCGGGCCGGAAGACCGAATCGACCATGGGCGTAAAAACCGCCACAGCCTGCGACGCAGCCCAGGAGCCCACGGTTTCCTGCGTCACGGGTTCGCCAGAAACCACCGACATGAATGCCGACAGTTCGGCAGAATCAGCATTCATAAAAGCCTGCCGGGATGCACTGTCTAAGTCGTTGAAACGACTAATTTCATCGTAGAGCGGAACTACATTCACCTCCCGGGAGGCCGGAGCTGAATCTGAACAGGAATTCAGAGTTACAGCAACGGCCAAAAGCATTATCGCATACGTTTTCATACAAACTTAACAATCAAATACGGGACAAAGATAGCATATAAAACAAGAAAATTGAATAATAAGCGTGTTTTTTCGACTTTCCGACAAATGAAATGGACGAAAAAAGTAGTAATTTTGCAAGCAAATGACTTCATTGGCCCGATATATCATAGGAGCAACCATGCTCGGCGTGCTGCCGGCAGCCGCTTTCTGCGCCACCGCAGAAAGCGAAACAGCTGCCGACAAGCCTTTTACTGTCGTTATCGATGCCGGCCATGGCGGTAAAGATTACGGTTGTCGCGGCAAGCTGGCCAACGAGAAAACTATAGTCCTTGATGTGGCAAAGAAAGTTCAGGCTCTGCTTGGCAAACTTCCGGCCGACTCTGTCGCTACCCTGCTCACACGCAAAGACGATACTTTCATACCTCTCGGCGAAAGAGCCTCGATAGCCAACGACGCCAATGCCGACCTATTTGTAAGCATCCATGTAAATTCAGTAGCAGCCAAAAGCCGCGGACGTCAGAATGTACACGGGGCCTCGGTGTACACCGTTGGCCTTCACAAGAGCGAGGCCAATCTGGCAGTGGCCATGCGCGAAAACGGTGTCATCGAACTGGAAGAAGACTACACACAGACATATCAGGGTTTCGACCCTTCATCGAGCGAATCGTATATCATTTTCGAACTCGACCAAAACCGGCATATGGCGCAAAGCATCGAAGCCGCTTCAATGATTCAGCAACGCCTCGTCGCCGATGCCGGCCGTGCCGACAAAGGTGTCCTTCAGGCCGGCTTTCTTGTGCTATGGGCTACAAAGATGCCTTCGGTTCTGGTTGAACTCGACTTCATCTGCAATCCTGCCGCAGAGCGCTTCCTCGCTTCCGAAAGCGGCCGCACTAAATGCGCGAAAGCCATCAGTGAGGCGATCTTGTCCTACAGGACAAAATTTAAAACACATAACTAATAATGCTTGAAAACAATACATCAGAAATGAAATCAATATTACGCAAAGAAGTGCTCATCGGTTTGCTTGTAATCGTTGCAATGCTGATTCTTTTCTTCGGAATTAATTATCTGAAAGGCATCAACATTTTTAAAGCCTCGAACTACTACTATTCTGTATATAATAATGTGGAAGGTCTGGCACAGTCGGCACCCGTGACACTCAACGGCTTCAAAGTTGGCATTGTCCGAAGCATCAATTACGACTTCGAAAATCCCGGCAATGTAGTAGTGGAAATAAGTCTCGACAAATCGCTAAAATTGCCGCAGGGCACACAGGCCTATGTTGGAGCCGACCTTCTTGGCACAGCATCGATAACGCTCGATCTGGGAACCGACCGCTCATCGTTCTACAGCGTAGGCGACACCATTCCCGGCAGTGTCAAGGCCGGCATGATGGCAGGAATATCTGAGAACATATTGCCGGCAGTCAGCTCGATAATGCCTAAAATTGATTCGCTGCTCACCAATCTCAACACTCTGACAGGAAATCCGGCACTTCACGAGAGCATTACACGACTCGACGCCATCACCACCGAACTACACGCCACCATGCGCTCGCTCAACGCCGTCACTGCCGAACTTCGTCCCATTGCCGGAAATATCCACAGCATTACCAACAACGTCGATACAATCACCGGCGACCTTACCCAAGTGAGCGGCCGTCTCCGCACGGTACCCGTCGACAGCATTGCCGCAGAAATTCAGGCTACGATGACGAACCTGCGTCAGCTTTCTGAAAGCCTCAATAATCCAGACTCCTCTATAGGCAAGCTCACCAACGACCCCGAACTGTACAATAACATCAATTCTACCATCACTTCGCTCGACTCGCTTTTCACCGATATGAAGAAAAACCCAAAACGGTATATCAACATAAAGGTGTTCTGACAGCTTGTTTGGAAAGATTCTAAATAGCTCAAAAAAAACGCTGAAGTCAATTACAGATAAAACCGGACGAGATCAGCAACGCATACACAGCACAACCGATATCCTGAAAGGGCTTCGGTTGTGCTGAATTTCTGTTTTTTCATTATTAAACAACGCTCTCCATAGCACATAGTTATATACAGAATAACCTATAGACAACATTGCCGCAATAAAGAAATATCCCGGATAAGGCACTTTTGAGAGCCCGAAATCATAAATCGCTATTGTTCATTGATATAATCAAAAAACAGGCCACAGTTACCATTGCGAAGGCGAGTGTCGTTCTAAATTGCTGAATCTGGCCACTTTGCAACTGTTTCGATTTTTCCAAATTATTTTAGAGTTGTTTTTCAACTTTTTTTATCGGAATTTTGTAATCGCAAAATCGCACATTATCAATGGAACTGACTCACCAAGAACTTTGGGCAAAGTGCTGTGAATTTATCAAAGACAACATCAGCCCCCAGCAATACAATATCTGGTTCCGCGACATAACTTCGGTAAGTTATGACGCGGGGCGACTGATATTGATGGCCGAGTCATCGTTTTTTGTCGATCAGCTTCAAGAACGCTTTCAAGGTGTGATCCGTGCCGGCATTTGCAAAGTATACGGCAACAATGTGCAGCTTTTCTACCGCTACCGTATCGTTAAAGACGACCCGTCGACTACCGTAGAACAGAAAAGCGCAGGCCAGTCGCCTACGATACTGGCTCAGAGCAAAGTTCAGCCGGCCAATCCCTTCAAGCAACCGGATTCAAGCGATTTCGACCCGCAGCTCAATCCCCGCTATACGTTCGACAACTACTGCGCAGGCGACAGCAACAAAATTGCTCGCTCCATCGGTATGGCAATCGGCGACAATCCCTCGCTGAAGACATTCAATCCTCTGTTTGTCTTCGGGCCGTCGGGTGTCGGCAAAACACATCTCATTCAAGCCATCGGTATCCGCATAAAGGAACGCAACCCCCACGCACGTGTTCTGTATGTGACAGCCCGGCTCTTCCAAAGCCAGTACACAGCTGCCGCCGCCAAGAATATAAATAGTTTTTTCCACTTCTATCAGAGCATCGACTGCCTGATTATCGATGATATTCAGGACCTCAAAAGCCTGCCGGGCACACAAAACACTTTCTTTCATATCTTCAACCATCTCCACCAGCACGACCGCCAGATAATCATGTCGAGTGATTGCGCGCCATCGGAAATGGAAGGTTTCGAAGCACGACTCCTCAGTCGGTTCAAATGGGGTATGCAGGTGGAACTCGAACGTCCCGATCTGAGTCTTCGACGCGATGTACTTAAACTCAAAACCGAACAGGACGGATTGTCGCTGTCGTCGGACGTGGCAGACTTCATTGCTACCAACGTCACCTCCAGCGTCCGCGAACTCGAGGGCATAGTAGCATCGCTGCTCGCCCACTCGATGGTGCTCAAATGCAACATCTCCATCGATTTGGCACGCCGGGTTATGGCTAATGCCATCAAAATCAAACGCCGTCAGGTAAACTTCGAAATGATTACCGAGGCTGTAGCCTCTCACTACAACATAAGTTCCGACCTGCTTTTCACCAAAAGCCGTAAACGCGAAGTGTCTGATGCCCGCCAGATTGTGATGTATCTTGCAAAAAAAATCGGTCAGATGCCTCTTACAGCCATCGGCCACAAAATCGACCGTACACATTCGACTGTCATCTACGCTTGCCAGAATATCGAAGATCGTCTGGCCACCGAAAAGAAACTGGCCACCGATATAGAAGCCATCGAAGCTTCTATAACCGCCGGCTAACCATACAGTACAAACTGCTAAATTCCAAGACCTTGCTCTGCAGACAACAAAAAGTGCTTAAAAAAAAGCGCTTTTTTTTGCATTATTAGATTTATTGTTATTAAATTCGCGATATAAATCTACCTAACTAATTGAACACACTACCGAAATGATATTTACTTTCCGAATTGTTTCCGATGAAGTCGATAACTTCAAGCGTGAAATAATAATCGACGCAACGTCAACTTTCCTTGACCTCAAAAATGCCATATGCGAATCCGTAGGCTACGACAAAGGTCAGATGAGTTCGTTTTTCCTCTGTGACCGCAACTGGGAAAAAGAAAAGGAAATCACTTATGAGGACATGGGCAGCGACGCCGACCAGGACGTTTGGCTGATGGAGGAAAGTGTTCTCAGCGACTTCATCGACGACGAAGGCCAAAAACTGCTTTATGTATTTGACTACATGACCGATCGCGCTTTCTTCATAGAAATGAAAGAAATTCAGACCGGTCGCTCGCTCAAAGACCCCGTATGCTCTCTTTCGCTCGGTCAGGCGCCCCGCGAATTCATCGACCTTGATGAATTCGACGCCAAAGCCGACGCCCGTGCCGCAGCGGCATTGGCAGCCACCGACCTTGACGAAGATTTCTACGGAGACCAAGGCTATAACGAAGATGAATTTGATGCCGAAGGCTTCGATGAAATGACCTTCGACAATTAATCAATCGTCAATCCGAAATTACGTATTTTTCAAAAAGCGTAGGAAGCATATCATGAATTAATGGCAGAAGCCCTGCAGGCATTTTTCGATTCCGGTTGGTTCGCCCGGTGCTTTGCGGCACTGGCTCTTGGTTCCACTCTGGTAATCATAGCCGT
>CABQCA010000078.1 GCA_902462525.1 uncultured Porphyromonadaceae bacterium | reverse complement strand
AATTCTTCAATCATCTGGGAGTTAACGTACAGGCCGGCACCAACGGTATCACGGTCGAAGGTGTGACAAACATCACCAACTTCGTCAATCTGCGTGCCGGTGTCGACTACATGCCCGACTTCAGCATCAACACCGATGCCGACGTCACCATCGACAACCCGAACCTTCCCGATGGTTCCATATACAGCACTATCGACCTCAACGGCTCCATCAAGCGCACTCAGGGTCACGTTATCTTCAACGTTTACCCTTTCCCCAAGTCCTCGTTCTTCATCGCAGCCGGCGCATACTTCGGCGGCGACAAGCTGATTAAAATCAACGGCCACTCCGATGAAATAGCCGATGCCATGAAGGAACATCCGGAGTATATGACGAACGCCGGCGTTGTCATCGGCGACGTTACGGTGCCCTTCGACTCAAAAGGCAATGTCAGCGGCGGTCTGAAAGTGGCGAAATTCCGCCCATATGTAGGCCTCGGCTTCGGACGCGCTCTGCCCAAACACCGCGTCAACTTCGGATTCGAACTCGGTGTTCAGATCGACTGCAAACCGGAACTTTACACCGACCACGGCACTCTCGACACCTCGGCGATTGAGGACGACAACACATACCAGAAGATTATAAACAATCTCAAAGTCTATCCCGTGCTGAGCTTCAAGCTGCAGTTCCGGGCTATCTGACATCAACTTTCAAAAAACCGGCCGGAGGGTCCGTCGCGCGCATTTCCTGTAAAGTGCGTGAGGAAAGTCCGGGCAACACAGAGCACCATATTTCCTAACGGGAAGCTATCGGCAACGGTAGAGCAATGTGACAGAAAACAACCGCCCGCTCCGGCGGGTAAGGGTGAAAAGGCGAGGTAAGAGCTCACCGGGCGCGACGGCGACATCGCGCGCCGCACATCTTATGGGTTGCAAGGTCAAGTATACCGGCATTCAAGGGCTGCTCGTCCATTGCCGGGGGGTAGACTGCGCACAGCGGCCTTCGGGGCGCCAGATAAATGACGGACGGCGCCGGGCATCTCTCTCACCGGAAAGTACCCGCGCCACATAACCCGGCTTATACTCCGACCGGTTTTTTTTCTCTGACACCAATGGTTGGTTTAAAAAGTTCATAAAGTGCAAAAAGTCGAGATAATAGTTTCTTCAATAGTTTAGCCGGAACATTTATCTTAACTTTTTAACTCATTACTTTTTTTAACTTATAAATAAAATGGCAAGCAACAACGACTGGTTCACATATCCCGCCACCGACGACGACGGACACACCATCATCGTCACCGGCCGTCTCGACGTGGCAAAATACCGTGCCCGCGAACGCAACAGCATTCGCGTTGAAGTTACTCTGCCATACTCCTGCGAAGGTTCACTCGGCTTCCCTTGTGAAAAGGATGCCGAACTGCTCGAAAAAATCACCGACGCCTTCAACGAAGCACTCAAAGGTAAAAACACAGCCCTCCTAACCGGCATCTACACCGGCGCCGGCGAGCGCAACTGGGTGTTCTACACTTTCAGCACCGAAGTGTTCGGCTCATTCCTCAACCGAGTGCTCGACCCCTTCCCTCCTCTTCCCCTGAAAATATACGCCGAAAACGACCCCGCATGGGCCGAATACGACGAAATGCGCGCCGTATGCGCCTCAGTTGTTGACGCCGCAGCCGAAGACATCGCCGACTGACAATATATTACAAAACAAACGCAGGGGCGCGATGACTTCGCGCCCCTGTTGCTTTTAATCAACTGCGGACCGTCAGCCGCAGTAGAAGAATTCGCTGACTATTTCCTGCATCAGGGCCGGGTCGGAGAGGGCGAGAGTGTAGCGGTCGGAATCGAAGGCCCGCAGGCGCTTTTCTGTAGCCTTGAGAATCGATGCCGGGAAGACTCCATGCTCTTCGAAGACGTTTTCACGGGCCTCGAGGGCATCGGCCGATGCCGGACAGTTTGTCGGCAGTGTTGGCAGCGAGGCCAAACGGGCAGCGTTCTCGGGTTTGTGAATGTCGATGTCGACGTACTGCCGCTCGGCCACGTCGAGAGCGTCGGGCATCTCAAAGCCGTGTCGAACGGCCACGGCGAGGGCAGCGAGATAAAGGTAGATGTCGGCCGAGCAGTCGCCCGAACGAATTTCGAAGGTCTGTTTCTGGTGCGGATCAACCGAACTGATTATGCCGGAATCGTCAGGGCTGTTTGCGATTGTACACATATCGGCGTCGGCTGTCCATCCCAGCGGCACACGCACAAGGACGGAGCGGTTCCGGTCGCCCCAGCATATGTTAGTGGGGGCTTCCTGATGCGGCACAAGGCGGAAATAGGACGTGGGATTGGCGTTGCCGAAGGCTGTAAGAGCCGGTGCGAGGTCCATAAGTCCGGCAATGGCACGGCGGGCATCGTCGCTGAGCTTGCCTGCCTGATTCAGCATGACACTCCGGTCATTCCGATCGGTGAGCTTCATGTGGATGTGCAGGCCCGAGCCGGCTTTGCCGACAGTGATTTTGGGGGCGAAGGTTACGTCGAGGCCCTGGCGCTGCGCCAGATTGCGGATCACCCACTTGGCGAGCATGAGCTGGTCGGCGGCATCGCGTGCGTCGACGGGCAGGAACTCGATTTCGTTCTGCTCGTAGACTTTGCCGTCGAGAGTGAAATTGCCGACTTCGGAGTGGCCGTATTTCACCTGACCGCCGGTGCGAGCTATATAGCTCATGCACATGGTGCGGAAGTCGTTGAACTTTGCGAAGGGAGCCGATTCGTGGTAGCCTCGCTGGTCGCTTGCCGGAAATGTGCCGGGGTCGTCGGCTATTACGTAGTACTCAAGCTCGCCCATGGCATGAAAGTTCAGACCGGTAGTGTCGGTAAACGCTCTGCAAGCCTTTTTGAGGATATTTTCAGGGGCTGACTCGAGAGGATTACCATCCTTGTCGAAGAAGGAGCACAGCATGGTCAGTGTAGGCAGCGGAGCAAACGGGTCGACAAAAGCGGTGCGGAAACGGGGCACCACATATAGGTCGGAGCTTCCGGCACCGATGAAGGGGAAGAGCGACGAACCGTCGACACGCTCGCCGAGGGTGAGGATGGTCTCGAGGTAGGCGAGATTGTTGATGACGAAGTTCAGTGTCTTCAGGCGGCCGTCGGCGGCAGGATACATGAAGTTTACCATCTCGATGCCGTTCTTCTCCACAAAATCGACGATATCGTTGCGAGTAAAGTCGGCAGGGTGTTTCTGCAGAAACGCCACAACGGCGTTCTTGCTCATAATGATGTCTTTGGTCATGATTTGAGGTTAGGAACCGGGACAGGCCCGGATAATTATGGTGTGTTTTCAGTATGTTATGCTTTTACAACGCCGATGCCGGGGCGATCGGGAATGGTGACTTTGCCGTCGACGATCTTCATGCCGTCGAAAATATCGTTGGCAATGAGGAGATTGCCGTCGAGGTCGGCCCAGTCGACCATAGGTGCGAGCTGCGAGGCAGCCGATACGGCGCACGATGTCTCGGTCATGCAGCCGAGCATCACCTTCATGCCCATAGCCTTGGCGAGGACGGCCATTTTGTAGGCTTCGTGCATACCGGTGCTCTTCATCAGCTTAATGTTGATGCCGTCGTAGGCCTGCGCAGCGCGGCGCACATCTGGCAGGCGCTGCAGGAACTCGTCGGCGATAATTGGCAGCGGCGACCGTTCCCGCAGCCATGCGGTGTCGTCGATGGCGGCCTTGTCCATAGGCTGCTCGACGAACAGACAGTTGCGTTCGGCCAGCCAGTGGCACATCTCGAGGGCCTTTTCCTTGTCGGCCCAGCCCTGGTTGGCGTCGACACAGATGGGAACGTCGGTGTGGCGGCGCAGGGCTTCGACGATTTCCTTGTCGTGGTCGAGACCCATCTTCACTTTCACGACCTTGAAAGGTGCTGTTTCCTCGATTTTCTTCCGCATTTCGTCGGGATCGGCGTCGTAGCTGATGGTGAACGACGTATTGGGCGTGTTTTCGGGATTAAGGCCCCATATTTTATACCATGGCTGACCCATGATTTTACCGGTAAGGTCGTGGAGGGCTATGTCGACCGATGCCTTTGCGGCACGGTTGTTGGGCGCCACCTTTTCCATATAATCATGGATTTCCTCGATGCGGAAGGGGTCGGCGAACTGACCGAGGTCGAGCTTCGAGAGGAAACTGCATACCGATTCGACGTTCTCACCCAGATAAGGAGGCATCGAAGCCTCACCGTAGCCGACTATGCCGTCGTACTCTATCTCAACCTGCACGCCGGGCGTTGTTGTTCGCTGATTCCGGGCAAGATTGAAAGCATGACGCAACTTGAGCTCATAGGGACGGAACGAAAGGTTGAGCCGGCCGGGCCGTTTGGTGGCGCGGGTGGCGCTGTCGAGAGCCGACAGCGATATGGGCGAAGCGACGAACATGGCGCCGAGCATGCCTGTTTTGAGGAAATTTCTGCGGTTCATAGTTTTTGTTGTTTTACGGTATAAGACATGGGAAGACGGTTTCCAACCGCCGGCCTCTGCAAAAAGGCTTCCCCGTACCGGCATTTCAGAAGTACCACGGATGCTCAATGACCCGTGTTATGCCCGGAGTACCTTCATAGCCGTCAATACGGACTGCATGAAGAAAAGGCGTGGTAAGATATGAATCGGAAGCAGGATCGACACTGTTGCGCTTCACACGGCCCGAGGAATGAACATAGTTGCCGTCGCGGTCGTAGATTGCCACGTGAGTCACCCTTCGGGTGTCGGCGTTGCCGAAGAAAAGGAGGTCGCCCTTACGGCAGCTTCGCCAGTCGGAGGCTTCAATGCGACGCCCGGTGACAGCCTGCTGCGAGGCATCGCGCATAAGAATACGTCCGTTGGCAAGATAGCTCACCTTGGCGAGGCCCGAACAGTCGAGAGCTTTTGTGGAGGTACCGCCCCAGAGATAAGGTGTGCCCATCATCGAATCGGCCGTGCGGACTATGAGGTCGGCGTCGAAGAGCTGGTCGGCCCACTTTTCTACCGGAGTGACACAGGCCGGAGCGATGTAGCCGCTGCGTCCGTCGGGGAACATCACCCGGCAACTGCCGTCGGCACATTCGGCTACCTCGACCACGCTGCCGCTGACCAGATCGGTGACTATGCCGCCGATGCGGTCCGGAGCGCCCGGCGTTTCATAGACTCTCACCTGAAAAGGCGATGTGACAGCGACACGACGCGATTCACGCCATTTTTTCATTCTGTCGGCAGACTTCGTCACTACCGACGACGACGGTATCCAACCTGTGTAGCCGTCGGGGGTCTGCACATGCAACCATTCGCCGCTCTTTTCGATGACACGCAACGGGGTGCCCATAACAGCCTGCGTGGACATCTCGGCGCTGTGTGCACCGCGTGTACGAATCGAGGCTACAGGTATACGCACCTGTGCCCACCGGGTTATGGTGTCTGTACCGGCTCCCACGAGAGCGCGGGCAGCCAGTGCATCGTCCTCTTTAGAGCCGGCATAGACGGGCGAACAAAGAACGGAAGCAAGGAAAAGGCAAAAGACAAATCGCAGTGTGTTCATTTCGAGCTTATTTCTATAGGTTCAACGGAGATGAGGGTAAAGTTCGAATTCCAGCCGGGATAGAAAAGGTTGCCGCGCGAACATTCGACTTCGCCGGCCTGAAAGTCGACTGTCTCGCTGCGCACGAATTTTTTTGGCGGATAAAGCTCGCCGCACACACCTTTGTTGGTAGAGAAACGGTGGGCGTCGATGCCGTGAGAATAGAATGTGGCGACATCGGGGTCGTCGGTGTTGCTGAAACGTCCGAACGATACATCGACGGGCACCCAGCCGATGCCTTCGTAGTACACTTCGGCCCAGTCGTGATAGTTTTTTTCGCCCGGGTGAAGCATCCAGCCGCTTTCCCAGCGTGCCGGGACACCGAGGGAGCGCATGAGCGAAATGTAGAGCAGCGACACCTGACCACAGTCGCCGTGGCCTTCGCGCAGCACGTATGCGGGTATACAGTCGATTGTGCTGTATTCGCGTGCTCCGGCCCATGGGAAGCGCATGATGTAGTCGGCCACAAGCTCGCTCTGGCGGTAGGGGTTTGTTTCGTCGCCGACTATGGCGTGGGCCAGCGAGTCGAGGCGCACAATGTGGGGGGCTTCGAAGACTGTGTAGCGGCGGTAAAGATCGCCCGATTTATCATAAGGCTTAAGAGCGGCCTCTATTTCCTTGCCGGACACAAATTTTCCTTTGGTCACATACTCGCCCACATACTCGAAATGTGCGGTATCGCCCTCTGCGGGAGCAGGCAGAATCATCGACACGGTGTTATGTACGGAGCGATCGCCCGACAGAACATAGTCGGCTGGTTCGGCTGAGAAAATCGTCACGTTCTCCTGACGGTCGCAGGCATCGCCTTCGAGAGGCAGCGGCATCCACACACGTATGCTGTCGCCTTCGAGAGCCTTGTCGTAGGGCACGTCGATGGTGAAGCGGTAGCGTACTTTGTGCGCCAGGCCCTTTGGATTAGAGCCGCGGCAATAACCGAGAACCGAATCGACATAGGACAGGCGCCGGGGCGAACCCTCGTAGCCGCGGTCGGTGACACCGCCGTTGTAGGCCGGATTCAGAAGATCGAGATTTCGGACAGCTTTACGGAAAACACGCGTCTCGCCGTCGAAATCCATCACTTCGAGCCATCCGGCAGCCACAAATTCGGCAATGTCGGCATCCGACACCTCGGGATGTCGCTCGCGAATTTTGGCACGGGCCTCATCAAGTGTCATATTGAAATCAGCAGCCGTACGGCGCGCAATAGCATCGGCCGAATCGGGCTCGAGCCACACAGGCGGGTCGACAATGCCTATGTCGGCACGAATTTCATCGGAATGACGGTTAAGAAGCCACGTGCACAGCGTGCCTATGGCAATAATTGACAGGACAATGATAGTTCGTTTCATCACAAAGCGCATATTTTCACCAAAGATACGCTTTTATCCCCACACCCCAAAATTCTTTCAGCTTTTTTAGCTAAAAAGCGGGAGCTAAAGAATCCTATTTATCTTAACTTCTGAATCAAAACTTGTGTCTTCTATGCGGCATCCTTTGGGAATGTCAACTTCCGTAAGACCCGTACCGGCAAAAGCATATTCTCCAATCGACTGTAAGGTCGCAGGAAACGCCACCTGCTTCATATCGATCAGATTAAAAAAAGCCATATCGCCAATTCTTTCCAATGTAGCCGGCAAATGTACCTCCCTAAGCCTGGAATTATCTGTAAAAGCAAGCTGAGGTATATTTTTCATTGTATCGGGAAGAACCAGAAATTCCAGATTTGTACACCTGTCCAAGGGAAAAACAAACATTCTGTCGTCATTATCGAACTGCCATACGTCGAGTGCCGGAACGTCCGATCCATCATAGTTCAATTCATCTGAGGTCCAGAGAAGCTCACCGGGCATTGTCAAGCTCAGAATAAATTGATAA
This sequence comes from uncultured Porphyromonadaceae bacterium, assembly GCA_902462525.1. Classification (GTDB taxonomy): domain Bacteria; phylum Bacteroidota; class Bacteroidia; order Bacteroidales; family Muribaculaceae; genus CAG-873. The sequence goes on along the minus strand of CABQCA010000078.1, from coordinate 2,809 downwards.
TATTCCGGAAAAGCTTGTAAAAAATCACAGATTCTTTCTGCTTTTTCATATGATTCAGGAAAAATCATATGACCTATCTTTTCGCAGGCGTCCTTTATTTCAATGTCAATCGGAATATTGGAAATATCATTGATGCGCTTAGTGAACAAGGCAGGGTTGACATAGCTCCATTCATTATAATTTTCAAATTTTCCGAGCTGGTCAGTCAATTGAATGAGCCAGTCTATTTCCGGAACAATAAAACGGTGTAAAGAGGGACATCTGTAAAAGAACGACGTGAAGCCGGATATAGGAAATAATCCGAATTGCACAGTCTCAAGTTTTTCACAATTGCACAGACAGCCGAAACCCGATGCCCGTTGAAAATTATCGGGGAATTTAAAATACGTAATGTTCGGATAGTCCGAGATATTCTCTAAAGTAGTCACAGTGTCGGGAATGTCAAGTTCTTCAACTTCAAGGCCCCACAAAGAGATGGATTTATACACCTCATATTTAATGGATTCCATAGACGAAGAGCCAGGTGACAATGGTTTGGGGATTCCGACAACAGTCATCACTCCAAGCGTCAGTCCCGGAAGATCTATTTTTGCAGGTAGACAAAGTTTTCCACGTGTCCGGGCCGCTTCAAGAATTCCAACGAGTTTTACCGGATTTTTCACTTCGACCCCGGCTTCTTTGTCTTCACTTGTCTGGTAAGAATCGGTCGGAACCCTCCAGTACCAACCGTCAAAGAAAAACAATCCGTCTGATTTCTGCTTCAATAGAAAATCATACCGGGAAGATTCGTCAGGCAACTCCGCAAGGAGCGCAATCAATTGTTCAGTACGCTTTCTTGCGCTATTCAGCTCCCGGCGTAATTTGCGCCTGAGCCGGGCAGCTTTCCCAAAATAATATAGCATCAGCCGATAACATAAACATGCGATGTATATGAATCCTGATATTTTAAGTATCGATATTATAGTATTCATATTCTATAAACAGGATATGTTTAAAAAATTGGGCCGCAAATTTATTTATGGAGATATACTTTAAGGCGACAGAATGTGCCAAAGCAATTTATACTCCTTTTTAGGGTATGTTTACTTTTGGCTTATGTTAAGATTTAATTTGCAAATATAGCGAATAAATCTTATAAGACCGATTGCCGACAAAATATTCATCCGCAAAAAACAGCCGGAAGAGCACCGTTAGCTCTTCCGGCCTTGCGAGGTTGATGTGACGACCGAAAATCAGAGGACACCCTGGGCCATCATGGCGTCGGCTACTTTGATAAAGCCGGCGATGTTGGCACCACGGACGTAGTTTACGAATGTGTCGTCGACGCGACCGTACTGCACGCATTTTTCGTGAATATTCGCCATAATAGCGCGGAGCTTGGCATCGACTTCCTCGGCTGTCCAGCTGAGTTTCTGCGAATTTTGCGCCATTTCGAGGCCCGATGTCGCCACGCCGCCGGCATTTGCCGCCTTTCCGGGCGCATAGAGAATCCGGGCTTCAATAAAGCGGTGGACGGCGCCGGGTGTCGACGGCATGTTTGCGCCTTCACTCACGGCGATGCAGCCGTTGGACAGAAGAGCTTCGGCATCGCTTTCGTCGAGTTCGTTCTGTGTGGCCGAGGGCATGGCGATGTCACACTTCACAAGTTTCCATGGACGCTGACCGCTGTGATATTCAATTTCGGGATATGTGGCAGGCACTTCCGAAAGGCGTCCGGCCTCATAGGTCTTGAGGTCGAAGATGAAGTTGAACTGCTCCTCGGTGAGACCGTCGGGGGCGATTATACAGCCGTTTGAATCGCTCATCGACACCACTTTCGCGCCGAGTTCGAGCAGCTTTTTGGCGGTGTAGTTGGCCACATTGCCGGAACCGGACACCGCCACACGCTTGCCTCTGATGTCGATGCCGCGGGTAGCGAGCATATTGAGCAGGAAATAGCAGTTTCCGTAGCCCGTTGCCTCGGGGCGCATGAGCGAACCTCCGAAAGAAATGCCCTTGCCGGTGAAAGTGCCGGTGAATACACGCGCCATCTTCTTATAATATCCGTACATGAAGCCGACTTCGCGCGCACCAACGCCGATGTCGCCTGCCGGTACGTCGGTGTCGGCCCCGATGTTGCGCCACAACTCGGCCACGAAGGCCTGGCAGAAGCGCATGATTTCCATGTTGCTCTTACCTTTCGGCGAAAAATCGCTGCCGCCTTTGGCACCACCCATGGCGAGAGTCGTGAGCGAATTCTTGAAAGTCTGCTCGAAGGCAAGGAACTTGAGGATCGAAAGGTTCACCGACGAATGGAAACGGATGCCGCCCTTGTAGGGACCGATAGCATTACTGTGCTGCACGCGGTAGCCCATATTCGAGCGCACGCGGCCCTTGTCGTCAATCCACGACACTCGGAATGAAAAAATGCGGTCGGGGATACAGAGGCGCTCTATGAGCCCCATACGATCGTACTCGGGACGCTCGTTGCACAAATCTTCGATTGAGGAAAGAACTTCTTCCACAGCCTGATGATACTCCGGCTCGTTGGGGAAACGCAGACGCAGGTCTGCCAGTACTTCTTTTGTATTCATCTTAAAAATCACCTAATAGTGGAAATGACGTGCAAAAGTACACAATTTTGAGTAATTATGCAACTTTTTGCTAAAAATTACGTAAATTTTCTTCCCTAAAAAGCAAGCCGGCGAAGGCTCCATGAAAAATAATTTGAAAAAAAGTCGCGAAAAATTTGGAGGGTTCAAAAAAAGTGTCTAACTTTGCATCGCTTTTAACAAGAAAGGGCGCTTAGCTCAGCTGGTTCAGAGCGTCT
>CABQCA010000077.1 GCA_902462525.1 uncultured Porphyromonadaceae bacterium | reverse complement strand
CCGTCTGCAGGTACTCGGTGTGGCCCGGAAAACGGAAGCTGTCGCTCTGAATGGAATGTTTGTCGATAGGAGCCGTGACGAGAACATCGATTTTTCCGTCGCGCAGGTCGGCTACGGCAGCCTCGAGGGCGGCAAAAGCCGCAGCGCCGGCTGCAGGCGAGGCCTGTCCGGGTTCTATCTTGAGGTCTTCACCGACGACGTTTACGATGTTGAAGACGCCGTCGTGCGCGTCGGCGGCACTGTCGATGCGAGTGAACTGCACCTGCGGCAGCTCCATTGCCTTGCGGTAGAAAGAAGCGGCTTTAGCCGAGCCGTAGACCACCACGGTGCAGAGGTCGCAGAGGCGGTTGTCCTCGAGGGCCTTGAGAATCACCTCGTAGCCTATGCCGTTGGTATCGCCGTGGGTTATGCCCACTTTTATTTTATCGTTCATTGTTGATTGTTTTTAGTTTTGCCGGCGAGCATTCCGCAGGCAGCAGTGATGTCTTCGCCGCGGGATGCCCGGATTGTGGCGATTATTCCGCTGTCGTTCAGACGGTCGCGGAAGGCTTCCATCACCTTTTGCGAGGCAGGCGCGCCTTCGAAGCCCGGTGTGCGGTGAAAGCGGATAAGGTTTACGCGGGCGTCGGAGCCACGCAGCAGGCGCGCCAGAGCATCGGCGTGACGGAGGTCGTCGTTAAGACCGTCGAACATGGTGTACTCCACCGTCAGGCGGCGCTGGTGTGCGAAATCGTGTTGCCTCAGCAGCGGCAGAATTCCGCGCAGAGGGAATGCACGTTCGACAGGCATTATGCTCTCGCGCTCGGCGGCAAAGGGGCTGTGGACGCTCAGGGCTATGTGTACCTGAGTGGTTTCGAGCAGGGTCGTCAGCGCATGTGTGTTTCCGATGGTCGACACGGTGATTCTGCGCGGACTCCATGCCAGTCCCCACTTCGCGGTGAGGATTTCGATGGCTGCGAGGACGGCTGCGAGGTTGTCGGTAGGCTCGCCCATGCCCATGAACACGATGTTTGTCAGGTTCTCGCTGCCCGGCACCGACAGAATCTGATTTATGATGGCGCCGGTGTCGAGATTTCCCTGAAAACCGCCCTGGCCCGTCATGCAGAAACGGCATCCCATGCGGCATCCTGCCTGGCACGACACGCAGAGAGTGGCGCGATCGCGGTCGGGAATATACACGGCCTCGATGTCGCGTCCGCCCACACCTTCAAAAAGATATTTTGCGGTGCCGTCGGCGCTTACGGCCTCGGCTTTTGGCGCCTGGCGGCCTACTGTATAATCTTTTTTCAGTTCCTCGCGGGCTTTCTTGGGGAGGTCGGTCATGGCGTCGATGTCGGTGACACGGCGGGTGTAGAGCCACGCAGCCATCTGGCGTGCAGCAAAGGGGCGCAGACCGGCTTCGGCGGCCACCTGTCCGAGTTGTTCGAGATTGAGCCCTAAAAGTTTCTTCATCGAATCAGTTGAAAGTTCCGGCCATGGCACTGAGCGCTTTCGCCACAGGCATGCCGCGGTAAAGAATGTTGTACACGTTTTCGGCAACAGGCATTTCGATGCAAAGCATATCGTTGATTTCGTGGATACAGCGTGCACCGAAGTATCCTTCGGCGGTCTGGTTCATTTCGGCGCGTGCATTGCGCACAGAGTAACCGCAGCCTATCATCGAGCCGAAATTATGGTTTCGCGAAAACCGCGAGTAGGCAGTTACGAGCAAATCGCCGAGATACACAGAGTCGCAGATGTTGCGCTGCGCCGGTGCCACGGCGGCCAGAAAGCGGTCCATCTCGCGAATGGCGTTCGACACCAGCACGGCCGCGAAATTGTCGCCGGTCTTTGAGCCGCATACAATGCCCGAGGCTATGGCGTAGACGTTCTTGAGAACGGAGGCGTACTCTATGCCGTCGACATCGGTGCTGCACACCGCGCGCGTGCGGCGGCTGCGCAGCACGGTGGCAAAAATTTCGGCATTGGCGATGTCGCGGCAGCCCACTGTGAGATACGAAGGCCGGTCGAGGGCCACTTCCTCGGCATGGCAAGGACCGCCGATGACAAGCATTCGCGAAGGGTCGACTCCGAAATGCGATGTCATGTAGTCGGTGATGAGTTCATTGGTCTGCGGAACAATGCCCTTGATTGCCGATACGACGGTTTTGGCGCTTATATCAGTGGTTATTTTCTCGATATGCTCGGTAAAATAAGGCGACGGCATGACCATGACAAGGGTGTCGGCCAGCGAGCAGACTTCGTTGATGTCGCTCGAGAAGTGAATCCGGCCGGTGTCGAAGGCCACATCGGTGAGATAGGCAGGGTTGTGTCCCAGACGTTTGAAATCGTCGATGCGGTCGGGACGCCGCATGTACCACATAATCTCCGCGCAGTTGCACAGAAGAAGCTTCGCAATGGCAGTGGCCCAGCTTCCGCCGCCCATCACCGCTATTTTACCGGGAAAAGTGCTGTTCATATCAAAAGAGTATAGTAAGGGCGGCAACATTGCCACGCCTTACTAAATAACTGATTAAGCCTGCTTTTCGTTCGCGGCAGCCACCCATTGTGCCACTTCGTCGGGTGTGGGGTTCTTCAGTCCCAGCTTATGCTTTTTGTTGAGACCGCAGAAGTCCTGATGCGCTTTTGCGGGATTCGCGGCGGCAAGAGCGGCTACGGTAAGCATTCCGGCCTTCTGAACCACAGGCACCCACTCAGCAGGAACTCCGACGGCGGCAAAAACCTCGGCGCTGTCGCGTTTCTCCACCTTCTCGGGACGCATCTGTGGGAAGAGGAGCACTTCCTGAATGGCGGTCTGTCCGGTCATGAGCATGACGAGACGGTCCATGCCTATGCCCATTCCCGATGTGGGGGGCATGCCGTACTCGAGGGCACGGATAAAGTCGGCGTCGATAATCATGGCTTCATCGTCGCCCTTCTCGCCGAGACGCATCTGCTCGACGAAGCGCTCGTACTGGTCGATGGGGTCGTTGAGCTCGGAGTAGGCGTTGGCCAGCTCCTTGCCGTTCACCATCAGTTCGAAGCGCTCGGTGAGTTCGGGGTTGTCGCGGTGGCGCTTGGTCAGGGGCGACATCTCGATAGGGTAGTCGGTGATGAAAGTGGGCTGAATGTATGTGCCTTCGCACTTTTCGCCGAAAATCTCGTCGATGAGCTTTCCTTTGCCCATAGTCTCATCCACTTCGATGCCGAGGCTGCGTGCGGCATCGCGCAGCTGAGCCTCATCCATGCCGGTGATGTCGATGCCGGTGTGATCCTTGATAGCCTGCGCCATTGTCACGCGGGGGAACGGGGCCTTGAAGCTGATGACATTGTCGCCGACCTTGACTTCGGTGGTGCCGTTGACATCGAGGCATATTTTTTCGAGCATGCGTTCGGTGAAGTCCATCATCCAGTTATAGTCCTTGTAGGAAACATAGATTTCCATACATGTGAACTCGGGATTGTGGGTGCGGTCCATGCCCTCGTTGCGGAAGTTCTTCGAGAACTCGTAGACACCGTCGAAACCGCCCACGATGAGGCGCTTGAGGTAGAGTTCGTCGGCGATTCGCAGATAGAGCGGAATGTCGAGGGCGTTGTGGTGCGTAATGAAAGGACGGGCGGAGGCACCGCCGGGAATGCTCTGGAGGATAGGGGTCTCCACTTCGATGTAGCCGGCATTGTTGAAGTACTCGCGCATGGAAGTGTACACCTTTGTGCGCTTGAGGAAAATCTGCTTCACGCCGTCGTTCACCACCAGGTCGACATAGCGGCGGCGGTAACGCAGCTCGGGATCGTCGAAAGCGTCGTAGACCACGCCGTCCTTCATCTTGACAATGGGAAGAGGACGCAGGCTCTTGCTGAGTACGGTGAGTGTCTGGGCATGGACGGAAATCTCGCCGGTCTGTGTGCGGAAAACATAGCCGGTTATGCCAACGAAGTCGCCGATGTCGAGGAGTTTCTTGAAAACGGTGTTGTAGAGCTCCTTGTCGTCGCCGGGGCAGATTTCATCGCGCGACACATACACCTGTACACGGCCGAAAGCGTCCTGCAGTTCGATAAACGAAGCTTTTCCCATGATGCGGCGGCTCATTATACGGCCGGCCACGGCCACTTCGCGGCGGGGAGCGTCGTCGCTGAAAGTGCTTTTTATTTCATCGCTGTGACCCGTAACGGTGAATTCCGCTGCGGGATAAGGCTCGATGCCGAGGCGGCGCAGTTCGGCAAGACTGTTGCGGCGAATGGCCTCCTGTTCGCTGAGTTCGAGTGGATTCATATGCTAATTTCTTGTAAATTGCGTTTTAACTCGCAAATTTACGAAATTTTTCTGACAGTCACGACAAATAACACAGAGCGAAACCCAGTCCCGAAGTGCCCGACTGAAAGTAAAGATGGAAACGAGATCACGTGTTAAAAAGAAACCTCGGTCGGGATTCGTTTCATCGGACTAAGATTTTTTGTGTTTTCGTGCTGACAGAATTGCTATATCTAAGGATAATGAAAGGAGTGGAAAGATTTTTGAGCGATATTGAATGTGTTCCGTTTATATCACCGCAGAACAGGCAGTTGCCGAATAAATCGTAAACCGACAGGACTATATTCTCGGTTGCCTCTACATTAAGAATCCCATTTTCAGCATGGATTTTTACATCTTTGACGTCGACATCCTCAACTGAAGACTGCTGGTTGAGTAAAGCTAAGTCCTCCTCATCAATGTAATCGCTGATAGTATAGGTTCGCGAATATACATAGTTATCATTCTCCAAATATACGCATAGCATAAAATGAGTATTCCAATATGCATTTGAATATTCTATCTCTTTTGTTGTGATAGGATATTCTTGTTTGTTCAACCATAAAACATTTCCATTGGTTTGAAATGGCTTATGACGCATTGAGCGATAAATAACAATCCTGGTTGCCGTTTCCGGTACTGATACCGAGAATTTTATTACGCCGGAACAATTGAGTTTTCCCGCACGTTCAAACAATTGATAATCATATGAAACGTCATGAACCAAAGAATCCACGATGGTAACAGAACGAGATGATTCCATATCCGGTACGTTCGCTTTTACAAGGTATGAAAAAGCAAACACGAATAGTAATAGAAGTAGAGATCTGCTACTTAAAAGATATTTTTGTTTTATGCGAGGTCCCATCGTCGTATATTTCTTCTTTTATGTAAAACCCGGGTTCTACAATCGTGTTCTTGAAATCGTTCGGACTGCCGTCGAATATGATATTGCCGTTTAAATCATATAGCTTGATTTGTGTGATATCTGAGGTTTGTGATATTCTTCTTTCTGAGGCCTGTTCGGCACGCGCTCCATAGGTAGGCTCAAATTCTATAGTTTCGGATGTTTCTCCATACTTATTAACTGCCAAAATTGTTACCCAACTATAATAAAGATTGGAGATATTTCCGGTTTTGACGTGTGCGATATATGGTTCGTCGAACCTATAGTTTTGGAGTGATGAATCATATTCTTCCTCTATCTCGACATAAAGATAGTCGGCTCCGGTATAGCGCACATCGAGAAGCAACGAGAATGCATACTGGTCCTTGCTGACTATTCTGATGTTGTCGACGGAAAGAATTGTTGGTTTTTGTTCCAGCGATAAAGAAAATGGATCGGCACTGTTCTGCAGTCCCTCCAAGGCATAATCACATTCTATAAGGCCCTCCAAATCTCCGTTTATATTTACGAAGTAATCTTCCGGATTGTCTATTCTGGAGATAGTGAACGTTTCGGTCGTGCCGGTTTTGATTTGGATAAAATCGCCTTTTTTGTCCTTTAGCAGGAATCGCCATGCGTAAGAGGTGATATTCTCGCCATTTCTCAGTAGTGAGAATGTGTGTGCTTCATTACATGAACCTATGCCATCACCGGAAATATTATCGCATTGAATTCTGATGTCAGATATAGGTAAATCCCAGCCTATGGCATTAAGAATGTCGATAGTTTTGTTGTCAACATTCAGACTGACATTGCCTTTTCCCAGATAAGCCGACATCAGGGAATTTTCATCGTCAAAATAACGCAATGACAAATCGGGTTTGAACTGTTTCGGAGCATAAATTTTGTATTGCTGTGTCTCGGTATGTGCGTACACATTGTCCGATGTCACAGCATCAGTCATTTCCTGACTCAGTCCTGCGATGTCGTTCAGCGATTTACCGTTGTAATGCAAAAGACCGTCAAAATCTATAGGATATTCCCAATAATTTGCGAATTGATTTTCTTTTTCTTCAGTTATACATGAGCCGAATCCCAAGCATCTGGCAATTCCTTTCAGAATCATTGTTGGAAGATTGTAATCTGATGCCGCATTTTTAGAAAAACTGCAATTCCAATTGATATCGGGATTCAAGCTAATCCAACCATCCGGACTATCGATGCTCCCATAAGAATTATCTACTATCTGCGCCTGAAGCGCGGAAGGAATACTTTTAAAATCAGATGTATAGTTATAACCAACTTCCGCGGACATACCGATATCTTCTTCGAGAGCTTCGAATACCACGTTAATTACAATAGGTTGCTTATTGTGAAGTTTGGATTCCCATAACTTTTTTGCTGCTATAATGGCAGTTTTGATGGAGTCGGGCAGAGTTTCATCGAAATTCACTTCAATGTTGCCTCCGCTGCTGGATAATCGTTCTGACTTAAACGGAAGACCTTGGTTTTCAAATGTCGAGCTATTGTTCGATATTTTTTCGGTGAAGCGGATGTACCTTCTTTGCCCGGTTTCAGAAGAGGCTTGGGCGCTGTGTACGCCTAACAGAAGGATTGCAAAGAATAATGGCAACAGTTTCATAAAAGAGCAGGAAATGATGAGAATTATGGTTTTTCGCAAATATATAACATTTTTTTCAGAAAAACAAAGCATTAAAGCACTCTTAATTGTTAAATAAGATTAAAAATCAAAGAACTGAAATGCGGTCGTGCCGGAAGGGGCACGAAAACATTTTAGAGACCGAGGGCGTTTTTAGGAAAAACTATTACTGCTATGAACGACCGATTGAGCTACGAAGAAAAGAAAGAACTGCCCGACAGCGTGTTCGGACTTCCCGAACGCCGTGAGTACCCTATGCCCGACGCAGCGCATGTGCGCGCCGCCGAGGCCTATTTCCGGTATTGCCCGGAAGAACTGAAACCGAAACTCGCCCGTGCCATACTGGCGCGTGCCGCAGAGTACGGCGTCGACGTAGAGTCGCCGACGGTCCGCGAGTATGCATCCATGTAGCGACAGTAAAAAAAGTAAAGAGTTTAAAAAGTTAAGATAATGGTAACTATGCTACTTTTGGCATCAGAACTATTATCTTGACTTTTTGTGTCAAGCCGAAATCACGGTGCATTTGCAAAACCTGGAAAAATTATTTACCTTTGGTCATATTCTTTCTTTAAGCCTCTGACAATCCCGGTTATCGTACACGGCAAGAAGAACTACTGAGGCTTGTCGAGGCCATGAACATGATCCGGGAGCCGGAGACCTTCCGGAAAGAGGATTGACCACAACCGGAAAACATGCGCCCAATGACTATACACGACTTTTACAACCAGTTGATATCACTCACAGATGACAAGGACAGGTCTGTCGAAGAACGCATCGGCGGAGCACTCGAATTGTTGAAGCAGGTGCAGCCTGATGACGAGGTCATGGCGGCCCGTTTCGAAAGCACAACCTACTCAGTCCTCGCCTCCATGATAGATAAGGAAAATACCAGCCATAACTACGACCCGGAGATGATTCAGACTCTCACGCTTAACGCCGAGGCAATGGTTCGAGGACGCATAGAACGCTCGCTGAAAGATTTCCGCAAGAGTGTCTATCCTCTCATCGACGGTGGAATGGTGCCGATCGCCACGCTTGTGACATCGGTGGGACGTATAGTGGAGGCGCTCCGCTCAACGGTGTTCAATCATGACCGCTACGGCATTCTGGATGCATTTATACGCCATGCAGCAAAAGTGGCCGACACGGCGGAGGAATATGACCGGGAAGCGGTGGCCGACATGGCGCGTGAGCTGTTCCGCCTCGATAATCTGCTCTCTATACATGGAGCTGATGACGAAGCCATACTGAAATTCATCTCCGAGGACGAACTGCTGGAAATCATGAAAGACCCACAGGAGGGGAGACTGAAGAAGGACAAAATCGAATACACCCGCCGGTGGGAGGATGTTTATTACGATGTCGAGGACACGCTTGAAGAAATGTTTGCGGGCGTACCCCGCAGTGTGGGATTCTGCTTCGAATATTGGCAGGCAAAAGCCGATCTACTGGCCCGGAAATATCGAATCCTCTGGCGCAATCCTCATCAAATGAATCCCGATGTAATGTTTGACTGAACCGGCCCAAACAAAATGGTATGTGCCGCCAAGTCGCTATCAGGAAGAATGAAGCGGTATAGTCGGGCGGACACTTTTGGCTACGGCAAGAAAATTGACCGCCACGATGAAGTCAGCGGCGCCTGAACTGCCTCGTGTTAAACGTTGACGGGTGTCACAAATGCGGCACAGAGAGAATGTCCGGTGCATAATTTTGCGGTGTTATTTAATACTTGCAGAATTATGAAAGGAGATTTTATTCCGCGTCTGTGCGACGCTTTCGGCGGCGACGGGCGGCGTGTGGTGAATATGCGGCTGCAGCCCGATTCCGAAGGGCGTCAGTCGCTCGTTCCTGTTGTGGCGGCCCCTGTGGCCGCAGGGCTTTCGGGCTGGCGCCCGGTGTGCAGGTGCGGCGGCCGTATGCTTTTGTCAGCCGGGGTGTCGGCAGCTGTCGCCGACAAAACTCCGGAAGCACCGGAGGCGACGGACTGGAGCTTTCCCGGAACACCGCAGTGCGCCGTGCCGTCGGGTGAGGCCGAAGCTTTAGTGATGACAGCCAAAGGTGCCGTTCGTGTCGGTTTCGGCAGCGGAAAGCCAACAGCCGAGACCACTGGCCACCGCTACCCCGCGATAACGATGCGGGCGGTGCAGACTTCGGTTGCACCGATGCAGATAGGGGCACACACACTGTCGAAGGTCTATGCCGAAGGCCACCGCCTGACAGGGGCCGACCGCGATGCTCTTGCCGGTGAAGTGACCGAAGCCTACCTCGACGCCGTGGCCACGGCAGCTGCCGCCGGGTGCTACGTGCAGCCCGTGCTGGCCCGTTACCGCCTGAAAGACCGGCGCGGCGCTGTGCTGTTCGAATCGCCGGCAGTTCTGCTGTCGCTGCCCGAGGTGAGCCAGTGCACGGCCGGCATCGAACTGCGGTGCGACGGCGCCGCCACCGTCGCCACCGAAGTTCAGCTGAAACTCTGGCGCATCGAACTTGTGCTTCCTTCAGACAATATTCCCGGAGTAGCCGCCGTCGAAGTAAGCGCCTCGCCCCAGTTCCACCCCTATAACAGCGGCGAACGCGGGCGCGCCATTGTGGCTCGTGATGCTGACGGCTACAAAATCCGCGTGTCGCTTCCGGGAACGTCGCGCGCCCTCGGAGGCAACAACAACGGACAGGTGCTCAGCGCCATAGCACGCATGGACAGCCTCGGACGTCCGGCAGGGCATGTGGAGAATCCTTTTTCGGGCACTGCGCGGCGCATACGCCTCGCGGCTGCGGCGGAGGCTGATGCCGCAGCCGATGTGAAAGCCCTTGAGAAATCACGGCGGACGGCAGTGAGGCGCACATCGTTTGCCGAGGCGCTTCTGAGCGCGCCACACACATTTGCTGCGACATGCACGGCCACCGACGGAGCAGTCACAGCCTGGGGCGGTCTACGGGTAATCCGGGCCGAGCCGTTTTCGCCTGCTATATTCGCCACCGATACCGCCGACTGCGCCTGGGAGGCCCGGGTGATAGTCCGTTTCGACGGCAAGAGGGGCGTGGAAGCTTCTTTTTCAGGCAAAAACGTGTGTCCGACAGCGCTCGGACCTGTTGTGAGCTATCCTTCGCCCGATGCACGGAGCATGACTGTGCTTGTGAGCGGCGGAGGCATCACACGCCGCTTCGACTGCGAGCTGACACCCGACGAGAGCGGGCGGCGCGCGGTGTACACTACACCCGACATGAAGGCGGCCTCCCTCCCGTCGTCTGACGGTATAGCAATAGTCGACATCACCGACGCCGGCGAGGATTTCGGCGATACCATTGCCTTCGCACCGGCCGACAATCCGCTGCACATAACAGCTGTGACCGCACCCGGCGCCGGACGCGTAGCAGCACTGGCGGCCGTCGCCGGTGCAGAGCAGGCGTGGGACCGCGGCCGCAGCCGCTTCTATGCGGCGTGCAGCGGCGGTGTGATGTCGCTTGCCGTGAACGGCTCGGGCGGCTGCACGGCACGCACCGTCGACAGCCGCGGAGCCACTGGCGACTGCTG